>NZ_JAPYJX010000008.1:0-176642 GCF_027257105.1 Corynebacterium faecium
ACGTGTTACTCACCCGTTCGCCACTCGAGTACCCCTGCAAGCAGGAGCCTTTCCGTTCGACTTGCATGTGTTAAGCACGCCGCCAGCGTTCATCCTGAGCCAGGATCAAACTCTCCACAAAAACGTTTCAGCAGAAACAGGCCGTGAAAAGCCCAAACCCAACCAAAAACAAACCAACCAACACAAAGTGCTGGACTGGCAAAATCCAAAAATTACAAAGGTTCACACCAACCCCCAACCCGACGGGGCACAAAGGAGGCTGGCCAAAAAAATACGTGAAACATGTTCAACCACACCCCACGCACACCGAACCAAACAGATGACGCGATCCATCATTGGAATTCAACCACGCCACCACCGGCACACACCCACACAGGGCACACACCACACAGTGCACAAAACGAGGCAGGCAAACACACCCACGCAACAAAAGTACATTGGCACACTATCGAGTTCTCAAACAACACCAGCACACCCACCAACCAGAACCCAACACGATCCCAGCCGGAAAAAGCGACTTGATCAGAAGCTACACAACCAACCAACCAAAAGTCAAACTCACGTTAAACCCCGGTTAACCAGAACGTAACCCCTATTCACTTAAACCATTCCCTCCAAGCGGCCCAACCGCTCGGAAGCAACGGATGGATATATAACCACGAAGCCAAGCACAACACAAAACGCCCAGGCCAGATGGGAAATCCGGGCCTGGGCGGTAGCTCGTCGTAAAGCTGGGTGCTACACGCGCTTCGCTCCCGCGAAGTTCTTTTTGCCGCGGCGAAGCACCAGCCAGGAGCCGTGAAGGAAGTCGTCCTCGGTGGGCACCCACGTCTCGTCCTCGATGCGGACGTTGTTCACGTACGCGCCACCTTCCTTGATCGAGCGGCGGGCGGCACCCTTGGAGTCCGCGAGGCCAGCGCCCACGAGCAGATCCACGATGGTGGTCTCGCCGGAGAACTCGAAGATGTCGGTCTCGGAGACGGAGGCGGCGAGGGTCGCCTCGTCCAGGTCCGCAAGCTCGGCGCGGCCGAACAGCGCCTGGGATGCGAGCTCGACTGCCTCACGCGCCTCGACGCCATGGACCAGGTCCGTCATCTCCTGCGCGAGGCGACGCTGCGCCTCGCGCTTGAACGGGCGCTCCTCCACCTCGACCTCGAGGCGGGCGAGCTCCTCCTGGTCCAAGAAAGTGAACCAGCGCAGGTAGCGGATCACGTCGGCGTCCGCGGTGTTCACGAAGTACTGGTACCAGGTGTACGGGCTGGTCATCTCCGGGTCGAGCCACAGGGACCCGCCGCCGGTGGACTTGCCAAACTTCTTGCCCTCGGAATCCGTGACAAGCGGAACGGTCAGCGCGTGGGTCTGCGCGCCGTCGATGCGGCGGTTCAGGTCGACGCCGGCCACGAGGTTGCCCCACTGGTCGCCGCCGCCGATCTGCAGAATGCAGTCGTGCTCGCGGCGCAGCTGCACAAAATCGTTGGCCTGCAGCAGCATGTAGGAGAACTCGGTGTAGGAGATGCCGTCGTTTTCCAGGCGTCGCTTCACCGTCTCGCGGCCCAGCATGGTGGACAGGGAGAAGTGCTTGCCGATGTCGCGCAGGAACTCGATCGCGCTGAGGTCCTTGGTCCAGTCGTTGTTGTTGACCAGCTTCGCGGCGTTGTCGCCGTCGAAGTGCACGAAGCGCTTGAGCTGGCCGGAGATGCGCTCGGCCCAATCCTTCACGGTGTCCGCGGAGTTCATGGACCGCTCCCCTACGTCGCGCGGATCGCCGATCATGCCGGTGGCGCCGCCGGCCAGCACGATCGGTGTGTGGCCGGCCTCCTGGAAGCGGCGCAGCATCAGAAGCGGCACGAGGTGGCCGGCGTGCAGCGACGGGCCGGTCGGGTCAAACCCGCAGTACAGGGTAATCGGCGCTTGCGCGGCTTCGCGCAGGTTGTCTAGGTCGGTGGACTGGTTGATCAGCCCTCGCCAGGTCAGCTCATCAATGATGTTGGAGGAAGTCATGGTCGCTTTCTTCTAGTTCGCGGGGGTGTAGGGCTCTGCTTCGTCGATGAGCAAAACCGGGATGCCGTCGTCGATGCGATAGGCAATTCCGAGGCGTTCGTTGACCAAGAGCTGCTTTTCCTGGTTGTACTCCAGCGGGCCCTTGTCCTTGGGGCACGCGAGGACGCTGAGAAGCTTCGGATCCAGACTCATGGTTTCGGATCGTACCCGTCGCCGCCGCGGTAGCTGTCGTCGAGTCCGGGCAACTCCCCCAGCTCCTCCCGCAGGAACTGCGCTTGGGAGTCCATCGCACGCAGGTTGTCGTCCAAGATGCCCTGCCGCACCCTTCCTGCCGCGCGCGTGAGCGTGGTCAGCGAGTCCACGACAACCCGCACTGCGGAGGCGTCGCGGTACTGCGGGGCATCGAGATACGTATCGACGACCTCCGGGTAGTACACCTTCACCACATTCCATATCGTTTGGCGGTGCTCCGGAGTCGGTTCCAAGTGCTCCCACTCCGAGAGCACGAACCGGACAGTGTCTTCGAGCGCACGCGCCTGGGCCATCACCTGCCGCGGCGGGCGGGCGCCGCCCAAACGCCTGGAGGTCTCCTGCAGCGACCGCTCCAGCACCACCGGGGTGGGCTCCGCCGGCGCCACGGGCAGCTCCTTTGGGGTGCGCGCGGGAGTCAGCGCCGCGCCCGCGCCGTAGGCCGCCAGCGCCGCCACCGGCCAGTAGATGCCGATGCCCACCACCAAGTGCAGAACAACCACCAGGATGGCAAGCACCAGCCCGACCTGGTTCTTCTGCGACGCGAAGTAGCGGGCGAACGCGTTGCCTGAAACATTATTGGAATCCACGGATCTCCTTAAACGCCGCCGCGAGGTCGCCGCCGAGCGCGTCGAACACTTCGCCGCCGGTCAGCTCCGCCAGCTCGCGCATCTCCGACTCGCTGGCGTCGCCGTAGAGGATCACAAACACCGGCACGGACCGCTGTGCGGCCGGCAGCTGCTCGTATTCCTCCTTGAACTTGGAAAAGCGGGGCCCGACGGTGTCTTGGCCGTCGCTGAGCAGGACTATCGACGGAATCCCGCCGGCCGGATCCGTCTCGCGCAGTGCTTCAAGCAGCGTCTGGTACATCGCGGTGGAGCCGCTGGCGCTGAGCCCGTCGACGTACTTCGTCAGCTCCGCGACCGCCGCCGGGTCCTCGTGGGAGAACCGCGCCGTCACGGGGTCGTTCGGCCTGCTGTCGAAGGACTGCAGCGTGACGTTCTCCCGGTCGCGCAGGGAGACGTCGCCGGTGAGGGTGGAAGCGGAGCCGTCGATAAGCGAATGCATGATGTCTTTCAGCGACGCGATGCGCTGGCCCTCCATCGAACCCGAGGTGTCCAGCACAAACGTGGTGGTGCCGGGCTGGCGGTAGGAGTTGTCGTAGGCGTACAGCAGCTCGTCCACCACACTTTCGTTCGCGGGGAACGGCAGCTCGATGACCTGCTGGTCCGCGATCTCCGCGGGCAGGTTGTCCACCTGCGTCACCGGCCTGCGGAAGGTGTCCGCGATGTCGGGCTGGTGCTCCAGGAGCCAATTCGCAAGCTTTTCGACGCGCTCCCGTGCGTCCGTATTCGCCGGCTGCGCGAGCGCGGACAGCGGGTAATCCGCGGAGATCACGCCGTCCGCCGGGACCACGACCTCAATGGGCTGGCCCTGCTGGCGCATCTGGTGCAGCGTGGACTCGTAGTTGACGATCGCGTCCGCGCGCTCCGGGTCGTCGGCGAACGCCTCGGCCAACCACCCGGAGGACCCGGAGACCATGGTTTGGGCCTGGAACAGCTGCTCGAGGCGCGGGCCCACGCGCTCCAGGTCCGCCGGCGCGATGGCGTCGCCGGTGTCCGCCAGCGCGGTGGCAACGGCGACGAGCGCGGAGAACCCGGAGTTGGACGCCTGCGGGTTGGTCATGCCGAAGCTGAACTCCCCGGCCTCCGCGGCTGCGGCGAACTCCGCCCACGTGGGCTGCTTGGCGTCCCAGCCGAGGCGCTTGGCGCTGTCCTCCCAGACGCCGAACGCTATGGGGCTGGTGGCGATCTTCGTCTCGCCGTCGAGCTTGTCGGTGGCGCCGATGAGGTTGACGTAGCGGTTGGTGGCGAACCAGGTGGCGTCCACTTTTCCGTCGAAGTCGCCGCGCTTGAGCGTCTGCGAGTTGTCCAGGGTGCCGCCGGGGAATTGCATGTCGATGGAGAAGCCGAGGTCCTTGGCGGCCTGGTCGACCAGCCCCTCCAGGTCCTTCAGCTCGGTGGCGGCGACGATGGTCAGGTCCGCCGGCTTGCCGGAACCGGAGCCAGCGCCGGAGCCCGAGGAACCGGAGGTGTCGCCGCCGAGCGAGATGCACGACGCGAGCATGAGCGACATCAAGGCGGCGATGGCCGCGTAAAGGCGTTTCACTGGTCGTCCTCCTTCACCGGCGCGGGTGCTCCGGCGTAGCGTTGTCCCACTCCGTCGATGAGCTGCTCGAGCCTGTCGTAGGAGGGCGGGTCGATGGAATTGACGTAGTCGGATGGAGCGTCGAGACCGCGGTCCTCGAGTTCCTGTGCCAAGCTGCCGGAGTTCGCGGGCCGGAAGCCGTGTCGGGCGGCGAGCTGCTGCAGCTGCGGATCATTCGACAGCAGGCGCCCGAGCTCCTTGCCGCCTTCCGAGACGCCGACGATGCCGTGGTTCGCGAGCACGGTGGGGCTCAAGTGCAGCAGCACCATGTCGTCGCGGATGCGGGAGTGCGGGCGCATCTGCTCGCCCAAGAACTGCGCCTCGTAGACCATCACCATTGGCGCTGCACCCATGCCCTGGCTCAGGTAATCGGTGAACGGACCCGACGAGGACGCCTCGCTATATCCTTGCGCGGTGAAAAACGGTGCGATCTCGTCGATGAGGTACCCGACGTCGTCCCTGCGCTCCGGGTCGCGCTCGGCCACCTCCCACGCCAGCAGCGACAGGTACATCGCCGCTGAGTTGGAGGTGCGGATGTCCGTGGAGCGGATCTGCACATTGCGTGGCGACGGGTACGCCTCGCCCAGATCACGCCAACGTTTGCCGGAGCGGGCTAGGTCCATGTACTTGTTCACGTCCAGGGTGTAGGTGCCGTTTTGCTCGCTGACCACGCCTTCCGCCACGAGCAGGTCGGCGATCGGCTTCCAGCTCGCCACCGCCATCGGCGTAAAGAACGGGAAGTCCACGGAGTAGCCGCTGCCCTGTTCGCGCACCTTCTGTGTCGCGGGCGCCGACGACGGAAAGACGAAGTCCTGCTCCGCAATATCCGTGGTGGTGGCGATCTGGCGCGAGCCGGCGGTGGTGACGCTGACGCTGTACCCCAGCTCCTCCAGCCGAGCCACCACGTCGGGGTCTTCGAAGTAGGCCCGCTTCTCCGATCCGATGACGCCGTGCAGCTGCGTCAACTTGCCGCCGGAACCGCCGGCCGCTCCCCCGCCTCCGCCGTCGCCGTCACCGTCACCGAAGGGCAGCAGCCCCCGTCCCAGCGCGACGGCGGCGATAACCACCCCAACTAAAATGACGCCAAGCACCACGGAGACTTTCCGTCCCCGGGGCTTGGCGTCATGGCTGCTCGGCACACTCATATCTCACATGCTAAATGGCCGGGCCGACATGCGCGCCGCAATCGACGAACTACTGCGCGCGCACCGGCTTTGCCGCCCACTCGCGCGCGGCCTTGTTCGCCTCGCGCACGCGCTCGCGCTGCTCCTCCACGCGCGGGCGGGCGGTGCCGCCGCGGGTGTCGCGGGAGGCGACCGCGCCGTCGACGGTGAGCACTTCGCGGACCTCAGGGAGCAAACGCTTATCGACGCTTTGCAGTTCCTCGTCCGTGAGGTCGACCAAATCCACGCCGCGGGACTCCGCGATGCGGACGCAGGCGCCGGACGCCTCGTGGGCCTCGCGGAACGGCACCCCCTGGCGCACCATCCACTCGGCCAGATCCGTCGCCAGCGTGAAGCCCGCCGGGGCGAGCTCGCGCATGCGGTCCTCGTGGAACGAAAGCGTGGACACCAGGCCGGTGAACGCCGGCAAGAGAATCGACAGCTGGGTCACCGAGTCCACCAGCGGCTCCTTGTCCTCCTGCAGGTCGCGGTTGTACGCCAGCGGCATGGCCTTCAGCGTGGCCAGTAGCCCGGTGAGGTTGCCAATCAAGCGTCCAGCCTTGCCGCGGGCGAGCTCCGGGACGTCCGGGTTCTTCTTCTGCGGCATGATCGACGAGCCCGTGGACCACGCATCGTGCAGTGTGACGTAGCCGAACTCCGGCGTGGACCAGGCGATGATCTCTTCGGCGAAGCGGGAGACGTCGATGGCGATCTGCGCCAGCACGTACGCCGACTCGGCGGCGAAATCGCGCGAGGCGGTGCCGTCGAGCGAGTTGTCTGTGGCGGAGGCGAAGCCGAGCTCCTCGGCGATCGCCTCCGGGTCCAGGTGCAGTGAGGAGCCCGCCAGCGCACCGGAGCCGTACGGCGAAACGGCCAGGCGCTTGTCCGCGTCCTGGATGCGCTCCAGGTCGCGCAGCAGCGACTGGGCGTGCGCCAGAAGAGAGTGCGCGAGCAGGATCGGCTGCGCGGCCTGGAAGTGGGTCTTGCCCGGCATGATCGCGTCCGGGTGGGCCTCGGCCTGCTGGACAATCGCGTCGATCAGGTCAGAGACGTCCTGGGCCACGCCGCGGAGTGCGTCGCGCAGCCACATGCGGAACATCGCCGCGACCTGGTCGTTGCGGGACCGGCCCGCGCGCAGGCGGCCGCCAACCTCGGGGCCGACGCGGTCGATCAGGCCGCGCTCCATCGCGCCGTGCACGTCCTCATCGGTGGGCAGCGGGCCGAACGAGCCGTCGGCGACATCGCGGCCGAGCTTGTCGAGGCCGTCGAGCATCACCGTGAGGTCTTCGTCGCTAAGCAAACCCGCCCTGTTGAGCACCTTCGCGTGCGCCTTGGAGGCGAGCACGTCGTAGGGTGCGAGCACCCAGTCGAAATGGGTGGACACGGACAGGGCGAACATCGCCTCCGAGGGGCCGCCGGAGAAACGGCCTCCCCACAGCGCGCCCTCGTTGGTCTTGTGCTGTTCCATCCCTACTTCTCCTGGGAGGCGGCAGCCGCCCTGTCGCGCTTGTTCGCGATTTGCGACGACAGGCCGTGCAGGCGCACAAAGCCCTTAGCCAGGGTCTGGTCGAAGGTGTCGCCGGTGTCGTAGGTGGCCAGGTTGAAGTCGTACAGGGAGTGGTTGGAGCGGCGGCCGTTGACGGTGGCGGTGCCGGCGTGCAGCACCATGCGGATGTCGCCGGTGACGTGCTCCTGGGTGGACTCGATGAACGCGTCCAGGGAGCGCTTCAGCGGGCCGAACCAGAGGCCGTCGTAGACCTCCTCGGACCAGCGGGCGTCGATGACGCGCTTGTAGCGGGCCAGCTCGCGCTCGACGGTGACGTCCTCAAGCGCCTTGTGCGCGGTGATCAGGGCCACTGCGCCCGGGGCCTCGTAGACCTCGCGGGACTTGATGCCCACGAGGCGGTCTTCCACCATGTCCAGGCGACCGATGCCCTGGGCACCGGCGCGGCGGTTCATCTCCTCGATGGCCTCGAGGACGGTGACCTTGCGGCCGTCGATAGCCACCGGCTTACCGGCCTCGAAGGAGATGATCACCTCGTCCGGGGCGTTGCCCAGGGCCGGGTCCTCGGTGTAGGCGTAGAGGTCCTTTGTCGGCGGGTTCCACAGGTCCTCCAGGAAGCCGGTCTCAACCGCGCGGCCCCAGACGTTCTGGTCGATGGAGAATGGCGAAGCGGCAGACTGCTCGATGGGCAGGTCCTTGCCCTCGGCGTACTCGATAGCCTTGTCGCGGGTCCAGGCGTAGTCGCGGGCCGGGGCGATGATTTCCAGGTCCGGGTCCTGGTTGAGGAAGCCGACCTCGAAGCGGACCTGGTCGTTGCCCTTGCCGGTGCAGCCGTGGGCGACGTGGGTGCCGCCGTACTTGTGACCGGCTTCCACCAGGTGCTTGACAATCAGCGGGCGGGAAATGGCGGAGACCAGCGGGTACTCGCCCTGGTACATGCCGTTGGCCTTGATGGTGGGCAGGCAGTACTCCTCGGCGAACTCGTCCTTGGCGTCCACCACAATGGACTCCACAGCGCCGCAGTCCAGCGCGCGCTGACGCACGGACTCCATGTCCTCGCCGCCCTGCCCGAGGTCCAGGGAGACGGCGATGACCTCGCCGCCGGTCATTTCGGCGAGGTAAGGGATGGCGACAGAGGTGTCAAGGCCGCCCGAGTACGCGAGCACAACGCGGTTAGTCATGGTGAAAGATCTCCTTCGAATTCCAGGACGATTCAGAATTATTCAGTGTATGTAAAATTATGCGATCGGCGCAGCGATGTCTATTCGCCGACGTTTTCCTTCAGCCCGAACAGCTGCTGCGCCAGCTCCTTGCCGCTGATCGGTTCGCGGGCGAGCACGAACACCGTGTCGTCGCCGGCGATGGAACCGACCACTTGGTCCAGACCCACGCGGTCGATGTAGCTGGCCAAGTACTGGGCCGCCCCGGGCGGCGTGCGCACCACGGCCAGCTGCCCGGAGTAGTCCACGGAGACCACCAGCTCCTCGATCATGCGGCGCAGCTTCTCGCGCGGGCCGGAGTGCGCCGCTTCGAGCGAATCTGCCTCGCCGCCCACGGTGTAGTAGGCGCGCCCGCCTGCGCGCGGGCGCACCTTCTTCGCGCCGAGCTCGTCGAGGTCGCGCGAGAGGGTGGCTTGGGTGATGTCGATGCCCTCGTCCAACAGCAGCTCGGACAGCTGCACCTGGGAGGACACGCGGGTTGATTCGAGCAGCTCGAGGATTCTCGCCTGCCGCGCAGTGCGGGATACAGGTTGGGTCATACTTGGTGCTCCAAAAGCCAGGCCAGCAGCGCCTTTTGGGCGTGCAGGCGGTTTTCCGCTTCATCAAAGACGCGCGATTGCGGCCCGTCGATGACGTCCGCGGCGACTTCGCTCCCGCGGTACGCGGGAAGGCAATGCAAGAATATTGCATCCTCCGCCGCGCGCGACATCAGGGCAGCATCCACCTGGTACGGCAAAAACGGCGTGCGGCGGTCCTTGCCGTCTTCCTCCATGCCCATGGACACCCACGTGTCCGTGATGACCACGTTCGCGCCCTCCGCAGCCGCGATATCCGAGGTCACGACGACTTTCGCCCCGGTTTCCTCGCCGCGGCGCCGTGCGCGTGCGACGAACTCCTCGCGCGGCTGGAAGCCGTCCGGAGCGATGACGGTGATGTCCACGCCGGCGGTGGCGAACCCGATGAGGTAGGAGTTGGCCATGTTGTTGTCGCCGTCGCCCAGGTAAACGGCCTTGAGCCCCCTCAGCCCAGCCGGGCCCTCATCCGGGCAGAAGTTCTCCACCACGGTCTGCAGGTCGGCGAGGATCTGGCACGGGTGCAGGTCGTCGGAAAGCGCGTTGATGATCGGCACGGTGGCCGTTTCCGCCATTTCCCGCAGGTTGTCGTGGGCGTAGGTGCGCCACACAATCGCTTCCACGAAGCGCGACAGCACCGCGCCGGTGTCCTGGTAGTTCTCCTTCGTGCCCATCTGCGAGTTGCCGCTTTCGGTGACAATCGCGTGCCCGCCGAGCTGCGCGATGCCAGCGTCGAAGGAGTAGCGGGTGCGGGTGGAGGTTTTGTCGAACAGCACGGCGACGGATTTCGGCCCCTCCAGCGGGCGGCGCGAGAAGGGGTCCCGCTTCAGCTCCGCGGCGAGTGCGAGCACCTCGGCCTGCTCTTTCGGTGTGAGGTCGTCGTCTGCCAGGAAGTGTCTGACCATCGGTTTAGCTCCTTTCTTTCGCTGCGTCGATTGCACGGGCGAGGCGCTTCATCGCTTCTTCAATCTCATCATCGGTGATCACCAGCGGCGGTGTCAGGCGGATGACGTCGTCGCCCGGTGCGTTCACAATCAGGCCTTTTTCGAGCCCATGCTTGACGACGAGCTTCGCCACCGCCTCATCCAGCACCACCCCGAGCATCAGCCCGCGCCCGCGGACCTGGGTGACACCGGGGATCTGCGAAGCTGCGTCGCGAAGCAACTGCCCCTTACGGCGCACCTCGGCGAGGAAGTCCTCGTCGATGGCCCCAAGCACGGCCCCCGCGGCGGCGCAGGCGACGGGGTTGCCGCCGAAGGTCGTGCCGTGCGAGCCCGGGGTAAACAGCTCGGCCGCCTTGCCGCGGGCGATGGTCGCGCCGATGGGAAGTCCCCCGCCCAGTCCCTTGGCCATGGTGATCACGTCCGGCATGACGCCTTCGTGCTGGAAAGCGAAGAAGTCGCCGGTGCGGCCGACGCCGGTTTGGACCTCGTCGACGATGATGAGGATGCCGTGGGCGTCGCAAAGATTGCGCACCGCTGTGAGGAAACCTTCTGGAGCGGGGATGACTCCCGTCTCCCCCTGGATGGGCTCCAGGATGATCGCCGCGGTGTTGCCCGGGTCCTGCTGCACCAGGGCCTCGAGCGCCTCGATGTCGCCGTACGGGAAGAACTCGACGCCCGCCGGCATGGGTTCGAACGGCGCGCGCTTGTCCGGCTGGCCCGTCAGCGCGAGCGAGCCCATGGTGCGGCCGTGGAAGCCACGCTCAGCTGCGAGGATGCGGCGGCGGCCGGTCAGGCGCGCGAGCTTGAAGGCGGCCTCGTTGGCCTCGGCGCCGGAGTTGCAGAAAAACACCCGCGCGGTCTCGTCGCCGACGCGGGCACGCAGCGCTTCGGCGACCTCCACCACCGGCTGGGAGCCGAAGATGTTGGACACGTGCCCCAGGCGCGCCACCTGCGCGCTCACCGCCTCGACGACGGCCGGGTGCGCGTGGCCGAGCGCGTTTACGGCAATGCCGGCGAGCATGTCGATGTAGGTGTTGCCGTCTGCGTCGGTGACCGTGGAGCCTTCGCCGGAGACAAGCTCCACCGGCGGCGCGGGGTAGGTGTCTAAAAGCGCGGAAGTCCAGCGCGAAGAAAACTCGCTCATGCGTCGTCCTTTCTAAAGATCGTTCCGTCCGGGTAGTGCGCGCGGTCGTAGTCGTCCGGCAGCACCATGGTGCCAACGCCGCCCATGGTCAAAAGCTCCAGCAGCACGGAGTGTGCCACGCGGCCGTCGATGACGTGCGCTGCCTTCACCCCGCCCTGGACCGCGGTGAGGCAGGCCTCCATCTTCGGGATCATGCCGGTGTCCAAGCCGGGCAGCATCTTGGCCAGCTCGCCCGCCTCAATCTTGGACAGCAGCGAATCCTTGTTCGGCCAATCCGTGTAGAGCCCTTCGACGTTGGTGAGCACCACGAGGCGCTCGGCGCCGATCGCAGCGGCGAGCGCACCCGCGGCCTCGTCGGCGTTGATGTTGTACACCTCGCCGTGCTCCCCCGGTGCGATGCCGGAGACCACCGGGATCCGGCCGGCCTCGATGATGTCCATCACTGCCTCCGGGGTCACGTCCGTGATCGTGCCCACCAGGCCGATGTCCTGCGGCTCACCGTCAACGACCACCTCGCGCTGCTTAGCGGTAAACAGCCCGGCGTCCTCGCCCGAGGTGCCCACCGCGTAGGGCCCGTGGGAGTTGATCTTGCCCAGCAGGTCCCGGCCCACCTGGCCAAAGAGCACCATTCGCACCACGTCCAGGATCTCCGGGGTGGTCACGCGGAACCCGCCGATGAACTCCCCGCCGTCCAGCCCTAAGCGGGCGAGCATCTGGGTGATCTGCGGCCCTCCGCCGTGCACCACTACAGGCTTCGCGCCCACGGTGCGCAAAAACACCATGTCGGCGGCAAAGGCGGCCTTCAAGTCCTCGTCGATCATGGCGTTGCCGCCGTACTTGACCACCACGATCTTGTCGCGGTAATGCTGCAGCCACGGCAGCGCCTCCGCCAGCACAGTGGCGCGCTGCTCGTTGGTCAAGTTCGGCATCATCTCTCCCACCTCCTAGCTGCTGTAGGCCGAGTTGATCTCAACGTAGGCGTGCGACAGGTCCGTCGTGCGCACCGTCGCACGCCCCTCGCCGCCGGTGCCCAAATCCACCACCACCGCAATGTCCGACCCGCTCAGATCCACGTCCCGCGCGCCGGGCACTGCACCGGAGTACTCGCAGACAGTGTGCCCGTTGAAGGTCACCGAGATGGTGTCCGCGTCCATCTCCGCGTCCGCCATGCCCACGGCGGCGAGCACGCGGCCCCAGTTCGGGTCGGAACCGAACATCGCGGTCTTGACCAGGCTGTCGCGGCCGATGGTGCGCGCGGCGTTGAGCGCTTGGTCGTCGTCTGCGGTGCCTTCGACGGTGATGCTCACGCGCTTGGTCACACCCTCGGCGTCGGATTGCATCATCGCCGCCAGCTGCGCGCAGGCCTCGTACACCGCGGCGTCCAGCTCGTCCTGGTCCGGGCTCACCCCGCTTGCGCCGTTGGCCATCGCGATGACGGTGTCGTTGGTGGAGGTGGATCCGTCGATGTCCAGGGTGTTGAAGGTGGTTGCCGTGGCGCGCTCTAACGCGGTCTGCAGCGCCTGGGCCTCCACCTTCGCGTCGGTGGTCAGGCACACCAGCATCGTCGCCAGCGACGGCGCCATCATGCCGGCACCTTTGCCCATGCCGCCGACAGTCCAGCCGTCGCCTTTGACTAACACTTCCTTGGCGACGGTATCGGTGGTGCGGATGGCTTCGGCCGCGTCCGCACCGTGGTCACCGAGCTGACCGACGACGTCCGCGATGCCGCTTTCCACCTTCTCCATCGGCAGCAGATCGCCGATGATGCCGGTGGAGCAGACGGCCACCTGGGCGGGCTCTGCGCCCACGCCTTCGGCCGTGAGCCGGTGCATAGTTTGCGCGTCATGCAGCCCCTGCTCACCGGTGCAGGCGTTGGCGTTGCCGGAGTTGAACACCACCGCCTTCAGCTCGCCGGCGGACACCGCCGAGCGGCTGACTTTCACGGGCGCGGCGAAGACCTTGTTTCGCGTGAAAACGGCGGCCGCGGTGTATTCGGGGCCGTCGTTGACCACGACGGCCATGTCCGGGTTTCCGGATGCTTTCAGGCCCGCGCTGGTGGCGGCGGCGGAGAAGCCTTGCGGTGCGGTGACTCCAAGAGTGCTCATGATGGAGGGGGTCCTTTCAGGGAAAAGAGGTAAGGGGTGTCTCGTCGGCGGTTACGGAGCCACCGCGGCTCGCGACAGACCCGCCCCCTCGTTGAACCCAAGCGCAAGGTTCATGCACTGCACCGCCGCTCCCCCAGTACCCTTGGTCAGGTTGTCAATGGCGCTGGTGGCCACGACCTTGCCCGCCGCCTGGTCCACCTCAACCTGGACGTGGCACATGTTGGAGCCCACCACGTGCTGCGTCTGCGGCTGCTGGCCGGCAGGCAGCAGGTGCACGAACGGCTCCACGGCGTAGGCGTTTTCGTATGCCGCGCGCACCGCCTCCGCGTCCGCGCCCTGTGCCAGTGGCGCAGTAACGGTGGTGAGGATGCCGCGCGGCAGCGGCGCGAGCACCGGCGTGAAACTCACGGCGACTTGGCCGTCCGCTACTTCCTCGAGGTTCTGCGCGATCTCCGGCGTGTGCCTGTGCGCGCCGGCGACGCTGTAGGCCTTCAGCGAGCCCATCGTCTCCGCGCCGAGCATGTCAACCTTGGCCTTCTTGCCTGCCCCGGACACGCCGGTAATGGCCACCACTGTCAGATCCGGCTCCACCAGGCCCGCCTGCACCGCCGGCCATGCGGCAAGGGTGGCACCCGTGGGAAAGCACCCGGGAACAGCGATGCGCGTTGCCTTTGCGACGTCCTCCCGGTGCCCCGGTAACTCCGGCAGCCCGTAGGGCCACGCTCCCGCGTGCTCCGAGCCGTAGTAGGCGCGCCAGGCTTCGGCATCGCGTAGGCGGAAGTCGGCGGCGCAGTCGATGACGGTCACGTCCTCGCTAAGCGCGGCGCCGATGGCCGCGGAGTGTCCGTGCGGCAGCCCCAAAAAGACCACGTCGTGGCCGGAGAGGACCTCGACGGTGGTCTCTTCGATAACCCGGTCGGCCAGCTCCGGCAGGTGCGGCATGAGCTCGCCGACACGCTGGCCGGCGTTGGACGCGCCGGTGAGCGCGCCGATCTCCAGCTCGCCCGCAAGATACGCCGGGTGGCCCAGCAGCAGGCGGAGAATCTCACCGCCCGCATAGCCCGTGGCCCCCGCGACCGCTACTTTGACAACCTTGCCTTGTGACATGGTCGCAAGTGTAACAGTTATGCAGTCGCGTGGAAGTTATTCACGGAAATATTTTTAGCCGCGCATTTCTGCGCCGAAGCGCTCCTTGGCCAACTCAGCTGCCTTCAGGCGCGCCTCGGAGGCTTCTTCCTCTGTCAGCGTGCGGTCCGGGGCGCGGAACGCCAGGCCGAACGCGAGCGACTTCTTGCCTTCGCCGAGGTTGTCGGAACGGTAGACGTCGAAAAGCGTCACCGCTTCGACGAGCTCGCCGGCACCCTCCTGGACCGCGCGGCGCACGTCCTCGGCTGCCACCGCCTCGTCCACGACCAGGGCGATGTCCTGGTTGAGCAGCGGGAACGCAGACAGACGCGGCGCAGGCAGGCGCTCTGCCAGCGGGATGGCGGTCAGATCGATCTCCATCGCGCAGGTGCGCGCCGGCAGGTTCAGCTTCTCCAGGATCTGCGGGTGCAGCTCGCCGGCGTGGCCGACAACCTCGCCGTCAACCTTGAGCGCAGCGCAGCGGCCCGGGTGCCACGGCAGGTACTCGGCAGCCTCAACATCCAGGTCAACGCCGCAGACACGGGCGACGAGCTGGGCTGCCTCGATAGCGTCGGACCACTCGTAGGCGCGGCCCTTGCCCCACGGGCCCTCCAGCTCCGTGTTGCCCAGCGCAACCGTCGCGGTGTGGAGGTGCTGCTTCGGCAGCGACTCGACAAGCTCTGCGACAACCTCGTCAGCCGGGCGCTCGGACACGTCCGGCAGCGGCGAGGCGTCCGCGCGCTTCTCCGAAGTCTGCGCCACGGAGTAGATGGCCACATCCCCGCGGCCGCGCGCGACGTTTCGGCCCGCGGCCTCCAGCATCGGCGGCAGCAGCGTGGTGCCCAGGATGCCGTAGTCCGCATCGAGCGGGTTCTGCACCTTGACGGTGTTGCGGCGCGGATCGTCCGCGTCGAGGCCCCAGGCGTCGAAGGTGTTGTTGGCGATAAACGGCGTGGGGATGATCTCCGCGTAGCCGGAGTACGCCAGAGCGTGGGTCACTGCACGGCGGCGGCGCTGCAGCGGGCTCAAACCGCGGCCGCCACGGGGCGTGGGCAGGATCGACGGAATGTCGTCCAGGCCCTCCAGGCGCACGACCTCCTCGACCAGCTCCACCGGCACGGTGATGTCGGTGCGCCAGGTCGGCGGGGTGACCTGCAGCTCCTCGCCGTCGCCGGCGACCTCGCAGCCGACCTCTTCCAGACGGCGCACCACGTTCTCGCGTGCGTAATCCACACCGATCAGCTCGGCCGGGCGCGTCGCGCGCATCGCGATCGCATCACGCTTTTCGACGTCACCGACCAGCGTCCTGCCCGCATGAATCGTGCCGCCGGCGATGTCCACCAGCAGTGCGCACGCGATGTTCAAGGCGTTTTCCACCAGCTGTGGGTCCACGCCGCGTTCGAAGCGACGCGAGGCTTCCGAGCTCAGCTTCAGCCGGCGCGCGGTACGCGCCACGGTCAGCGGGTCCCAGGTTGCTGCCTCGAAGTGGACATTGACCGTCTCATCCGAGATCTCAGAGGTGGTGCCGCCCATGACACCGGCCAGGGACTGAATGCCGTTGTCGTCGCTGATCACCACATCTTCTGCTGTCAGCGTGCGCTCGACATGGTCGAGCGTTTCAAACTTCTCGCCGTCGGAGGCGTTGTGCACGCGCAGGCCGCCGGAGATCTTGTCGGCGTCGAAGGCGTGCATCGGCTGGCCGGTCAACAGCATGACGTAGTTGGTCACGTCCGTCGCGGCGTTGACCGAGCGCACACCAGCGAGCATGAGCTCGCGCTGCATCCAAAACGGCGCGGTAGCGTTCGGGTCGATGCCCTCGACGGTGCGCACGCCGAACCGCTTGGCCTTGGTCGATTCTTCCACGGTAACCGCGATGGTCTCGCCTGCCGGGGCTGGAACACCAGAGATGTCGATGCCGGCGATCGCCGGATCCCGCGCCACGTCGGCGAACTCGAGGTCGAAGGCCGAGGCGATCTCGCGGGTTAAGCCGCGGGCCGACAGCGCATAGCCACGGTCCGGAGTGACGTTGACCTCGAAGACTGTGTCGTCCGAGCCTAAAATCTCGCGGGCGTCCTGGCCGGGGGTAGCGGAGCCGTCGTGAAGAGTAATGATGCCCTCGCTTTTCGCGGTGAGCCCGAGCTCGGCCGCGGAGGCCATCATGCCTGCGGAGATGTGGTCGTAGGTCTCGCGCGCGGAGATCTCGAATCCGCCCGGCAGCACCGCGCCAGGAAGCGAGACGACGACCAGGTCGCCCTGCTTGAAGTTGCGGGCGCCGCAGATGATGCCCTGCGGCTCGCCGGTGCCGTTGGCCTGGCCCACGTCCACCTGGCAGTAGCGGATGGGCTTCTTAAATCCAGTCAGCTCCTCGATCTCGGCGACGCGGCCGATGACCAGCGGGCCGGTGACCTCCGGCAGCGGCTCGTAGCCCTCTGTTTCGAAGCCGACGCGCACGAAGCCCGCGTCGAGCTCCTCGTCGGTGGGGTTGAAATCCTTGTTACCTGCGTTCTGCAGCAGGCGGACGATCCAGTTTTTGGAAATGAGCATTATCGAGAGTCTCCTTTACGCCTGCACGCCGAACGGGATGGTGAAACGAACGTCGCCTTCGACCATGTCGCGCATGTCCGACAGACCATTGCGGAACTGGAGGGTGCGCTCCAAGCCCATGCCGAATGCGAAGCCGGAGTAGACCTCCGGGTCGATGCCTACGGCACGCAGCACGTTCGGGTTGACCATGCCGCAGCCGCCCCACTCGATCCAGCCCGCGCCGCCCTTCTTGTTGGGGAACCACACGTCCACCTCAGCGGACGGCTCGGTGAACGGGAAGTAATTGGTGCGCATGCGCGTCTTCGTCTCCGGGCCGAACAGCACCTTGGCCAGGTGGTCGAGAGTGCCGCGCAGGTGCGCCATGGTCAGCCCCTTGTCCACGGCCAGACCCTCCACCTGGTGGAACACCGGGGTGTGGGTGGCGTCCAGCTCGTCGGTGCGGAACACGCGCCCTGGGCACGCGATGTAGATGGGCACGTCGCGCTCAAGCATGGTGCGCACCTGCACCGGCGAAGTGTGGGTGCGCATGACCTGCTTGGAGCCTTCCTCACCGATGTAGAAGGTGTCCTGCAGCGTGCGGGCCGGGTGGTCCGGGATGAAGTTCAGCGCGTCGAAGTTGAAGTACTCCGCTTCCACCTCCGGGCCTTCCGCGACCTCCCAGCCCATGCCGATGAAGATGTCCGCGATGTGCTCGGACAGCGTGGTAAGAGGGTGCATCGCGCCAGCCTGCGTGCGGGAGGTGGGCAGGGTAACGTCCACTTTCTCCTCGCGCAGCTGACGCTCCCGGTGCTCCGCCTCGCGCTGCACGCGCAGTTGGGCGTACGCCTTTTCTGCGCGGCCGCGGGCCATGTTCACGAACCGACCGGCATCTTTGCGCTGGTCCTTCGGCAGCGTCCCGAGCGCGCGGCGGGCCTGCAGGATCGGGGCCTTCTCCCCCAGGTGCGCGCGGTGCGCCTCCTCCAGCGCAGCGAGGTCCTCGGCCGCCTCAAAGGCAGCGATCGCCTCGTCCGCTGCCTTGTTCAGGGCGTCCTCGGTCAGTTCAATTTCCGGAGTTGGGTTTGCGTTGTCGGCCACGCTCGTGTTCACCCGCACCTTTCCACAAGTGCGCTGCGCTGTTCATACAGACCGCAGCGGTGTTGGTTCAAAAGCGTCCACCACTTTACCTATCGGCCGACACAGCGACCGCGCGAGGGCGGGCGCTGCAAACCCAGCCGATAAAGCTAGTCCTCCGCGAGCGCCTTCGACGACTCCCACAGGCAGATACTCGCCGCAGTGGCCAGGTTCAACGACTCCGCCCCGCCCTGAATCGGAATGGAGGCGCGGTGGTCGGCGGTCGCGAGGATGTCGTCGCCAAGCCCATGCGCCTCGTTGCCGAACAGCCAAGCGGTCGGCTGCGCGAGCGTCTCCCCCGGCTGCGCCAGGTTCACCTCCCCGTTCATGGTGGTGGCGAAGGTGGACAGCCCGGCGTCTTCAAGCTGCCCGATGACGCGGCGCACGTCGCGGTCGCGCGCCACGGGGATGTGAAACAGCGAACCAGCTGTCGAGCGCACTACCTTCGGCGACTCTGGGTCGACAGTGTCACCAGCAAAAATCACCGCGTCCGCGCCCACAGCGTCCGCGATGCGGATGATCGTGCCGGCGTTGCCGGGGTCGTTGGTCTCCACGCACACCGCCACCAGCTTCGGACGGCCCTTAAGAATCTTCGGCACAGTCCACAGCACAGGGCGACACACCGCGAAAATGCCTGTGGACGTCACCGCGTCCGCGAGCGAATCCGCCGCCTTGTCCGTGATCGGGTGCGTGTAGACGTCCATGTAGCCCGCCGCCCGCACGATCTCCTCGAAGCGCTCGGCTGCGGCCTCGGTAACAAAGAGGTCCGTCGCCGCACCCGTTGCCACGGCGGCTTCCACAGCGTTCTCGCCTTCCGCCAAAAAAGCCTTTGCTTTACGACGAGCTTGCGCTCTCTTCAACTTCCCCGCATTAACCACACGCGGAGTGCGCTCTGTAAACGGCTGCTGGAAATCCAATGGCATAGCTCCAGACTACGTTGCAGGCACTACGCTGTTGGCCGTGCCTACGTTTTCGGAGCTCGTGCGCGCCCGCCTTCTTTCATCGGCGGCGCGCCGTTGGCGCATTGGCTTTGCGCTCGCAGCTCTTCTTTTCGCTCTTGGGCTGCTGGCACTGCGCGGGGCTCCCATTGCCGTCGAGTGGTCCCGGTTCGCGGTGGCGCTCTACGCGGTATTTCTCATCGTCGCCGCGTTTTTCGCCCCGGTCACCGCCGGGTTGGGATACGGCTTCCTGCTGCAATTTTCCAACGTTGCACCGGAGTACCGCAGCGCGATCATCATCATCGGCATGTTCGCGATCGCCACTGTTGTGGGGCTGCGTATATCTGCGCGCTATAGCCTGCCGTTGCTGGCCTATCTCTGGTATCTCGCACAGACAGACTTTCCCTCCGGGGTCTATTTCCCCATTTCCTTTGAAACGGCAATCTTTTTGTTCGTGCTGCTCCTTGTCGCGTGGGCAGTTGGCTGGATTCTGCGCGCGTTCCTCATCACTCGAGAACGCCAAGCAGATCGGCTAAAGGCGGAGCTGGAACGCGAAAGAGATCGAACCGTAAAGGCCTTGCACGGATCCGTTGCGTCGTCGCTGACCTCGGTTGTGCTCCGAAGTGAGGCCTTGGCGATGTCAGGTGACGACCAAACAGCAAAGGCGGCGAAACTCATCGCCGAGGACGCTCGACGGTCCATGCAGGAAGTCCGTCAGCTCATCCGGTTTATGCGTTCCGACGATCCCGCGGAGTTCAGCGAGAACAACGCCATGAGCACACCCACATTGGATGACTGCTTGCGGACCTTTTCGGACACCTTGCGCAGCCACGGCTACACGGTCACGGAAAGCGGCATGCACGGCGAGGGTCTGAACTCGATTGCCTTGCGCCACGCTCCAAGCGCGTTCCGTGAGATCCAGACTAACGTGATCAAGTACGCAGATAAGCATCGACCAGTGATCGTGGCCGCGGTCGAAGACGACCACGACGTGCAGATCTTGGTGCAGAACTTCGGCGCCCCGCAAGAGCAGAAAGTTGAGATGAGCACCGGCGTCGGCTTGGGGGAGGTCGCATCACTGTTGGCAGAAGACGGTGCCACTCTCGATGCGGGCTATCACGGCGAGGCGTTCCGCTACCACCTCACTGTGCCGAAGGAACGAAAGTAGATTGCCACGTCGGCATGAAGGATACTTTCGTACCAACTTGTCCCCTAAGCGCCCGAATTAATTGCACATTGTTACCGTATGCACCCATAATTCGATGTAGCGATTTACAGCTTTAGTTCACGAAAGGACAAGCAAATGCGCAAGTTTGCTCGCCTCGCCGCCTCCGCCCTGGTTGCAACCGGCCTCATCGCCGTCGCCCCTGCAGCACCTGCAGACGCACAGACCGTGGCAACTCCCTACGCAGCTGGCGCCATCGGCGACACCTTCGAGTGCGGCGGCATGCTCGGCCGTCTGTGGTGCTAATTGCACCGAGATGACAACCCCTGATCACCCAATCCGGGTTTTCCTCGTCGACGATGATCCGCTGGTCCGCGAGGTGCTGAAAAGCTACCTCGACAGCGCCGAGGGCATCACCGTCGTCGAAACTGCTTCGGACGGATCCGAAGCGCTCGAGCGCATCCCCGAACTAGACGTGGATGTGGTGCTCTCCGATGTCTACATGCAGCACATGGGCGGCGCAGAGCTGCTGCGCAACCTCGCCGCGCGCGGTGCCGCCCCGGCCTTTTTGGCGATTAGCTCGCTGGATAACGACACCGCGATGCTCGACATCCTCGACCACGGCGGCCGCGGCTACATTCTGAAGAGCCAACCGCGCGAGGAAATCATCCTTTCGGTGCGGCAGGCGGTCGCAGGCGGCACCGTGATCTCACCTGCCGCTATGAACAAGCTGCTCCCCCACCTCTCCCAGCGGGAGGTACAAGCACCGCAAGCTCCCGAGCCCTCAAAGGCAACGGTCAACGTGCCTGCGGGCGTTTCCGATACCGAGCAGAAAGTGCTTGAGCTGCTTTGCGACGGCCTGAGCAACGCCGACATCGCGAAGCACCTGAACTACTCCGAGTCCACCGTGAAGAAGATGGTCTCGAAGCTGCTTTCGGCCTACGGAGTCTCTTCCCGCCTCGACCTCGTGGTTACCGTCCTCAACGGTCGAGGACCACAGACGCGCTAGCCTCTCCCCGGTTCTGAACGAAAGTATCGGTATCGGGCACGAAGGTGCCGAGACACCAAATTTTCCTTGTCACTCGACTGCAACATCCTTACGTTGACCCCTGTAAGCAATCACCCCGACTGCTAGCGACGCTGGCGGTAGCTTCACAGGAAAGGACAACGTATGACCCGTAAGACCCGACGCATCACTACCGCGCTTCTCGGTACTCTGATGGCCGGCGCTGCCATCGCTCCCGCGAACGCGACCACCCTCGAGGAGTCCGCTCCCGAGACCCCGGCGAACAACGACAAACTCCCGATCGTCCACACCTACCGCGGCTCCGACCACTTGAAGGCCAACGTGCTCAACCCGCGCCCGGTGTGCAACTCCACCGAGGACTACCGCACCGTCGTGTACAAGGTGAAGGACAACTTCCTGCCGGTGGGCACCATCTCCACCACGAACCTGTCCGACGAGGCAATCCCGCTGCAGCAGGACCTCTCCCGCACCCAGACTGTCTCCGCTTCCGTCAACGGCTCCAAGACTGAGACGCTGAACCTGGGCGGTTCCGGCTCCAAGGACGGCATCGAGGGCAACATCGGCTACTCCGTGGCGAAGGCGCTCGGCTGGGACGTCTCCGCTGAGCTGTCCTGGAACGTCGGCCAGACCGTCGGCCCATACGATGTGCCGGCAGGCAACACCGGTGAGGCCACCTACGGCTTCCGCACCGTCACCATGACTGGCACCCAGCAGCGCTGCCGCCCGAACGGCACCTGGGCAACCCCGACCGCGTGGGTCGCAAACATGCCGGTGAAGAACGAGGTCCGCGTGAAGAACTTCGACACCCCGGCCGATTCCTGGGCGCCGAACAAGGGCGCACAGACCACCGAGGTCAAGGACGAGCCGAACGCTGAGTACGACCAGGACGTTGACGCCCTGAACAAGGGCGACAACATCGACGACGTGGAAAAGGTCGACGATAACAAAACCGCCGACGTCAGCAACAAGGACGTCAACCTCGCAGCCGAGAACGAAAAGGCGGCCAAGGAAGAGTCCGACAAGGCCGAGGGCGCCATCGAGGTCGATGCCGCGTCCGACAAAAAGAAAGAGTCCACCGACGAGTCCAACAAGGGCGACGAGAAGGCCGACCACGACCTGGACCTCGAGCCGTACTTCACCGTGTCCTCCGCGAAGGCGAAGGGCTTCGCCGGCTCCACCGCTCTGCGCGTGAAGAACGTCGGCAACGAGCGCTACTGGGGCGAGTTCCCGGCAGTGACCTTCCGCGTCGCAGTCCGCACCGAGGACGGCCCGGAAAACGTTGACCGCCTGATCACCACCACCACCCGCGAGGGCGGCTACGCCCGCGACCTGGGCTGGGACGAGGACGAGCAGGCTCGCATCTTCGAGGTCACCCTGTCCAACCCGATCAACCCGGGTGAGGAAGCTGACCTTGTCTCCTTCTCCTTCGGCGACGGCAACACCAAGGAAGGCCGTCTGACCAACTACATCACTGTTTCCCAGACTGGCCGTCTGGACGGTGACGACTCCGAGTACAACGACCAGGACGTCGACTCCCGCGACGTCACGCTCGACGACTTCGGCCGCGAGAACGAGGGCATCTTCTAAAACAGCCCCACCACAGCGATTCGCGCGCCCACCCCAGCGGTGGGCGCGCTCCCATTTGCGTGTCGCACACGAAAAAGCTCCCGCCACTTCCCCGATCAATGCGGGGATGGGCGGAAGCTTCGTCGTTAAGCGAAAGTGCTTTACGCAGCCTTCGGAGCGTTGACATCCTCCGGCAGAGCGTTCTTCGCAACCTCGCACAGAGCGGAGAAGGCAGCGAAGTCGCTGACAGCCAGCTCGGCCAGGATCTTGCGGTCGACCTCGACCTCGGCCAGCTTCAGGCCGTGGATGAGGCGGTTGTAGGTGATGTCGTTCATGCGGGCAGCGGCGTTGATGCGCTGGATCCACAGCTTGCGGAACTCACCCTTGCGCTTGCGGCGGTCGCGGTATGCGTAGGTCTGGGAGTGCAGCCACTGCTCCTTCGCCTTGCGGTACAGGCGGGAGCGCTGGCCGCGGTAGCCCTTCGCGGACTTGAGGATTGCGCGGCGCTTCTTCTTAGCATTGACTGAACGCTTCACACGTGCCATGAGTCAAACTTCCTTTTCTTTTCTCGTATCGGTTGATTGATCGGGCAGTGCTTAGGACATGCCGAGGAGGCGCTTTGCGCGCTTGACGTCAGCCTTCGCGACGTCGGTGGAGCCGGACAGCTTGCGGCGGCGCTTCGACGAGAGCTTCTCGTTCAGGTGGCGCTTACCAGCCTGCTCGCGGCGCAGCTTGCCCTTGCCGTTGACCTTGATGCGCTTTGCGGTGCCCTTGTGGGTCTTCTGCTTCATGGTGAAAGCCCTTCAGAGTGTCGATTGTTGGAACTACTTTTTGCCCTTGCGAGCCGGTCCGAAGACCATCGTCATGTTTCGGCCGTCCTGCTTCGGACGGGACTCGACAACGCCGAGCTCCCCGATGTCCTCAGCCAGACGCTCCAGCAGGCGGTAGCCCAGCTCGGGGCGGGCCTGCTCGCGGCCGCGGAACATGATGGTGACCTTGACCTTGTTGCCCTTCTCCAGGAAGCGCTCAACATTGCCCTTCTTGGTCTGGTAGTCGTGCTCATCAATCTTGGGGCGGAACTTCTGTTCCTTGACCACGGTCTGCTGCTGGTTCTTGCGGGCCTCGCGGGCCTTCTGATCCTGCTCGTACTTGAACTTGCCGTAGTCCATGATCTTGGCCACGGGCGGCTTGGCCTTCGGGGCTACCTCAACCAGGTCGAGGTCCGCCTCGTACGCCAGCTTGCGGGCGTCGTCCGTGCGGACGATGCCCACCTGCTCGCCGGACGGGCCGACGAGGCGAACTTCAGGGACGCGGATTCGTTCATTGATCCGAGCTTCAGCGCTGATGAGAACTCCTAGAGACTTAAAGAAACAATGCGTGCCGCACTTGAACCGCAATCAGGCTCATCCCACGCGAAAAACCCGCTCACCCTGACGGGTGGCGGGAGTTCGTCCATGGCACACTTAGACACAGTTGTGTCTTGCGCACCGTTTGACCCGTATCCAACTCACTTACGTGAGCGGCTTGGGGTGGGATTCACTCCTCTTGCGGCCCTCGCACCCGCATGACACGGGCACGCTGGGCGGTGTAGGCAGCAATATACATGCCCATGCCTGCACAAACCAAATCGGCGCGCCGCGGCATGCGCTAGGCCTTCGCCAGAACGTCCTGCAGGAACTGCCCGGTGAAGGAACCGGGCACCTTTGCGACGTCCTCCGGGGTGCCCTGCGCCACCACCGTGCCGCCGCCGGATCCGCCCTCTGGCCCCATGTCCACGATCCAGTCCGCGGACTTGATCACGTCCAGGTTGTGCTCGATGACCAGCACGGTGTTGCCCTTCTCCACCAGGCCGTTGAGCACCAGCATGAGCTTGCGGATGTCCTCGAAGTGCAGGCCTGTCGTCGGCTCGTCCAGGATGTAGATCGTGCGGCCGTTGGAGCGCTTCTGCAGCTCCGCGGCGAGCTTGACGCGCTGCGCCTCGCCGCCGGAGAGCGTGGTCGCGCTCTGGCCGAGCCGGACGTAGCCCAGCCCGACGTCCACAAGCGTTTGCAGGTAGCGGTGGATGGAGGTGATCGGCTCGAAGAACTCCGCGGCCTCGGAGATGGGCATCTCCAGCACCTCGGCGATGTTCTTGCCCTTGTAGCGCACCTCGAGCGTCTCGCGGTTGTAGCGCGCGCCTTCGCACACCTCGCACGGCACGTACACGTCCGGCAGGAAGTTCATCTCGATCTTGATGGTGCCGTCGCCGTGGCAGGCCTCGCAGCGCCCGCCCTTGACGTTGAAGGAGAAGCGGCCGGCCTTGTAGCCGCGCACCTTCGCCTCCTGGGTCTCGGCGAACAGGTTGCGGATCTTGTCGAACACGCCGGTGTAGGTCGCCGGGTTGGAGCGCGGTGTGCGCCCGATCGGGCTCTGGTCCACCTGCACGAGCTTGTCCAGGTGCTCCAGCCCCTCGACCTTCTTCACCCGGCCGGGCACCTGGCGCGCGCCGTTGAGCTGGTTCTGCAGCGTCTTGGCCAGAATCTGGTTCACCAGCGTGGACTTGCCGGAGCCGGACACGCCGGTCACGGCCACCAGCACGCCGAGCGGGATGTTTACGCTGACGTTGTCCAGGTTGTTCTCGCGCGCGCCGATGACCTTCAGTTGCCGTTGCTTATCGACGTCCCTCCGGTGCTCCGGCACCTCGATCACCTTGCGGCCAGCCAGGTAGTCGCCCGTGATCGAGTCCTTGGACTTGAGGATGCCCTCCGGCTTGCCCTGGTAGACCACTTCCCCGCCGTATTCGCCGGCGCGCGGGCCGATGTCGATGAGCCAGTCCGCCTCCCGGATGGTGTCCTCGTCGTGCTCCACCACGACCAGGGTGTTGCCCAAATCGCGCAGCTTCTTCAGGGTGGTGATCAGGCGCTGGTTGTCGCGCTGGTGCAGGCCGATGGACGGCTCGTCCAGCACGTAGAGCACACCGGCCAGGCCGGAGCCGATCTGGGTGGCCAGGCGGATGCGCTGCGCCTCGCCGCCGGACAGGGTGCCGGCGGAGCGGGCCAGGGCGAGGTAGTTCAGCCCCACGTCCAACAGGAAGTGCAGGCGCGCCTGGATCTCGCGCAGCACCGCGCCGGCGATCATTTCCTCGCGGTAGCCCAACACCAGGTTGTCCAGGTACTCGGAGGCTTCCTCGATGGACAGCTGTGTCAGGCCCGCGATGGACTTCTCGCCGTGCGTGGTCGACGCCAGGCGCACAGCCAGGATCTCCGGCTTCAGGCGCGCACCGTCACACGTCGGGCACGGCACCTCGCGGGTGTACGCGAGCAGGCGTTCCTTCTGCGTTTCAGACTCAGTCTGCTCCAGCTTGCGCTCCAGGTAGCCCACGATGCCCTCGTAGGCCGCCGTGTAAGAGCGCTGGCGCCCGTAGCGGTTCTTGTAGCGCACGTTGACCTTCGTGGACGAGCCGTGGATCAGGTGCTTGCGCTGCGTCTTGGTCAGCGAGCTCAGCGGCGCGTTGGCGTCGAATTTCTCCTCTTTCGCCAGCGCCTCGATGAGTTTGGTGAAGTACTTCTTGTTCGGGCTGGAGTTCCACGGCTGGAACGCGTCCACCGCGGGCGCGTCCGGGTCCGGGATGACCAGGTCCACGTCGATCTCCTTGCGCACGCCCAGGCCGTCGCAGGCCGGGCAGGCGCCGAACGGCGAGTTGAAGGAGAACGCGCGCGGCTCGTACTCCTCCACATTGAGCTTGTGGCCGTTCGGGCAGGCCATCTTCTCGGAGAAGATCTGCACGCGCTCCGGGTCATCGGCGTCCAGCTCCACAAAGTCGAAGCCGACCAGACCGTCGGCAAGCTTGAGCGCCGTCTCCACAGAATCTGTCAGGCGCTGCTTCTGGCTGGCCTTGACGGTGAGGCGGTCCACCACCACATCGATGTTGTGCTTGATCTGCTTTTCCAGCTTCGGCGGATCCGAAAGCTGGTAGGTCTCCCCGTCCACGTTCACGCGCGAATAGCCCTGCGAGGACAGGTCGGCGAACAAGTCCTGGAACTCGCCCTTGCGCTTGCGCACAATCGGCGCGAGCACCTGGAACTTCGTGCGCTCCTCCAGCTCGAGCACGCGGTCCACGATCTGCTGCGGGGTCTGGCGCTCAATCACCGCGTCGCACACCGGGCAGTGCGGGGTGCCTGCGCGCGAGTACAACAAGCGCAGGTAGTCGTAGATCTCCGTGATGGTGCCAACGGTGGAGCGCGGGTTACGGTTGGTGGACTTCTGGTCGATGGACACCGCCGGGCTCAACCCGTCGATGTAGTCCACGTCCGGCTTGTCCATCTGCCCCAGGAACATGCGGGCATAGGAGGACAGCGATTCCACGTAGCGGCGCTGGCCTTCGGCGAAGATGGTGTCGAAGGCGAGGGAGGACTTGCCGGAGCCGGACAGGCCGGTAAACACCGCCATCTTGTCGCGGGGCAGCTCAATGTCCACGCCCTTGAGGTTGTGTTCGCGCGCGCCGCGCACTGTCAGCTTTTCGGCCACGTCACTCTCGCTTTCGTCGATTAGTACTCCCAAGACGCTACCAACGCGCGATTGCGGGGAAACATTCCTGAGTAGCCTTGGGTGCATGCTTACCCTTCGTCATATCTCTGTCTCCGACATGGACAACAACTGCTACCTCCTCTGCAGCGAGGGGCAGGGGTTGCTTATCGACGCAGCTTCGCACGCCCCCGAACTCCTGGCCATGGCCGACGACGCCGGCGTGAAGATCACCGCGGTGCTGACCACGCACCGGCACTACGACCACACCCGGGCGCTCAAGGAAGTGCTCGAAGCCACCGGCGCGAAGCACTACGCGCCGTTCTTGGACGCCCCGGCGATCCCTGCCCCGGCCGATGTGGAGCTCAACGACGGCGACACGATCGAGTTCGCCGGCCACACGCTCCCCGTGACCATCCTGCGCGGCCACACCCCGGGCGGCGCCTGCCTGACTGCGGAGATTGACGGCACGGTCAACCTGTTCGTCGGCGACTCGCTGTTTCCCGGCGGTTTGGGCAAAACCCAGTCCGAGGGAGACTTTGTCCGCCTCTTCAACGACGTGAAGGAGAAGGTCTTCGACGTCTACCCGGACGAGGCCGTCGTTTGGCCGGGCCACGGCAAACCCACCACGCTCGGCGAGGAGCGCCCGCACCTGGACGACTGGTGGGATCGTCGCTGGTAACCGAAAAACCCACCACCGCGGTGGCGCAAAATCGCTACACTCGGCGGGAGCACATTCAGCTACAAAAAAGTAAGGATTGGGTAAAAGTATGATCCGGAAAATCGCACGCCCGATGCTGGCTTCGGTCTACGTGATCGACGGTGTCGAGACCCTGCTGAACCCGGCTGGCCACAAGGACAGCGCGGACAGCGTGTTGAAGAAGCTGCGCGCCCTGACCCCGCGCGAGTACCGCGGCTTCCTGCCGAAGAGCCCGGAGACCGCCGCGCAGATCGTCGGCGCTACCAAGGCTGGCGCTGGCGCGTCCTTCGCCATCGACAAGTTCCCGCGCCTGTCCGCCACCCTGCTGGCCGCCACCGCGCTGCCTACCGTTGTGGGCCGCCACGCGTTCTGGGAGGCAGAGGATGACGACGAGAAGGCACGCCGTCGCACCGGTGCCCTGACTGACCTCGGCCTGGCCGGCGGTGTGCTGCTGGCCACCGTGGACAACAACGGCAAGCCGGACCTGAAGTGGCGCGCGCAGCACGCTGCCCAGACCGCGCAGAAGAACGTCAAGCAGGCGCTGCCGACCAAGTCTGAGACCGAGAAGGCTTGGGACAAGGCGTCCGACTGGTTCTCCGACGCGACCGACCAGGTCACCGATTACGTCGACGACAACAAGGGCGACTGGAAGAAGAAGGCCAACAAGGCCAGCGACGCCGCGAACGACTGGCTGGGCGACGCCAAGAAGCAGGCCTCCAGCTTCCTGTCCGACGCGGGCGACTGGCTGGACGACGCTGCCGAGAAGGCCTCTGACAAGGCCGAGGACGCATACGGCGATATCAAGCCGTCCAAGATCCAGCAGTTCAAGGCGAAGCGCAAGGTCAACAGCGTCGTCGGCGACCTGCAGGGCCAGTTGGACGACCTGCAGCCGTCCGCCCTGGACAAGTTCAAGGCGAAGCGCAAGGTCAACAAAGCCTCCGCAAAGGCTCAGGACAAGGCGCAGAACGCGGTCGACTCCCTGCAGGACGCTTGGGACAAGTTGGACACTGACCCGAACTGGATCACCAAGCTCAAGTGGAAGCGCAAGGCCAAGAAGGCCGAGAAGAAGGCGCAGAAGCTGGTGAAGAAGGCGCAGAAGAAGTTCGCGTAACCACTCGGACTACTTAGCGGCCCCGGGGCTGGGAATATTCCCAGCCCCGGGGCCGTTTGTTGTGGGGATGCAGGAAACAGAACAGACGTACGTGGATCAGCTCTTCGCGCACCTGGATAGCGAGGTGGCACGGGCGCAAGCACGCCTTGAAGAGGTGCAGCGCGACGTGGACCCGGACAACCCGGACTCGGACGCGCTGGTGCGCCGCGAAACGGAGTACCACGGGCTCAACGCGAAGCTGGACGCGCTCAACGTCGCGGAGACCGGTTTGGTCTTCGGCCGCATCGACGTCGCCGACGACGACCCGGAGAACCCGGTGCCGGGGCGGCCCGATCTGGAGCGGCGCTACATCGGCCGCATGGGCATTGACGACCGGGAGGACAACTACCGCACCCTCCTGCTGGACTGGCGCGCTCCCCTCGCCCGCCCGTTCTACCTCGCAACCACCGCCCACCCGGAGGGCGTGGAAACGCGCCGCAACATCCGAATGCGCGGCCGCACCGTCACGGCGGTGGACGACGAGGTGCTCTCCGGCGACGGCGCGGAGACCTCACATGCCGGTGTCGGATCCGAGGCGGCGCTGCGCCGCGCGATGAACGAGGCCCGCACCGGCCACATGCGCTCCATCGTGGAAACCATCCAACGCGAGCAGGACGAGATCATCCGGGACGCCACCCGCGGCGTCATGGTGGTCCAGGGTGGGCCGGGCACCGGCAAGACAGCCGTGGCGCTGCACCGCATCGCGTACTTGCTCTACACCTGGCGCGAGCAGCTCACCCGCACCGGCGTGCTGGTGCTCGGCCCGAACGCAACGTTCCTCGAGTACATCTCCCGCGTGCTGCCGGAGCTCGGCGAGACGGGCGTGGTGCTGTCCACTACCGACCAGCTCGTGCCGGGCTTTGCCCCCACCGGTGAAGACTCGATCGCCGCGCGCGAGGTGAAAGGCTCCGAGGAGATGGTGACCATTCTCAAGCGCGCCGTGCAGGCCTACGAGACGTTGCCGGAGCAGCCCGTGCGCCTCACCTTCGATTCGGTGCCGGTGGATGCCACCCCGCAGATGGTCAAGGCCGCGCGCACAAGGGCGCGTCGTTCGCGGCGCCCGCATAACCAGGCTCGCGCCCACTTCGCGGAGCACCTCACCCAGCTGCTCGCGGAGGCGCTGGCGAAGCGCATCGGCGAGGACCCGCTCGGCGGGGCGAACCTGCTCTCGGATGCGGATGTGGACCAGCTTCACGACGATCTCGCGGACGACCCCCAAGTAGAGCAACTCATCGACACGCACTTCCCGGAGCTCGACCCCGTCGAGGTGCTGGGCGCGCTGCTGACCGACAAGGACGCCATCGCCGAGGTAGCTCACGACTACGACGACTACACCCGCGACGCCTTGTACCGCGCGCCCGGCTCCGCGTTCAGCCACGCGGACACCGCGCTTGTGGACGAGCTGGCCGTGCTCATCGGCACCGTCGACCCCGAGGAGCAGCGCCGGAAGGAAGAAGAGGAATGGCGCGAGCTCGTCGCCGAGGCGGAGGGCGCGCTCGACGTGCTGTCCTCGTCCGAGTCCACGGACAACGACGACGACCAGTTCGAGGCAGAGATCCTCTCCGCCGCCGACGTCATCGACGCGGAGACGCTCGCCAGCCGCCAGCGGGAGACGGACACCCGCTCCACCGCGCAGCGCGCACGCGCGGACCAGACGTGGGCGTACGGGCACGTCATCGTCGACGAGGCCCAGGAGCTGTCCCCCATGGAGTGGCGCATGGTGTTTCGCCGCTGCCCGTCGCGGTGGATGACGCTGGTGGGCGACACTGCCCAAACGTCCTCCCCCGCCGGCGTCGACGACTGGACCAACGCGCTTGAGCCTTTTGTGGGCAACCGGTTCCGCCTGCACGAGCTGACGGTGAACTACCGCACGCCGAAGGAAATCGCGGACTACGCCGCCGAGATCCTGGCTGAGATTGACCCGGAGGCCACCGTCCCGGAGGCGATCCGCGAATCCGGCGTGCCGGTGCAGTTCGTGGAGGACTTTAGCCTCGTCGAGAAGCGCGACGGCTTAACCGCCGTCATCGACGCAGACAACGTCGGGGAGATGAAGGGCCTCGAGTTCGACAACGTCGTCGTGGTGGAGCCGAGCAAAATTAAAGAGGCCTCGCCACAGGGGTGGCAAGACCTCTACGTCGCCGTCACCCGCGCCACGCAGACGCTGACGGTGGTCGGCGAATAGCGCCCTAGTTCACGGTGTGAACGATCATGACGTCGCAGTCGGACTGACGCGCGACGTCCGCCGGCACGGAGCCCAGCAGGCGGCCGGTCAGGGAGTTGATGCCGCGGTTGCCCACCACGAGCAGGTCCGCCTTGTTGTCGTTGACGATGGCCATCAGCGCCTGCACCGGGGTGCCCGGGCGGGTTGCGGTCTGCACGTCCGGTGCGCCAGCGGCGCGGGCGTGCTCAGCTGCGCCCTCGAGGTTCTCCAGCGCCTTCTGGTCGCCCAGAATGGTCACGGAATCCTGACGCAGGGTCTTCGCGGCCTCTTCCTCGTTCTCGTAGTACGCGGTACCGATGACGAGGGTGGAACCGAAGGCAGCTGCAATCTTCGCGGCGCGCTCAACGGCCAGCAGAGAGGACTTGGAACCGTCGGAGCCGACGACGATGGTCTTGTAGTTATCGGCCATGTGAAATCACCTTTCAAAAATGCGACGCGGTTAGCGTGGTCAGTGTACCCCTTGCGGGTTTAGTCGTGTCCCTCTGCCCGGGTATCAACGAGCATGACGTCCACTGGGGCCTTCTTGGCCACGTTGCCGGGGATGTTGCCGAAGATGCGCCCGGCCATGGAGCGCATGCCCTTGTTGCCCACCACGAGCAGGTCAACGCCGTATTCGCCGACGGCCTCCACCAGCACGTTCGCGGGCTGGCCGCCCTTGGACACCAGGTTGACCTTGCCGGCCTGCTCCTCCTTGGCAATCTCGTCCGCCTTGCGCAGAATCTCGCGCGCGTTGGTGGCGGTGACGATGTCCACGCGGGACAGCTCCGCGTTGGTGGAGTTCAGCATCGAGCCGGACGCGGTGTAGTGGGCGCAGATGATGGTCAGCTCGGCACCGTAGACGCGGGCGAGGCTGGCCGCGGCACGCACTGCGACCATGGAGGTGGCGGAGCCGTCGGTGCCGACAGCGATCGACTTGTAGGTGTGCAAAGCAGGTTCCTTTCGCTAATTGCCTGTGTCTTTAATACCACGCAGCTCCCGCTTGAGATCGGCAATCTCGTCTCTGAGTCTTCCAGCAAGCTCAAACTTCAGTTCCCCGGCGGCGTCGCGCATTTGGACCGTCAGGTCGTCGATAAGCTTTTGCACCTCGTCCGAGGCCATGGTGGACACATCCGGGCGCTCGGCGACGGCCGCATCGGAGCTCAAGCTTGCCGACGCATCCGCGTCCGCGTTCTCGTACACCTGGTCCAGAATGTCCGCGATAGCTTTGCGCAGCGGCTGCGGGTCGATGCCGTGTTCTTCGTTGTAGGCGATCTGCTTCTCGCGGCGGCGCTCGGTTTCGTCGATGGCCTCCTGCATCGACTCGGTGACCTGGTCGGCGTACATGATCACCTCGCCGGAGACGTTTCGTGCGGCACGGCCGATGGTCTGGATGAGGGATTTGGTCGAGCGCAAGAAGCCCTCCTTGTCCGCGTCCAGGATGGCGACGAGGGAGACCTCGGGAAGGTCCAGGCCCTCGCGCAGCAGGTTGATGCCCACGAGCACGTCGTACTCGCCGAGTCGCAGCTGGCGCAGCAGTTCCACGCGCTGCAGGGTGTCGATGTCCGAGTGCAGGTAGCGCACCTTGATGCCGTTATCCAGCAGGTAGTCCGTGAGGTCCTCGGCCATGCGCTTGGTCAGGGTGGTCACCAGGACGCGCTCGTCTTTGTCGGTACGTTGGCGGATCTCGTCGATCAGGTCGTCGATCTGGCCCTTGGTGGGCTTGACGGTGACCTTCGGGTCCACCAGGCCGGTCGGGCGGATCACCTGCTCCACAAACTCGCCCTGGGCAGCCTCGAGTTCGTAGTCGCCGGGGGTGGCGGACATGTACACGGTCTGGCCGACGCGGGCCTCGAACTCGTCGAAAGTCAACGGGCGGTTGTCCACCGCGGACGGCAAGCGGAAGCCGAACTCCACCAGGTTGCGCTTGCGCGACATGTCGCCCTCGAACATGCCGCCGATCTGGGGCACGGTGACGTGGGACTCGTCGATGATGGTGAGGAAGTCCTCCGGGAAGTAGTCGATGAGCGTCGCCGGCGCAGACCCCGCCGGGCGGCCGTCCATGTGGCGCGAGTAGTTCTCAATGCCGGAGCAGAACCCGACCTGCTGGATCATCTCCAGGTCGTACTCGGTGCGCATGCGAAGGCGCTGCGCCTCGAGCAGCTTGCCCTTGTTCTCCAGCTCCTCGAGCCTGTCCGCGAGCTCCTCCTTGATAGCCTCGATTGCCTTTTCCATGCGCTCGTCCGTGGCCACGTAGTGGGTGGCCGGGAAGATGCGCACTTCATCTTCCTGGCTGATCACGTCGCCGGTGAGCGGGTGAATGTAGTACAGCGAGTCCACCTCGTCGCCGAAAAACTCCACGCGCACAGCCACCTCTTCGTAGGCCGGGATGATGTCCACGGTGTCGCCCTTGACGCGGAAAGTGCCGCGCTTGAAGTCGATGTCGTTGCGCTCGTATTGCACGTCCACCAAAAGGCGCAGAAATCGGTCGCGCTCCACTTCCTCGCCCACGCGCAGCACAATAGAGCGGTCCAGGTAGGACTGCGGGGTGCCCAGGCCGTAGATGCAGGACACCGAGGACACCACGACCACATCGCGGCGGCTCAAAAGCGCGGAGGTGGCGGAGTGGCGGAGGCGCTCCACGTCGTCGTTGATGGACGAGTCCTTCTCAATGTAGGTGTCCGTCTGGGCGATGTAGGCCTCCGGTTGGTAGTAGTCGTAGTAAGACACGAAGTACTCCACCGCGTTGTTGGGCAGCAGCTGGCGCAGCTCGTTTGCCAGCTGCGCGGCCAGCGTCTTGTTCGGCGCCATCACCAGCGTGGGACGCTGCTGCTTCTCAATCAGCCACGCGGCGGTGGCGGACTTACCGGTGCCGGTCGCGCCCATGAGCACGACGTCGCGCTCGCCGCGGTTCAAACGCTCGTCCAGCTGCGCGATCGCCGTGGGCTGGTCGCCGGAGGGCTCGAACTCGGAGACGACCTCGAAGGGTTTCTCGCGCCGCTCAATCTCGCCCACGGGGCGAAACTCAGACTGCGCGAGGACGGGATGTTCAGCAGCAAAAGCCATAGCGGCCAGTGTATCGCCAAGAGCGTCGGCGAGGCATCGCTCGTCGATAAGCAATGCCGCGAGCGCCTAGGCGGCGTACTTGCGGGAGGTTTCCAGCCACTCCTGCAGCTCGCCGGCTTCCTCCCACATGGAGTACAGCGCGGAACCGCCCGGGCGCATCACCGCCTGAGCGCGGCGGCGGATCCACTGCCTGTCGTCCATGGTAAACGGGTAGTCGATCCTGCCCTCGAGCCCCTCCGGCAGATGGCCGTTGATCACTGCGGCGAGCGCGATCACGGATTCCGCTTCCCCCGTTCCCAGTGAGCCCAAACCGCATTCGAAGCGGAACTGGTCCATGCGGAACGTGCCGTTGACCAGCGCTGCCACGGCATCATTTGCGGAGTCGTTGTCGAACGGCCCCGTGTTCCACGTTCCCATGCACCGAAAGTTAAGGCAGCAAGGTAAATGAAACGTGTCACACCGGTTAAATTCCCCGGTACAGTTCACTAACCTTTGATTTTCTCAACCAGCGCAGCCACCTGCGGGTCGAGCGCGTCGAGCGGGCCGTTGTTGTCGATCACGACGTCTGCCGCCGCCAGCCGAGTCTCATCGTCGATCTGCTGCGCCATGCGGGCCCTCGCGTCGGCCTCGTCGAGCCCTCGCTTTGCGACGAGCCTCCGGACCCTCTCCTCCTTGTCCACATCCACGACAACGGTGAGGTCCATGTCTTTGTGCAGCCCGAGGTCCACGAGCAGCGGCATGTCGTAGATGACGGCCTGCTCCCCCGCTTCTTCCGCGGCGGCGAAGCGGCGCCCGGACTCTGCCCGGATGGCGGGGTGCGTGATCGCGTTGAGGCGCTTGGTGTCCTCGGTGGTGGCAAACGCGCGTCGCGCGAGCTCCCCGCGGTTCAGGGCCCCGTCGTCGCCGATGAGGTCCGCGCCGAACTCTGCGGCCACCTCAGTCAGCACGGGTGAGCCGGGTTCCATGATCTCGCGTGCGATTTGGTCGGCGTCGACCACGGCGAAGCCGGCGCGGCCAAGCATCCGCGCCACCGTCGATTTTCCGCTGCCGATACCGCCTGTCAGGCCCACTTTCTTCATGGGGCCGAAGATAGCAAAACGCCCCGCACACCTGTGTGGTGTGCGGAGCGCTCGTCGCTAAGCAAGATGCTTAAGAGTTTCTCCTAAGCACGAGCCTGCGAGTGCTTAGTTGCCAGCGAGCTTGTCGCGCAGAGCCGCGAGCTGCTCGTCGGAGGCCAGCGAGCCGATGTTCTCCTCAGCCTGCTCAGCTGCCGGAGCTGCAGCTGCAGACTCGGAGGAGTAGTTGGCCTGATCGCCCTCCTGCTCCGCGGCCTCGGCGGCAGCGGCGCGGTGACGCTCGATCTGGGCGGTGTGGGCCTGGTGGCGACGCTCTGCCTCGGCGTAGCGCGCCTCCCATGCCTGACGAGCCTCGTCGTAGCCCTCCATCCACTCGTTGGTCTCCGGGTCGAAGCCCTCCGGGAAGATGTAGTTGCCCTGCTCGTCGTAGGAGTCGGCCATGCCGTAGCGGGACGGATCGAACTCCTCGACGTAGTCCTCGTCAGCCTGCTTGAGGGACAGGGAGATGCGGCGACGGTCCAGGTCGATGTCGATGACCTTGACCATGACCTCTTCGCCGACGTTGACAACCTGGTCCGGGACCTCCACGTGGCGCTGCGCCAGCTCGGAGATGTGGACGAGGCCCTCGATGCCCTCCTCGACGCGGACGAACGCGCCGAACGGGACGAGCTTGGTGACCTTGCCCGGGACGATCTGGCCCACAGCGTGGGTGCGGGCGAAGACGCGCCACGGATCCTCCTGGGTCGCCTTCAGCGACAGGGAGACACGCTCGCGGTCGAGATCGACGTCGAGCACCTCGACGGTGACCTCGTCGCCCACTGCGACGACCTCGGACGGGTGGTCGATGTGCTTCCAGGACAGCTCGGAGACGTGCACCAGGCCGTCGACGCCGCCGAGATCGACGAACGCACCGAAGTTGACGATGGAGGACACGACGCCCTTGCGGACCTGGCCCTTCTGCAGCTGGTGCAGGAAGTCGGAGCGGACCGCGGACTGGGTCTCCTCCAGGTAAGCGCGGCGGGACAGGACCACGTTGTTGCGGTGCTTGTCCAGCTCGATGATCTTCGCCTCGAGCTCCTGGCCGATGTACGGATCCAGGTCGCGGACGCGGCGCATCTCGACCAGCGATGCCGGCAGGAAGCCGCGCAGGCCGATGTCGAGGATGAGGCCGCCCTTGACGACCTCGATGACGGTGCCGGTAACCGGCTGGTCGTTGGCCTGCAGCTCCTCGATGGTGCCCCAAGCGCGCTCGTACTGAGCACGCTTCTTGGACAGCATCAGGCGGCCTTCCTTGTCCTCCTTGGTCAGGACAAGTGCGTCGATCTCATCGCCGACCTCGACCACGTCTTCCGGGTCGACGTCGTGCTTGATGGACAGCTCGCGGGTGAGGATGATGCCCTCGGTCTTGTAGCCGATGTCGAGCAGGACCTCGTCGTGGTCGACCTTGACCACGGTGCCGGTGACGATGTCGCCATCGTTGAAGTACTTGATGGTCGCGTCGACTGCGGCGAGGAATTCCTCAGGGCCACCGATGTCGTTGATGGCTACCTGGGGTGCGTTGGAAGTGCGCATAAGTTCTATGTGCTCCGAAAAAATAGGAGATCGTGTTTGGACAGAAGCGTCTCTCTCGGCCACGTAAACCTGCAGCTTGGGTGCTATAGGCTCGCGTGCGCCGATCTCACGCTGCGACGGCCACCTCACCCTCCTATTACGGTGGGTGCCATCGCCCGCGCGTAGACACGCCCGCACGAGTGTAGACACTTTGCCCAGCTAGAGCAAATGATTCGCAGGTGCTTTCCGACGTCCCTCCGGTTTGCCCCGACCGCTAGCATAAGCGGAGTCTGATAGATACCAACGGTTTTGGGAGCAATCGTTTATGTGGAAACGCAGCCTCGCAGTCGCTGCATCATTTGTCGGCATTGTCGTCGGCGCCGGCTTCGCCTCCGGCATGGAGGCGCTGCAGTACTTTGTCGCCTACGGCACCAACGGGTTCTTCGGGGTGATACTGGCCAGTGTGACCATGCTGTTCGCCGCGACGGCGTTCATGACCTTCGGTTCGTATTTTCTGGCGAACGAACACAACGAGGTCTTCTACAACGTCACATCCAAGCCCGCGGCGTTCATCATGGATTGGTCCGCGGTGGCGTGCATGTTCTCCGTCGGGTTCGTCATGTTCGCCGGCGCTGGGTCGAATCTGCAGCAATCCTTCGGATGGCCGATTTGGGTCGGCGCCGTGGCCATGCTCGCGCTCATGCTCATTGTCGGCCGGTTCGACGTAGACAAGGTGTCCTCGGTAATCGGCTGGGCCACCCCACTACTTGTGGTGTTCGTGCTGATTGGCAGCATCTACTCGTTCACGCAGGTGGACGTGAATTGGAGTGAGGTGGGCGACTACGCCCAGCAGGAGGTTGCCCGCGCCGACGGCACTCCGTACTGGTGGCTGGGAGCACTCAACCACACCGGCCTGAACGCGCTGTGCGGCGTGTCCATGGCGTTGGTGATGGCCGGCGACGAGTTCGACACAAAGAGCACCCGGTATGGCGGGATCCTCGGCGGCGTGATCTACGCGGTCATGCTCGCGCTGCTGGTGGCATCGTTGCTGATTCAAGTGGAGTCCGTTAACGGCGCGGACATGCCGCTGCTCGCCGTCATCGACAACGTCGACCCGGTGCTCGGCTTCATCATGACCTGGGTCATCTTCCTCATGGTCTTCAACACCTGCCTAGGCATGTTCTACGCGTTGGCGAAGCGACTGACCAGCAAGCACCCGGAGCGCTTCTACCCCACCTACGCCATCGCCTGCGTTGTCGGTTTCGGGCTCTCCTTCGCCGGTTTCCAACCGTTGGTGAACAGCCTGTACCCGATTCTGGGCTACCTCGGCCTGTTCGTCATGGCGGTGATGACGGTGACCTACCTGCGCCACCGCGACGAGCTAAAGGACGAAGGCGAGCGCCGCGCCGACGCAGTGGAGGCCGAAGACGGCCAGGAAGTCGAGGATCTCGCCACCGAATCGAACCTGGAGGACGACGAGTTCAAGGACGCGGTCCAAGAAGAAGTTGAGTCGTCCGAAGACGACAACAAGCGCCGGTCCCTCAACGACCTGCTCTAGCACACCGGGGGTACAAATCGGGGGCGAAACACTCCGTTACGCGCAAGTGAACTGCGCGTAACCCGCCACCTTAAATTGCTGGCCAGCCGTCCAAGTATCCGTGTGATCCAGTTAACGCAGTGTTCGATCCTGAGGGTCTCCTGTGGGACCGTTGAGTGTTTCCTTACCCGTCGGTAAGGTCGCACTTGGCTTTCGGGGGACGACCTGGCCAGGGGTGAAATCTAAGCCCCAGCCCGGTCAAGGCCACCCCCGGCGGCCCCTTCCCCCAAGGGGAGGTCCACAACTGAATAAGCACTCGGAGCTGCTGGGGGAGGCTCCACGGGGGATCACGGCCGTGGGCGGGGTGCCGTGCGCGAGGCGGGTAGGAATCGATATCGTTCCTACCCGCCTCGGCGTTGCTCCAGCCAGATTCCTAGTGCGCGGCGGCGTCCCAGTTGGCGCCGGTGCCGGCGGAGACCTCCAGCGGGACCAGCAGCTCGATGGCGCCGTCCATCTCCCACTCCACAATTTCGCGCACCTCGTCCAACTCGCCCGGGGCAATCTCCACGACCAGCTCGTCGTGGACTTGGAGCAGCACGCGGGACTTTTTGCCTTCCAGCGCGGCGTCCACACGCAGCATGGCCACCTTGATGATGTCCGCGGCCGTGCCCTGGATCGGCGCGTTCAACGCGGCGCGCTCCGCGTTCTCGCGTGCCACGCGGTTGTCACTGTTCAGTTCCGGCAGGTAGCGGCGGCGGCCGAACACGGTGGACGTGTAGCCGTCGCGACGCGCCTGCTCCACCACCTCATCCAGGTAGCGCTTCACGCCGCCGAAGCGCTCGAAGTAACTGGCCATGATGTCCTTCGCCTCGCCGGCGGAGATGGACAGCTGGTTGGACAACCCGTAGGCGGACAGCCCGTAGACCAAGCCATAGGACATCGCCTTGACGCGGCGGCGCAGCTCCGGTGTGACCTGGTCGATGGGCACATCGAACACGCGTGAGCCGACGAAGTTGTGCAGGTCCTCCCCTGCCCTGTACGCCTCGATCAGGCCCTCGTCCTGGCTCAGGTGCGCCATCACGCGCATCTCAATCTGCGAGTAGTCCGCGGTGAGCAGGCACTCGTAGCCCTCGCCCACCACAAACGCGGAGCGGATCGCGCGGCCCGCTTCGGTGCGCACCGGGATGTTCTGCAGGTTCGGCTCCGCGGAGCTTAAGCGGCCTGTGGACGCCACGGTCTGGTTGAACGTGGTGTGGATGCGCTCGTCCGGCTGCACCGTCTTAATCAGCCCCTCGATGGTGGACTTGAGCTTCTGGTGCTCGCGGTGCGCCAGCAGGTGGTCTAAAAACGGGTGCGGGTTCTTCTCCGCCAGCGCCTCGATTTCGCCCGCGGCCGTCGAGTACCCGGTCTTGGTCTTCTTCGTCTTGGGCAGTTCGAGTTTGTCGAAGAGCACAGCGGACAGCTGCTTGGGGGAAGACAGGTTCAGCGAAGGCTCGTCCACAAGCGCCCGCGCCTCCTCCTCAACCCGCTCCACCTTGAGCGTGAGCTCCTTGCGCTGGTTTTCCAGCACGTCCAGATCCACGGCGATGCCGGTGTGCTCCATTTCCGCAAGCACGGTGACAAGCGGCAGCTCCAGGTCCGCGTAGAGCTCGTAGGAGTCGATCTCGCGCAGCTCCTTCGTCAGCTCCGCGGACAGTTCCAGGATCGCCGCGGCGGCATCGACGTCCGCGGTGTCGCCGAGCAGACTCATCTGGTCCGAGCCGACGTTGAGCTGGCGCTGCAGATGGCGCTGGTAAATGTCCTCCAGCGCGTATGTGCGCTGCCCCGGACGCAGCAGGTACGCGGCAATCGCGGTGTCGTGCGCGATGCCGGCAAGCTCGATGCCCCGGCCGCGCAGCATGTGGTACGCCGCCTTCGCCTCGTGCATGTACTTCGGCGCGTCCGACTCCAACCACTGCTTGAGCGCGGCGTCCTCGTCGGCGCTCAGGTCAGCGGCGAGCTTGGACACGCCATGCCTTTGCTTATCGACGATCGCCAGCGCCACCACATCCCCCTGCCCGGGAGTAGCGTTGCCCGAAACGTAGACGGCAAGGCCGTCGGTGTGACGTGGCTTAAGCCAGGCGTCCAGCGGCTCGTCATCGATGGTGACGTCTTCGAGTTCGACGGTTTCCGGCTCGGGCGCGGCGCCGTCGGTAGGCACGGCGGCGAGGACGCGCTCGCGCAGGTTGACGCCGAACTCGAGGTCGTCGAAGCGCGCCGCAACCTGGGTGACGTCCGCCGGTTTGAGCTCCAGGTCGTTCGGCGCGACCGGCAGCTCGACGTCCGTGACCATCTGGGTCAGCTCGCGGTTCAGCCGGACCTGGTCGATGCGCTCGCGGAAGTTGTTCGCAGCCACGCCCTTGAGCTCGTCGGCGCCCTCGATGAGCCCTTCGAGGCTGCCGTACTGCGAGATCCACTTCGTGGCGGTCTTCTCCCCCACCTTGGGCACGCTGGGCAAGTTGTCCGACGGGTCGCCGCGCAGCGCCGCAAAGTCCGGGTACTGCGCAGGCGTCAGCCCGTATTTGTTCTCCACTTCCTCGGGCGTAAAACGGGTCATGGTGGACACGCCACGGGTGGGATACAGCAGCGTGGTGGTGCCGTCCACAAGCTGGATGTAGTCGCGGTCGCCGCTGACCAGCACGATCTCGAAGTCGCCCTCGGCGCGGGCCTGGGTGACCAGCGTGGCGACGATGTCGTCCGCCTCGAAGTTCTCCTTGCTCAAGGTGGTGATGCCGAGATCGCCCAAAACGTCTTCGATGATCGGCACCTGGCCCTTGAACTCCGGCGGTGCCGCCTCGCGCTGCGCCTTGTACTCCGGGAAACGCTCAGTGCGGAACGTCTTGCGGCCCACGTCGAAGGCGACGGCGGCGTGCGTCGGCTTCTCGTCCGCCAGGATGTTGGCGAACATGGACAAAAACCCGTAGACCGCATTCGTGTGCTGTCCGCCTGAGGTGGAGAAGTTCTCCGCGGGCAGCGCGTAGAAGGCGCGGAAGGCCATCGAGTGGCCGTCGATAAGCAACAGTCGCTTCGTGTTCTCGGGTGTATCGCTCACGGTTGGTCAGTCTAGCGGGCAGCCCGACATGGCCCGGCTCGCCCATTGGCGAGGTGATTTCGTCGCAAGGGCTGCGCTGGGATAAACTTTCGCCCGACGCCCCAGTAGCCCAATTGGCAGAGGCAACGGATTCAAAACCCGTCCAGTGTGAGTTCGAGTCTCACCTGGGGCACGCTGTGTTGTCTCGAGACATCGTTCCTACGGTGTCTCGAGGCTTTTTGTTTTTCCGGGGTGGGCTGAATCCAGACCTCAGGCCGAGCTCACCTGCAAACCCCCAGGTCGCGCCTGCACTTGAGGTCTGGTTTTGCGCTGAGGTCTGGTTCATCCAGCACTCTCATTGAGGCAGCCACATCAAACAGTCCAGGTCGCCAAGTTCTATAACCACGATGTAAAGCGCTCTTGACACCCAGAACGCTTTACTTGACATTCTGTAAATGGAAGGAGGCCATATGGGCGACCACACCAACACAGTTCGCAAATGGCGGCGCTGGCACGAGTTGTCGCAACAGGAGCTCGCTGACCGCATCGGCGTTTCACGGCAGACCATCGCCAACATCGAGCGGGGAAACTACTCGCCTTCCGTCTACTTAGCGCTCGACATTTGCCGCCAGTTTGAAAAGTCAGTTGAAGAAATCTTTGGCCAAACCAAGGAGGAATGATGTTCAAGAATTTCGGAGACTCCATAGTTAATTACGTCGACGACACCGCCACCGACGAGTTCGAAGCCGCGACGTACCACAAAGCAAACTCGGTGGGCTTCTTCACCTCGCTGATCGGCATGGCGCTCGTCGGCGCGATCCTCGCGTGGGCGCTCCCGGCCCGGCAGTCCCTGTGGTCGGCCATCGTCTTGCTGATCCCCCTGATCAGCAGTGCGGCGAGCACACAGTGGATGCGCAACTACGTCGCAGAACCGATCTTCCAGCTGCGTGACACCCCACGCAGCGTCCTCATTACTTACTGGACACTGTGCGCGGTCTGGCTGGTGGGTGTGATCGTCACCGGCGGTTTCGACCCCTCCGGCAGCTTCGACAGCGCGGGCGCTACCGGCGCCATCGTCGGCGCTGTTGTGGGTGCAGTGGTGGCCGGAACCATGTTCGGGCGCCTCAGTAAAAAGCGTCGCCAGCGCGACTTGGAGCGCCTCGACGCGGAGGCCGAAGACTAGCGCCCGCACCTCTCGCCGACCCCGCAGACCGCGTCTGACCTGCGGGGTTTTCACATACATAGGCAACCTATATAGTCTCCCTATGCACTCCAACGAGGACCGCGCCGTGCTCGCCGTTGAGCTAATTGCGGCGGGCAGCCACTTCACTCGCGCCGCCTACCAGGCGTCCGGGATGGAACTCTCCAACGTCTCCATGCGCGCGCTTGCGGCACTCGAGCGTGAACCGGGGCTCCGGATTGGAGAGCTTGCAGCACGGGAAGGCATTCGCCAGCCCTCAATGAGCCAAGCCATGAAGCGGCTTGTGGACGACGGCTACGCCGCCAGGCACACCGTCGACGATGATGCTCGCGCAACAGCGCTCACCATCACCGACGCCGGCCGCGAGGCTTTGCACAACTACAGGACGGCAGCAGCCGAGGCGGTGGCCCCGGTTTTCGAGACGTTGAAACCGGAGGACGTCGCAACGCTTCAGCGCGCGGCGGAGCTCCTGCCGGAGCTGACAGAAGAATTGAGACAACGAGAAGGAGGACGCGCGTGACAGACACGCCGCACGAAAGATCCGCATCCCATTCCATTTTGAAACAGCCCGTAGCGGTATGGGCCCTTGCCTTCGCCTGCGCGGTGTCATTCATGGGCATCGGGCTGGTGGATCCCATCCTGCCTGCGATCAGCCGCGAACTGGATGCCTCCCCAACGCAAACGATGCTGCTGTTTACCAGCTACCTCCTGATCACCGCGCTGGCGATGTTCTTCAGTGCGTTTATCTCATCGCGTATCGGTGTCAAGACCACACTCCTGATTGGCCTAGCGCTGATCGTCGTGTTCGCGGCGCTCTCTGGCGCCGCAGGCTCCGTCGACGCAATCATCGGCTTCCGCGCCGGCTGGGGTCTAGGAAATGCACTGTTTATCTCTACGGCGCTGGCGGCCATCGTCGGCGCAGCGGCAGGGCACGCGGGCCAGGCAGTGATCCTGTATGAGGCCGCGATCGGTGTCGGTATGGCCATCGGCCCCCTCGCCGGCGGCGTGCTGGGTGAGATCAGCTGGCGCGCACCCTTCTACGGCACTGCAGTGCTCATGGCGGCCGGCTTTATCGCGATTGCGACGCTGCTGGCCAAGGCGCAGCGCAAACCAGAGCCCGTCGCGCTGACGGCGGGGCTCGCAGCAGCCAAGGACCCAGCCCTGCTCACTCTCGGTTTGGTGGCGTTTTTCTACAACTTCGGGTTTTTCACCCTGCTCGCCTACTCGCCCTACCCCATCGAGGAAGCTGCCGCGCTGAGCGGGCGCAACTTCGGCGCGACTGAGCTGGGCTACGTCTTCTTCGGCTGGGGCCTGGCGCTGGCTGTATCTTCGGTGTTCATCGCGCCTCGCCTGACCCGCGCCTTCGGCCTGATTCCGGTGGTGGTGACCGTGCTCCTCGGTTTCAGTGCAGTTCTCGCCGGCCTCGGCTTTGGCGCTCACCGGTTAGGCGTCGTAGTGGTCCTGGTCATTCTCGCGGGTTTCTTCAGTGGCGTTTTCAACACCGTGCTCACTGAAGCCGTCATGGAGGCGACGGAGATGCCGCGCAACGTGGCGTCGTCGAGCTATTCGGGCATGCGCTTCCTCGGCGGCGCTGTGGCGCCGGCTGTATCTGGCCCGCTGGCCGCGTCGTTCGGTGCTGGCGTGCCGTACTGGTTCGGCGCCGCTTCACTCGTGGTCTCGCTGGTGATCCTCTTCGCAGGTCGAAAGACTCTGCATCGCATTCTCTAACGGATTGGTTAAGATACGCCCCATGCGCAAGTCTCTCATCGCCGGCGTCACCGCCGGAGCACTCGTCCTTGCAGGCCTGAACGCACCGTCCGCCACCTCGCAGACCAAGCCGGAAGGCACCGGCATCACCGCAGAAGATGCCGAGGTTCTCCGCAACACCACGGACGCGTTTGAAAAACTTTCGGCTGAGGGCACCTCATCCAGCAGCGAGGAAGGCTCCTCCAGCAAGACCGACAACAAGAAGAAGGGCCCGCGGAAGCCGGGCGACCCGTCGCCGGACCTGGAGTGGCTGGACCAGGACCCCGAGAACGATCCGCTCTACATCGACCCGGAGAAGAACCCGCTCAAAGAGGTCTCCTCTTCCGACATGTTCTTGGAGTGGACCGACGGCATGGAAGAGGGCGAAGGCAAAGAATTCGTCCAGGCGTGGGCCCGCAACTCCTCCGTCCCGGACACCGCTAACCCGGTCGAGCTGTGGAAGCAGGAGGCCCAAGGCTCCGCGATGATGTCCTCCGGTTTCTTCACCGGCGATTTCGCGCAGTCATCGGCAGGTTCCAGCCAGGCCACCTCGGTGCTGATCCCCGTGTTCTTGGGGATGCTGGTGATCGGCTCGCTGATTGAGCTGGTTATGCGCGGTATTCGCATGGCGCAGCAGTAGCCAAAAACATTTGCTTATCGACGGCCCCAGGGGTGACCTTGGGGCCGTCGATACGCATTTGCACCCCGGTGTAATATACGATGGCTTGTAAATATTCATCGTGTATTGGAGCCGGTATGCAACACACCACCTCCCTGCGCGTCGCCGCGTGCCTGAGCGCGACAATGCTGCTCGCGGGTTGCGTGACCAACGAGGAGGGCGGCACCCCCGACGGCTGGGAACCAATCGTCCCGGACGCTGTGCCCGAAATCGCGGCAATGGTGCCGCCGGAGGTCGCCGCTGACGGCGTGCTCAACGTGGGCACGAACCCGCCGTTCGCCCCCTTCGAGTTCAAAGACTCGCAAGGCGAGCTCATCGGCGTGGAACTCGACCTCGCCCGCGCCGCAGCAGCAGTCATGGGCATGGATTTCCAGGCCGACGACATGGACTTCGCCATGATCCTGCCCGCCGTGTCCTCGGGCAGCCTCGACGTTGGCGCTTCCGGTTTCACGGACAACGAGGAACGCCGCCAGTCTTTCGACTTTGTCAATTTCCTCTATGCGGGCGTGCAGTGGGCCGCCCAGCCTGGCGCTGACGTGGACCCGGACAACGCCTGCGGGTTGACGGTGTCGGTGCAGCGCACCACCGTCTCCGACACCGACGACGTGCGCCCGAAATCCGAGGCCTGCGAGGCTGCCGGCAAGGACCCGATCACGGTGCTCGCCTTCGACACCGCCGACAACGCCGCCCTTGCAGCGCTGGTGGGCCGCGCCGACGCGTACAGTGCGGACTCGCCTGTCACCGCCTGGGCCGTGGAGCGCTCCGACGGCGTGCTGGAAATGGTCGGCGAGATGTTCGACGCAGCCCCCTACGGCTTCGCGGTGCCGAAGGGCTCGCCGCTGGCCGACGCGATGGCGGCGGCGATGCAGCACCTCATCGACACCGGCGACTACGAGCGGATTCTCGAGCAGTGGAACATCGACACCGGCCTCTTGGACCAGGCCCTGAAAAATGAGCAACCCCTGGGAGGACAGTCAGCATGAGCACCCCCTATTCCAAGTACGCGGCGAGCCAGAAAGAGCGCACCCGCCCCGAGCGCATCCAGGCCAAGCCGCTGCGCCACCCGGGCCGCTGGGCGCTGGCCGCCCTGCTCGTCGTCCTGGTGGTCTGGTTCGTCATCGGCGCCGCGCGTAACGACGCCTACGGCTGGGACACGTACTTCGCCTACCTCCTGGACACCCGCATCGCCACCGCGGCGCTGCACACCATCGCCATCACAGTGCTGGCCATGCTCCTCGGCGTCATCGGCGGCGTGCTGCTCGCCGTGATGCGCATGAGCCCGAACCCGGTGTTCAAGACTGTCGGCTGGATCTTCCTCTGGATCTTCCGCGGCACCCCGGTCTACGTCCAGCTCATGTTCTGGGGCCTGATCGGCGCGATCTACGACACGATCAACCTGGGCTTCACCGAGATCCCGCTGGACCCGTTCACCTCCTCTGCCTTCGCGCTCGCCGTCGTCGGCCTGGGCCTGAACGAGGCCGCCTACATGGCCGAGATCGTCCGCTCCGGCATCTCCGCTGTCCCGGAGGGCCAGGTGGAGGCCTCCAAGGCGCTGGGCATGAGCTGGGGCCAGACCATGCGCCGCACGGTGCTGCCGCAGGCCATGCGCATCATCATCCCGCCCACCGGCAACGAGTTCATCTCGCTATTGAAGACCTCCTCGCTCGTGGTGGCCATCCCTTACTCGCTGGAGCTCTACGGCCGCTCCATGGACATCGCCGCCGCGCTGTTCGAGCCAGTGCCGATGCTCCTGGTCGCCGCCACCTGGTACCTGGTGATCACCTCGCTGCTCATGGTGGCGCAGCACTACCTGGAGCGCTACTTCGACCGGGGTGCCACCCGCCAGCTCACCGCCCGCCAGCTGGCCAGCCTGGCGGATGCCGAGGGCACCATCCCCAACAACGTTGAAATCGTGGAAGAACCGCAGAAGAAGGGGCAGCGCTAATGACCGCCAAGCAAAGGCCAATGATTCAGGCCGTGGACGTGTGGAAGTCCTTCGGCAACCTCGACGTGCTCAAGGGCATCGACATGGAGGTCTACCCCGGTGAGGTCGCCTGCCTGATCGGCCCGTCCGGCTCCGGCAAGTCCACCCTGCTGCGCTGCGTGAACCACCTGGAGAAGGTCAACGCCGGGCGCCTCTACGTCGACGGCGAGCTGATCGGCTATCACGATCGCGACGGCGTGCTGCACGAGATGAGCGAAAAGGACGCCGCGAAGCAGCGCCGCGACATCGGCATGGTGTTCCAGAACTTCAACCTCTTCGGCCACCGCACGGTGCTGGACAACATCATCGAGGCCCCCGTGCACGTCAAGGGCCAGCCGGTGGATAAGGCCAAGGCCCGCGCGATGGAGCTGCTTGAGATGGTCGGCCTGGGAACCAAGGCGGACGCTTACCCCATTCAGCTCTCCGGTGGTCAGCAGCAGCGCGTGGCTATTGCGCGTGCGGTTGCGATGGATCCGAAGCTCATGCTTTTCGACGAGCCCACGTCCGCCCTCGACCCCGAACTCGTCGGCGAAGTGCTGCGCGTGATGCGCGAGCTCGCCGAGCAGGGCATGACCATGCTGGTGGTCACCCACGAGCTGGCGTTCGCCCGCGAGGTGGCCGACAAGGTCGCGTTCATGGACGGCGGCCAGATCATCGAGTACGGCACCCCGGAGCAGGTGCTGGACAACCCGCAGCACGAGCGCACCAAGGCGTTCGTGTCCACCCTGTTCTAGGCGCGCATTTTTGTACGAATCGACATTTTGCCCATTTGGTCGGAAACTGACCTGGGCAAACGCAAATCAGCTGTCGATTCGTACAAAATTAGGCCAGCAGGCCGCGCACTAGCGCCGTCACCCCGCCCGCGAAGGCCAGGCCGAGCGCGATACGGTGCGCGGTAGCCGGCGGCACGTGCGGCGCCAGGCGCTTGCCCGCGCCGATCCCAATTACCAGGGCGGCCAGAGTGGCGACCCACAGCGCAGGCTCGATCCCGGTCACGTCCGCAGCGCCGGCGAACACCTTCACCGTGAACGACAGCGTGCCGGCAACCAAGAAGATCGGCTGCAGCGTGGCGGCGTAGACCCGCTGCGGCCAGCGCGCCGCCTCCGCGAACACCGTGATCGCGGGGCCGGCCACCCCGGCCAGGGTGTTCATGAACCCGCCGATCACACCGGACGTGGCCGCGGGCACCACTCCTTCGACCCGGGGCACGTAGCGCTTGCCCAGCGTGACCACGGACAACGCGAGCAGCAACAGCGCCCCGACCAGCACGAGCAGCACGTTGGTCGGCGCGTTCGCCACCACCCAAGTCCCCGGGACCACGCCGAAGATGAGCGCGAGCGCGATCGGAGCGAACTTTTTCCAGTCCACGTCCGCGCGCATGCCCCAGGTGTTGGTCGCCGCGTTGATGACGGCGAGGAGGTTGACCAGCAGGATGCCGTCGACAGGCCCGAGCAACAGCGAGAGCACAGGCGCGGCGATCAGCCCCACACCCATGCCGGAGATGCGCTGCAGGCACGCGCCCACCGCGACGGCAATGCCGACGCCGAACGCGACGAGCACTAGCGGTACTTCTCCGCCATCGCCTCACGCACGGAATCCGGCACCAGGCCGGTGACGTCGCCGCCGTACTTGGCCACTTCCTTGGTCAGCGAGGACGAAATGTAGCCGTACTTCTCGTCCGTGAGCAGGAAGTAGGTGTCCACACCGGTCAGGCGTCGGTTCATCTGCGCCATGGGCAGCTCGTACTCGTAGTCCAGCGAGGAACGCAGGCCCTTGACCAGGGCGGTGATGTGGTGGGCGGAGGTGTAGTCCACCAGCAGCCCGCCCCAGCTATCCACGCGGACGTTGGGCAGGTGCGCGGTGGCCTCGCGGATTAGCTCGACGCGCTCGTCGATGTCAAACAGCCCCGAAGTCTTCGTCGGGTTGCCGGTGACCAGCACCACCACCTCGTCAAAGTGGCGCGAGGCCCGGGTGACGATGTCCAGATGGCCGTTCGTGATCGGATCGAACGAGCCTGGGCACACTGCGGTAGTCATTTATTCCTCCACCTCTGCTTCCGGGTCCGTGTACACGGCCATGTCCATGCGCGCGATGCCGTAGAGGCGCTTCTTCAGCTTCTGGCCGGTCGGGGTGAACTCCTGTGGCCATGCCGTCTCGGGGCTTTCGCGGTGGCGCTCGACGACGACCACGGCGCCGTCGTGAAGCGTTGGCTTCAGTGCCTCCACCATTTCCGCGACGGCCTCATCCGCGAGCTCGTACGGCGGGTCCGCGAGCACGATGTCGAAGTGGTTGCGCGGCGCGCGGGCGAGGTACGTCGACGCCTTCACCGGCTCGATGGTCACATTCGGGTGGCCGACCACACCGGCGTTGTACTCGATGACGCGCACGGCCTCCGGGTTATTTTCCACCAGCACCACCTCCGCGGCGCCGCGCGAGGCCGCCTCCAGACCCAGGGCGCCGGAGCCAGCGAACAGGTCGAGCACGTTCATGTCCACGAACCCGAAGCGGACCTGCAGCGAGGAAAACAGACCCTCGCGAGCTCGGTCCGAAGTGGGACGTGTGCCCTCTGGCGGCACCTTGATCTTGCGGCCGCGGGCCTCGCCGGAAATGATGCGGTTCATGGCCACAACTCTAACGCTCTAGCTCTTGTCCAAGTACTCGAAGTCTTCCGGAATGAAATCCGCGGTGGCGGCGCGGGCGAACTCGAGGTTGTCCGCCACAAGGCGCGCGGCGTCGTCGTAGGCGCGGCGCACCAGCTCGAAGTCCTCCACCAGGTTGAGCAGCTTCAGCGTGCGGTGCATGCCGGACTGCTGCGTGCCCAACACGTCGCCCTCGCGGCGGTTGAGAAGATCCAGCTCCGCCAGCGCGAAGCCGTCCGTGGTGGACGCGACCTGGCTCAGGCGCTCAAACGACGGGGTGCCCTCCTTCGCCAGCGTGTGGAACAGGCACAGCGACTGGTTGCCGCCGCGGCCAACGCGGCCGCGCAGCTGGTGCAGCTGGGAGACGCCGAAGTGCTCGGATTCGCGCACCATCATCACCGTCGCGTTGGGCACGTCCACGCCGACCTCGATTACCGTGGTGGCCACCAGCACGTCCACCCCGCCGGCGGCGAAGTCCGCCATGACGGTGTCTTTCTCCTCGCCCTTCATCCGGCCGTGCAGAAACGCCACGTTCAGGCCCTCGAACTCCGTGGACGCGAGCTCGGCGAAGACCTCAAGCACGCCGCCCTCGCCGTCGATGCGCGGGCACACCACGTACGCCTGATGCCCGGCGGCGACCTCCTCGCGGATCTTCTCCCAAGCGCGCGCCACCCAGCGCGGCTTGAACTCGGGCACCACCGCGGACTGGATGGGCTTTCGCCCGCCGGGCAGCTCGCGCAGGGTGGACACGGTCAAATCGCCGAAGACAGTCATGGCGATAGTGCGCGGGATCGGCGTCGCCGTCATCACCAAAAGGTGCGGGGTGGTCTCCCCCGCCTTGGCCCGCAGCGCGTCGCGCTGCTCCACGCCGAAGCGGTGCTGCTCGTCCACCACCACAAGCCCCAGGCGGAAAAACTCCACGCCGTCCTGGATCAGCGCGTGGGTGCCCACCACGATGTCGGCCTCGCCGGTGACGATCTTCAGCAGCGCGTCCTGCTTCTGCGCCGCCGTCATGGATCCGGTCAGCGCCACCACGCGGGTGGGCAGGCCAGCGTTCATCAGCACCTTCGTCATGGAGCGGGCGTGCTGCAGCACCAGCACTTCGGTGGGCGCGAGGAAGGCGCACTGCGCGCCGTTGTCCACGGCCTGGAGCATGGCGATCAGCGCCACGATGGTCTTGCCGGAGCCGACCTCACCTTGCAGCAGCCGGCTCATGGGCACGGTGCGCGCCATATCGCGGGTGATCTCCGCGACCACCTCGTTTTGGCCGGAGGTCAGCGGGAACGGCAGGCGCTGCACCAGCAGGTCCTGGTCGCGGCCTACAACCCGCGGCAGGGCCTCGGCGCTGCGCGCCTCCGCGTCGGCGCGCCGCACGCCCATCGCCAACGCCACGGACAGCGCCTCGTCGTACTTCAGCCGCTCCAGCGCACGCGCAGGCCCCGGCGGGCCCGGCTCGTGGATCTGGTGCACCGCCGAGTTCAGGGGCAAGAATCCTATTGGGGTGAAGCCGAGAGGCTCGTCGATAGGCGGAAGCTCTTTGAGCACCGCATGGACCGCGCCCATGATGGTCCAGGTGCTGACGTTTTTCACCGCCGGGTAGATGGGCAGCCACTCACGCCCGCTCATGATTTGCTCGATGTCGCCGAAGTGGCCGAGCTGCCGCAGTGCGCCGGTGGCCTGCGTGGGCCCGTCCAGAAGCACGAAGTCCGGGTGCGACAGCTGCGGCTGGTTGCGGAACACGTCGTACTTGCCGGTCAGCATCACCCGCCGGCCCTCTTTCAGCACGCGCTGGGCGTAGTGGGAGCCGAAGAAGGCGGCCAAAAACACCTGGCGTCCGTCGTCCACGTGCACCTTGTAGATGGGCCGCTTCGGCTGCTTCTTGGACGTGAACTGCTCGGTGCCCACAACAGTGCCGATGACGTTGAGCGTGTCGCCCGGTTTCACCCCGGCCAGATCGGCGCCGGTGCCGTGGTGCAGGTAGCGCCGCGGGTAGTAGCGCAGCAGCTCGCCGCAGGTGTGGATGTCGAGGTGCTTGCCTATCGCCTTGGCCTGTTTCAGCGGAATGACCAGGTTGAGCGGGCGCGTGTCCTCGAAACCCAGCATCTACTCCACCCCAATCTCCGCGCAGGCTTGCAGTCCGTCCGCAGGATAGACCATCACGTCGACACCCAGTTTGCCCGCGAGCTCCTCCAACGCGTCCGCGCGCAACTCGTTCGGGTCGAACAGGATGCTCACCTGCTCCCCGCCGTGCTCGAGCAGGCGGCGGCAGGCGCGCTCCACGGCCTCCATCGGCTCGTCGGCAATGAGCATGTGCTCGCCGCGGGAGGTAACCACCACGTCGCCCCTCGCAACGGCCCCGCCCAAGGTCAGCCCGCCCTTCTCGGCGCGGAACGCCAGCGCCGTGCGCATCTCGCCGGCCGCCTCAGACATGGCGAAGGCGGCGGTGGCCAACGGCTGCGCCGGGTCGTGCACGGACAGCGCCGCGATACCGGAGACCAGCCGCACCGTGGGCAGGATGGTGATCGACTGCTCCACCGCGCGCGCCGCGTTCTCCACCGCCGCGAGCTCGCTGTTGCTCAGCTGCCCGTTCGGCAGCACGATCACCTCGTTGCTGCCGGAGCGGGTGATCGCGTCGAGCATGTCCGCCGCCACGTTCGGCCCCGGCACCACCGTCACCGCACCGGAGGCGGCGTACAGGCTGGTCACGGACCCCGGCGGGGTCACCGCGATGATCAGGCGCTCCGGCGCGCCGGCCGCCACGGCGCTCGTGAGCACCTCCAGGCGCAGGTCAGACACCTCACCTGCGGCGAAAGCGGTCTCGATGACCTTACCGGCGTCGCGGGAGTGGATGTGCACCGTGGCCTCGCCGTCGTTCAGCGGCGCGACAATCAGGCTGTCGCCCAGCCCCGCCAGCTCGCCTTTCAGCGCCTCCAAGTCCCCGCGGAAGCTGAACATCACTTCCAGCTCGCCCTGGGTGCCGTGGGTTTCGGGCATGTGCTTATCGACGTACTCCGGTTCCCCCGCACCGTCCCCCTCAACCGTCAGCGTGCGCAGCACCGCCACCAGGCCCGCCCCGCCGGCGTCAACCACGCCGGCTTCGCGCAGCGCCGGCAGCTGGGTCTGGGTGAGCCGCAGCGCGTCTTCGGCGGCGGCGGTGGCGGCGGCAGCGACGTCGGCAAGCGGGAGGTGCGCGTTGGGGCGCGCGGCGTCGGCGGCGGCGCGCAGCACCGTGATGATGGTGCCCTCGACCGGCTCCGCGATAGCGCGGTCCACGAACCCGACGGCGTTGGTGAGCGCGACGGCGAGCATCTCGCCTTCCGTCACCCCGTAGCTGGCGGCTTGGGCGAAGCCGCGGAGGATCTGGGAGAGGACGACTCCGGAGTTGCCGCGCGCCCCGCGCACCGCGCCGACGGCCAGCGCCTCGGCGACCTCGGTCAGGCCCGCGCCGTCTTCCAGCTCCGAGGCGGCCTCGACCGCAGCTGCCATCGTGTGCGCCATGTTGGAGCCGGTGTCCCCGTCCGGTACTGGGAAGACGTTGAGTTCGTTGATCTCCGCGCGTTTGCGCTCTAGTTCGCTTAAGGCGCGGTGGGCCCAGGCGAGCAGGCGTGCGCCGTTAGAAAGCGGAGATGCAGACATGCTGAGAGAGTTTACAGGTTCTGCTTAGAGTGCCCAGTTGACCGGCTGGGCACCCATCTTCTCCAGCTCCTGATTCGCCCGCGAGAACGGCCGGGAGCCGAAGAACCCGCGGGAGGCGGACAGCGGCGAGGGGTGCGGCGACTCGATGCGCGGGGTGTCGCCCAAGAACCTCGCGGCCGTCTGCGCGTCGCGGCCCCACAAGATGGCCACCAGCGGCGTGCCGCGGGCCACCAGCGCCTCAACCGCCGCCTGGGTCACGGCCTCCCAGCCTTTGCCGCGGTGCGACGCCGGGGCGCCCGGGCGCACGGTGAGCACCCTGTTCAGCAGCAAAATCCCCTGCTTCGACCAGGAGCTCAAGTCTCCGTCCTTGCGCGGCGGGACACCCAGATCCGCTTGCAGTTCCTTGTAGATATTCACCAACGAACGGGGTGCGGCCACCCCTGGCTGCGTGGAAAACGCCAGACCCATCGGGTGCCCCGGCGTCGGGTACGGATCCTGGCCCAGGATAAGCACGCGGACGTCCTCGAACGGGTCCGCAAACGCCCGCAGGATGTCGTTGCCTCGCGGCAGGTACTCGCCCTCGGCGCGCAGGAAATCGCCCATGGCGTGGATCTGATCCTCCACCGGCGCCAGGGGCGCCTGCCAGGATTCGTGCACGGGCAACATTAAAAACTCTCCCATCCGGTGTCGGTGGCGGGCGCGGAGCCGTCGATACGCACGCCTTGCTTCTTGGTCACCGCGCCGATGGAGCGGAAGCCCACCGGCGCGGAGCCTTCGATGGTGCCGATGAGCGTGTGGTCCTCACCGCCGCCGAGCACCCACTCCCACGGGTCCACGCCGAGCAGCTCGCCCGCCTGCACCAGCAGCCGGTCGGGGGCGATCGCGTTGGACGCCAGGTCGATGCCCACGCCGGACGCCTCCGCGAGCTGGGTGAGGTCCCGGATCAGCCCGTCCGAGTTGTCCGTCATGGCACACGCACCCGCCGCGCGCGCCACCACGCCGCGGCCCGGGGTCAGCTCCGGCACCTGGTGCGCGGCGACCAGTGGCTCGAGCTGTTCGGGCACGTCCACACCCGCCTGCAGCAGCGACAGACCCGCCGCGGAGTAGCCGAGGCGCCCATGCGCGATCACGCGCTGGCCCGGTCGCGCCCCGTCCAGCGTCAGCGGCGGGCGGTTGCCGCCGAGCGCCCCCATCGCCGTGACTGAAACGACCAGGTAGTCGCCGCCGGTGACGTCGCCGCCGACGAGCTCGCAGGCGTAGTCCGACGCCATGTCGCCCACGCCGCGCGCGAGCTCTTCGAGCACCTTCGCCGGGGTGTCCGGGTGCGCGGAGACCGCCAACAGCGCCGCGATCGGGCGCGCGCCCATGGCCTCGATGTCCGCGAAGTTCTGCACGGCCGCCTTGCGCCCCAGCAGGTACGGCGTGGTGGTCTCCGCGGTGAAGTGGCGGCCCTGCACAAGCATGTCCGTGCTGGCCACCACGCGCGAGTTCGGCGCAGCTTGGGCGAGCACCGCGGCGTCGTCGCCGTTGAGCGCGGACGGCGCCTGGGCGCGGATCAGCGCGATGACTTCGCGCTCGCCGAGCTCGCCCAGCGTCGGCCCGCCGGTGGGAAAGCCTGTCTCGATCACGTCTGCGCGCACCCTTTCACTAGACTCAGCCGCCATGGGTTCCACGGCGCACGATGCTCAATTTAACCGCACCACCATCTACATCAGTCTTGGGCTGGCGGTGGCGCTGGTGCTCGGCGTGCTCGTCGGCGCGCGCGTGTTCTTCAACCGGGTGGCGCTGCAGCCGGTGGCGATGTCGCAGGTTCCCGCGCCCGAGGCATCTTCTCAGGAGTGCACATCGCTTATCGACGCCCTCCCGGCCACCCTCGCCGGCCTCAAACGCGCCGAACTGGCCGAGCCCGCCCCCGAAGGCGCCGCCGCGTGGCAGGCCTCCTCCACCGAGCGCATCACCCTACGCTGCGGCGTGGACGCGCCCGCGCAGTACACCCCGTATTCGCAGCCCGAGGACATCGACGGCGCGCGCTGGCTGCGCGTCAACGACGCCACCCCGGGATCCACCCTGGCCACCTGGTTCACGGTTGACCGCTCCCCCGTCCTCGCCGTCACCGCCGACACGCAGCAGCTTCGCGACGGCACCGCCCCCGTCGCCGGCATCGGCACCGCCGCGTTGACCGGCCCAGCCCCTGAGCAGCACCCCGCGCCGCTCGCGGACCTCGCCGCTGGTGGCGGCGCTGGCGCTGCTTCCTGCGGCAGCCTGCTCGCCGCGGCCCCCGACTCCATCGCCGACGGCTACACCCGCGTCGACGCAGTGAGCGAGCAGACCGTAGCCTGGTCTGCCGAAGGCCAGGACGCGATCGTGCTGCGCTGCGGCGTCGCCGACCCGGAGAACTACGGCCCGGGCGCGCGCCTGGACCAGATCAACGGCGTGCCCTGGTTCGAGGACGTGAAGCTGGCCAACGGCACCACCGCCTCCACCTGGTACGCGATGGGTCGCGACGTCCAGGTGGCGGCGTCGCTGCCGCAGGCGGAGAGCAACGAGGCGATCACGAACCTGACCAACCTCGTCGCCGAGCACACCGGGCAGGCCTAGGCCCGCACCCCCTACCGCAGCGCGGTGCGGATCAGCGTGCTCAGCAGCTCCGGGTAGTCCACGCCCGTGGCGGCCCACACCTGCGGGTACATGGAGATGGCGGTGAAGCCGGGCATGGTGTTGACCTCATTGAGCACCGGCCCATTCTCGGTGACGAAGAAGTCCACGCGCGCCAGCGACTTGCAGTCCAACGCCCGAAAGCAGGTCACCGCCATGTCCTGCAGCTGGGCGATCAGCTCGTCCGAGTACGGCGCCGGGATGGTGGCAGTCACACCTTCTTCGAGGTACTTGGTCTCAAAGCCGTAGAAGCCCTCCGCGGAGTCCTCGGTGCCGTTGAGCTTGGCAGGCACGGACGCGGCGACGGTGCCGTCGGGGCGCTCCAGCACCCCGACTTCCACCTCGTCGCCGACCAGCTCAGCCTCGACGATGACCTTGCCGTCGGACTCCAGCGCCAGCGACACCGCCGCCGGCAGCGCCTCCCAGCTGGTCACCTTGGACACGCCGATGGAGGACCCGCCGTTGGCCGGCTTCACAAACACCGGCAACCCCAGGTGCGAACGCTCTGCCTCGGTGAGCTCGCGCGCGCCGTCCAAGATCACCTCGCGCGTGACCGGGATCCCGGCAGCCACCACCAACTTTTTGGTGTACTCCTTGTCCATCCCGCACGCGGACGCCAGCACGCCCGGGCCGACGTACGGCACCCCGGCCAGCTCGAGCAGGCCTTGGACTGTGCCGTCCTCGCCGTACTTGCCGTGCAGCACCGGGAACACGGCGTCGACGGTGGTGATGGGCTCGCCGGAGGTGACGTCGTAAAGCAATCCCTTGCGCTGCGGGTTCAAGGAGAGCGCAACTTCGCGCCCATGCTTGACGACGGGAAGCTCCGCCCCCTCCGCCGGATTCGTCACACCCTCAACCCACACGCCTTCCTGCGTGATGCCGATGGGAAACACCTCGTAGTCTGCGGGCATGTGGGACATGACCGAGTCGGCGGAGATGCAGGAAATCGAGTGCTCGGTGGACATGCCACCGTACAAAACAGCTATGCGGATCACGGGGAGCTAGCCTACCGGGCGCTACTCCGCTTTCTTGCTGCGACCCATCAGCGCGGCGATGACGTCGGCGACTTTCATGCCTTCGTGGCATACCGAGTACACGCCCTGGGTGATCGGCATCTCCACGGAGTGCTTCTCCGCGAGCTGGAAGATGCTGCGCGAGGACACCACGCCCTCGGCGACCTGGCCCTTGGTGGTGGCCCGGGCCTCGTCCATGGTCGCGCCGCCGCCGAGCGCGGCGCCGAAGGTGCGGTTGCGCGACAGCGGGGAGACGCAGGTGGCTACCAAGTCGCCCATGCCAGCGAGGCCGGCGAAGGTGCGCGCGTCCGCCCCGAGTGCCGCGCCCAAGCGGGTGATTTCCGCCAGGCCGCGGGTGATCAGGGTGGCCAAGGTGTTGTCCCCCAGGCCTTGCCCGGCCGCCATGCCGCAGGCGAGCGCGATGACGTTTTTGGTGGCGCCGCCGATCTCGCAGCCCACCACGTCGGTGTTGGTGTACGGGCGCAGGTAGGTGGTGGCGCACGCGGCTTGGACGAGCTTGGCGCGGTTTTCGTCGGCGCAGGCAATCACGGTGGCGGCCGGCTGTTCCTCGGCGACCTCGCGCGAGAGGTTCGGGCCGGACAACACGGCGATTTGCCCGCTTTCCGCCCCGGTGACTTCCGCGATGATCTCGCTCATGCGCATGTGCGTGCCGGATTCCACGCCTTTGGAGATGGAGACCAAGGTGGCGTCGCCGGGCAAGTCCGGCGCCCAGCGGGTGAGGTTGTCGCGCATGGTCTGGCTGGGCACGCCGAAGACGGCGATCGCCGCGTTTTCGAGGGCTTCGGCGGCGTTCGAGGTGGCCTGGATGGCCGCCGGCAGCTCGATGCCGGGCAGGTACTCGGGGTTTTCCCGCGTGTTTTGGATTGTGCGGGCGAGCTCTTCGCGCCGCGCCCACAGGCTCACGGGGTTGCCCCCGTCCGCGAACACCTTGGCGAGGGTGGTCCCCCAGGAACCGGCGCCCAGTACTGCCACGTTGACCATCAGTGCGTCCTCCCAGCGTTTTTCAACCGCTTCAACGTACCACCCCTCCCGGACCCTGACCGGACCTAGCGCGCCCGCCGAGTCTGCGACACAATGGAACGTATGCCAAATGACGACCGCCAACTGCACGAGCAGGACAAGGACACGCGCGGTGAAATGTTCCTCACCGGGCGCCTGCAGCAAATCCCCAACCACCCGCAAAGCGAGTTCAAGCGCACCACGCTTGCCGCCGGAGCGGTGCTGTGGCGCGGCGACCTGAACAACACCGACTCGCTGGAGGTGGCGTGCATCCACCGCCCGCACTACGACGACTGGTCTTTGGCCAAGGGCAAGCTGGACCCGGACGAGTCCCTGGTGCAGACCGCGGTGCGCGAGATCAAGGAAGAAACCGGCTTCGACGTGCGCCTGGGCAAGCTTTTGGGCAAGACCGTCTACCCGGTGAAGAAGACCACGAAGGTGGTCTACTACTGGACCGGTGAGGTCACCGGCGGCGAGTTCGAGCCCAACGACGAGGTGGACGAGATCCGCTGGTTGCATATCGACGACGCCTGCGAGCTGATGACCTACGACCTGGACCGCCAGGTGCTGCGCAAGGCTCAGAAGCGCTTCGGCACCCCGGCGGACGCGCGCGTTTTGTACGTGCGCCACGCCCACGCGCACGAGCGCGAGAAGTGGTCCGGCGACGACAACTTGCGCCCGTTGGACAAGAAGGGCCGCCGCCAGTCCGAGATGCTGGTCCCGCTGCTCAGCGCGTTTTCTCCTGAGCGGATCTACTCCGCCGCACCGGAGCGCTGCCAGACCACCGTCGCCCCGCTTGCGGACGAGCTGGGCATCGATGTGGCCGTAGACGAGCGCTTCGGCGACGAGGCGTGGCTGTCCGACATGGTCGGCGCGCAGCGCGCCTTCACCGAGGTGATCGAGCAGGGCGGCACATCCGTGGTCTGCGCCCAGGGCGATGTCATCCCCGGCATGATCGCCTGGCTGTCTGCGCAGGGCACCCTGCCCATCGACACCGAGATCCACGCGAAGAAGGGCTCCGTGTGGGTGTTGAGTTTCCACGGTGGCCAGCTCACCGGAGCCGACTACGTCCCGTCCGCACTGCCGGTGCTGTAACAGAAGAAAGGAACGGATTTTTCTTATGACTTCTCCCACCCCCACCGCTTTCCCGCCGGTGACGCAGGAACGCATCGCCTCCACGCTGGAAGGCATGGATTTGAAGTACTTCCGCGAAGACGGTGGCGAGGTCCGCACCGCCTTTCCCGGCCTGGTGGTCTTTTTCGAGGTCGAACGCGAGGGCTTTAAGGCCACGTCCAGGTGGATGGCTGTTGTGGATCAACCGGAGGACGTCGAGAAGCTCCGCGAGTTCGCGAACGTGATGAACCGCACCCTGCCGCTGGTGCGCGTGCACCCGGTGCTGCGCGAGGACGGCACCGCCATCGCGATCATCGAGGCGCCGTTCTTCTCCGGCGACGGCTTCGCCGACACCCAGCTGCGCGAGATGTGTGAGTACTTCTTCTCCGCCATCCACCACGTGGCCGGCCAGCTGCGCGGGACCTTCCCGGGCCTCGAAGAATCCTTCAACGACGGCGCTAAGGAGGCGTAACACCCATGAGCAACGACACCCTCAAGCCCCTGTCCATCCAGCGCGTGAAAGATGTCTTTGCCAAGCAGGGCTGGCAGTACGACGAGGCGAGCGAGTTTGCCATCCGCACCGGGTTTGCCCGCATCGGCCTGGAAATCGCGCACATCGCCCCGAACATCAACGTGATCTCCTCGGTCGCGGTGGATTCCATCGGCGCGGATCGCTACGAGGACATCCGCAACTGGGCCGAGCAGTACAACTACACCAAGGCCTACCCCACCGTCACCGCGCTCAAAGACGAGGAGCGCGGGGTGACTGCCCTAGGCGTGGCCTACAGCCTGCCCGGCCACTGGGAGTACACGGACAACCAGTTCGAGTCCCACATCCTCACCGGCATCCAGGGCGTGGTGGCCGCCTCGCGCGACTTCCTCACCGAGTTCGCGCCGGAGGTCACCCAGCGCCTCGACGAGGAAGCGGCGCAGGACTAGCGCTTACCGCACGGCCGGCTTGAACGCCGGCCGTTTCGCTTCGAAGGCCTCGATCGCGTCTTCGTCGCGAAGCGTCAGCCCGATGTCATCGAGGCCTTCCATGAGGCGCCAACGGGTGTAGTCGTCCACCTCGAAGACGAACGTGTTGTCGCCGACGGTGACCGTGCGGTCTTCCAGCGACACGGTGGCGGTCTCACCCGGGTGCTGTTCCAAGTGCTTCCAGATCAGCTCGATGTCGCTTTCCGGCAGGTTCGCGGCCAAAAGCCCGGCCTTGCCGGAGTTGCCGCGGAAGATGTCGGCGAAGCGCGGGCTGAACACGGCGCGGAAGCCGTAGTCCATCAGCGCCCACACGGCGTGCTCACGCGAGGAGCCGGTGCCGAAATCGGGCCCTGCGAACAGCACGGAGCCGTTGGCGTAAGCGTCCTGGTTGAGCACGAACCCGGGTTCGCTTTCGCGCCAGTTGGAAAACAGGCCGTCCTCGAAGCCGGTGCGGGAGACGCGCTTGAGGTAGCGCGCCGGAATGATCTGGTCGGTGTCCACGTTCGAGCGCGTCAGCGGCACGGCGACACCGGTGTGGGTGGTGAATTTCTCCATCGGGGTGCTCCTTTACAGGTCTGTGGGGCTTGCGAGGTGGCCGGTGACAGCGGTCGCCGCAGCGACCAGCGGGGAGACAAGGTGGGTGCGCCCGCCGGGGCCTTGCCGTCCCTCGAAGTTGCGGTTGCTTGTCGACGCACTCCGCTCCCCCGGTTTCAGTTGATCCGGGTTCATGCCCAGGCACATCGAGCACCCGGCAGTGCGCCACTCGGCGCCGAAGTCCGTGAAGATCTTGTCCAGGCCTTCCTCCTCCGCCTGCTGCTTGACCAGCGTGGAGCTGGGCACCACCAGCATGCGGGTGTTTTCCGCGATGGTGCGGCCCTTGACCACCTCGGCGGCGGCGCGCAGGTCCTCGATGCGGGCGTTGGTGCACGAGCCTAAGAACACGGTGTCGACGGCGATGTCGCGCAGCGGCGTGCCCGGGGTCAGGTCCATGTAGTTCAGTGCCTTGGCGGCGGCCTGCTTGGAGGTCTCGTCGGTGAAGTCCTCCGGGTCTGGCACATTCTCGCCCAGCGGCAGGCCCTGGCCGGGGTTGGTGCCCCAGGTGACAAACGGAGTCAGCGACGCGCCGTCGATCTCCACCACGGTGTCGAACGTGGCACCCTCGTCGGTGGGCAGCGTCTTCCAGTACTCCACCGCGGCGTCCCAGTCGGCGCCTGTCGGGGCGTACTCGCGGCCTTGGACGTAGTCGAAGGTCTTCTGGTCGGGTGCGACCATGCCGGCTCGCGCGCCTGCCTCGATGGACATGTTGCAGATGGTCATGCGCGCTTCCATGGACATCTTCTCGATGGCCTCGCCGCGGTACTCGATAATGTGGCCCTGGCCGCCGCCGGTGCCGATCTTGGCGATAATCGCCAGGATCAGATCCTTCGCGGTGACGCCTTCCTGCAGCTCGCCGGTGACCTCGATGGCCATGGTCTTGAAGGGTTTCAGCGGCAGGGTCTGGGTGGCCATGACGTGCTCCACCTCGGAGGTGCCGATGCCCATGGCAATCGAGCCGAACGCGCCGTGGGTGGAGGTGTGCGAGTCGCCGCAGACGATGGTCATGCCCGGCTGGGTGATGCCCAGCTGCGGGCCGACGGTGTGCACGATGCCCTGCTTGACGTCGCCCATCGGGTGCAGGGTTACGCCGAACTCCTCGCAGTTCTCGCGCAGCGTGGCAACCTGGGTGCGCGAGGTCGGCTCCGCGATCTCGAGCAGTTGGCCGGAGACGATCCCCTCGGTGGGCACGTTGTGGTCCTCGGTGGCCAGGTGCAGCTCCGGGTGGCGCATCGTGCGCCCGGCCAAGCGCAGCCCCTCGAACGCCTGCGGCGAGGTGACCTCGTGCAGAAGCTGGAAATCGATGAAGATGAGGTCGGGCTCGCCGTTTTCGCCCTGCTTGACCACGTGGTCGCGCCACACCTTCTCCGCCAACGTCAACGGTGTATCCGCCATAGCAAACTCCTTCGCGTTTCCTCCCCACCTTCCCACATAATGAGATGATAGGATTCGAACTGTGAGACAGTATAACGAAGGATCAGGCATCAAAGTGCTCGACCGCGCAGTCGCCATCGTGGCGGCCGTAGCCAGCGGCGACAAATCGCTCGCAGAGCTCAGCGACGCCACCGAGCTGCCCCGGGCCACCGCACACCGCATCGCCACGGCACTCGAGGTGCACCATGTGCTCGCCCGCAACGAACGCGGCGAATGGTCGCTTGGGCCCGCGTTGCCCAGCTACACCGGTGGGCCGTCGCCGAGACTGCTCGCGGCCGCGGCCCCGGTGCTTCGAGATCTCGTCGAGACCACTGGCGAGTCCGCCCAGCTCTACCAGCTCACCGGCACCACGCGCACCTGCATCGCCGCCGCGGAACCCGAAAGCGGACTGCACAACGTGGTCCCGGTCGGCTCCCACCTGACCTTATCCGCCGGCTCCGCCGCCCGCGTGTTCGCGGCTTTTGCCCCCGTCGACGCGCCTTTCGACGCCGCTGACCTGCAGCAAGTCCGTGACGACGGCTTCGCTGAATCCGTGGCCGAGCGCGAAGTCGGGCTCGCATCGGTGTCCACGCCGGTGTTCCAACCGGACGGTGCGCTGGTGGCCGTGCTGTCTATTTCCGGCCCGGCCGAGCGGCTCGGACCGAGCCCCGCAGCCAAGTGGGGCGCCGCGCTCAAGGACGCCACCGCTCGGCTGAGCGCCGAGCTCTAGCCGAGCTCCGGCCTGGTACTGGGGGCGCCAACGGGCCTCAGCGAACGTCGATGTCGTCCAAGCGCCCCGCGGGCCACACCACGTTCTTCGCCAGCGGGATCTGGTGCGACGCGCTCGCCAGGATGCGCATGAAGTAACCAGCGGTGTTCGGGATCGCGACGAGGTCCCCCGCCGCCACACCGCGGGGGAAGCGGATCTTCCGCCGCAGGATCAGTTCGTCCTCGATGCAGTAGGCGCCGACCAAGAACACCTCGATCTCCTCACTCGGCGGGGTCCGCTTGACCAGGTAGGGGTCGATGAGGAAGTTATCCGAGGCCGTGCGGCACTGGATGCGGTTCATGGTTAGGCCCACCAGGGGCACGCCGTCGGAACGGGTCTTGGTGAAGGCGACTTCGGCAAGGGTTAGCCCGCAGCCGTCGACAAGCGAGCGCCCCGGCTCAAGATACAGACGCAACCCGCGCTCGCGCAGCGCCTCTGCGACGCCACCGGAGAGTACCTCGGTGAGCCACGCGCCGCGCGTCGGCTCCTGCCAGTCCCGGGCCGAGCACGCCGCGCTCGAGGGCGTCGGCGACGAGGGCGCGGGCTCTGCGGTCCTTGGCGCTGCCGCCGGGGTTGAAGGACTCGAGTTTGGCCCAGACCCGGGGCGTTTCCCCTAACGCTCTATTTGAGGGTACGCTCGCCACGTGAGAAAGAGCGGGCAGATTCTTGTACGGGACATTCGTCGTCTACTGCGCGTTCCCCGGGCCTTCATCATCATCGTCGGCGTGCTCATCATCCCCGCGCTCTACGCGTGGTTCAACATCAACGCCTTCTGGGCCCCCTACAACCACACCCAGAACATCCGCATCGCGGTGGTCAACAACGACCGTGGCGCCTCCGCCGAACGCGTCGGCGAGGTCGACGTCGGCGAGCAGATCACCGAGCAGCTCAAGGGCAACGACAAGATCGGGTGGGTGTTCCTCCCCGAGGACGAGGCCCGCGACGGGCTCATGCGCGGCGACTACTACGCCATGTTCCTCATCCCGCCGGAGTTCAGCGAGGACCTGCTGAGCCTGGTCAGCGGCACCTACACGCAGCCGGTGCTGGAGTACTACGTCAACGAGAAGAGCAACGGCGTCGCCCCCTCGATCACCGACGCCGGCGCCTCCGCCGTCGACACGGCCGTGTCCGAGGCCTTCAAGAAGAAGGTCGGCGAGGCCGCGGCGACCGAGCTGCGCAACAAAGGATTCGCGACGCGCGCTAACGCCGAGGAGGCCCGAGGCAAGGCCTCCGGGAGCTTCGGCCAGATCGCCGCCGACCTCGACGCCTCCCAGGGGCGGGTGGCCACGATGAAGCAGAGCATCATCGGGGCGCGCCCGGTCGTCGCCGAGCTGAACACCCTCGTCGGCTCCGTCGACGACACCCTCCGGTCCGTGGACTCCTCCCTCGGCGAGGCCGAGGGGATCATCGCCGAGCTGCAGAAGTCCTCCGCCGGTTTCAGCGCCGACACGTCGGCCGCGCTCGTCGAGTCCACCAACGCACTCAGCCTCGGCGCCGCCTCCGCCAGCGCCTCCATCGCGGAGGCGACGGGCCAGCTCGGCACCGCCCAGGGGCGGGTGCGCTCGGCCGTCGGCGAAGTCGACGGCGTGGTCAAGCAGGGCGAATCCGCCGCCGCGCAGCTGCGTGCCATGTCGGCCGGGGCGGCCCTATCGCCCGAGGTCCGCGCTCAGCTCGACGCCGCGGCCAGCGCGCTGGAGGAGCGTACCGCCGCCTCCCGCGCCGTCCTCGACGGCCTGAACAACGTGGACCGCAGCGCGGGCGCCGCGCTGGCGTCGATAGGCGAGCTCGGCGACTCCCTCGAGGCCGCGACCGCCGACTCCAACGCCGCAGCGCGCGACGCGAGCAAGCAGCTCGGCGAGTCCGTGCCCGCGATCAACGCCTCGCTCGCGCAGGCCTCCGGCAGCGTCGCCTCCGTGCGCGGCGCGCTGAGCAGCCAGCGTGCCCTGCGCGAGGAAACGACCTCCCTGCTCGCCGGGGTGGACAACCAGCTCGCGGCCAGCCTCGGCATCCTCGACGAGGTCTCGGGCAACCTCGGCACGCTTGCCGACGGCGCCCGCTCCGCCCAGTCCGACATCAACGCCCTCCTGGCCACCTCCGACTCGAAGGCCCTCAACACTGTCACGAACCTCAACTCCGCGAAGATCGGCGAGTACATCTCCTCGCCCGTCACCGTCGAGCAGCAGGCCGTCTTCCCCACGGAGAACTACGGCAGCTCCATGGCCTCCTTCTTCACCAACCTGGCCCTGTGGATCGGCGCGTTCGTGCTGACGATCATCTTCCGCGTCGAGGTCGACACCGAGGGCTTCCGCCGCCTCACCGTCGGCCAGGCCTACCTCGGCCGCTTCCTCCTCTTCGCCACGCTCTCGGTGCTCCAGGCCGTCGTGGTGACGCTCGGCAACGTGGCCTTCGGGGTGCAGATGCAGTCCGTCACGGCCTTTCTCGCCACCGCAATCGCCATCGGGGTCGCCTACACGGCGATCATCTACTCCATCGTCTCCGCGCTCGGCCACATTGGCCGCGGCATCGCCGTCTTCCTCGTCGTCATCCAGATCCCGGGCGCGTCGGGCCTCTACCCCATCGAGCTCATGCCCGACTTCTTCCGCCACATCTACCCCTTCCTCCCCTTCCGCTACGGCATCGACGCGATGCGCGAGACCATCGCCGGGTTCTACGACCACCACTACCTCCGCTTCATGGCGGCGCTTCTCGCCATGTCCGCCGCGGCCTTCGCCCTGGGGTGGCTGTTCCGACTCACCTCCTCGCACGCCAACCTCCTGTTCAACCGCCAGCTCGCGCGCACGAACCTGATCACCAACGAGAAGGTGGAGGTCATGGGCTCGCCCTACCGCGCGTCCGACATCATGGCCGCCCTGTCGGACCGGGATGAGTTCCGCGGTGGCGTCGAGAAGCGGGCGCGGATGCTGCGGGAGAACTACCGCACCCTCATCTTCGGCGGGATCGTCGTGGGCGTTGTCGGCATCGCCATCATCACCCTGCTCACCATGCTCCTGCCCACCGACAAGACGATCATGCTGGCCATCGTCGTCGCCTGGTCGCTGCTGGTCACCCTCTACCTCGGCGCGGTGGAGTACTTCACGCAGAGCCTCGTCGACGCCGAACAGGTCTCACGCCTCGGCGAGGCCGAGCTGCGCGACGCCGTGATCCACCGCCACGACTCCGCCGGCACCAGCGTCACCATCGGGCCCGCGGACGCCGAAAGCGAGGACACCAAGTGAGAACCGTCTTCTCCATCGCCTACAACGACCTGCGCCGGCTCTACACCAACGTCATGGCGGGCATCGTCATGGTCGGCCTCATCGCCATCCCCTGCCTCTTCGCCTGGTTCAACGTGCTGGCCGCGTGGGACCCATTCGGCAACACCGATCGCCTCGAGGTCGCGGTGGCCAACACCGACCGCGGCCACACGAGCGACCTCACCCCGCTGGCCGTCAACGTCGGCGACATGGTGCTCTCCCAGCTCTACCGCGACGACTCGATGGACTGGGTCATCACCGACGTCGACGACGCCATCGAGGGCGCGAAATCCGGCGAGTACTACGCCGCCATCGTCCTGCCTCCCACGCTGAGCGACGACATGTTCACCTTCTACGCCGACGACGCCGAACCCAGCCGGATCGACCTCTACATCAACGAGAAGAAGAACCCCATCTCCCCGCTGCTCATCTCCAGCGGCACGCAGGGCGTCAGCGCCCAGATCAGCGCGTCGTTCACCAGGGCCCTCTCCGAGGTGTCATTCGGGTTGATCGAGACGACCTCGGACTACTTCAACGAGGCGGAGGCCAAGCAGGCGCTCGACTCCATCGCGACCCGCACCGCCAACGCCCGCGACCAGCTGCTCTCCAGCGCCAACACCGTCGACGCGCTCGCCTCGCTCACAGAGTCGAGCGTGCCGCTCGTCGACAGCGCCGAGCGGATCTCCGGGGCGCTGGGCGACTCTCTCGGGCAGGTCCACCCCGTCGACCTCGGGGTCACCGGGGCGAGCCTCGGCGGAGACGGCGCGGCGCTTGCGGCGGCGCTGGGGGCGACGTCGGTAAGCTTCGCCGCCGTGAGCGACCGTGTCGGCCAGCTGCTGGCGGACTCCTCCGCCACCTCCCAGGCCACCGCCGCGAACCTGACGGACATCGCCGCGCGCGTCGATGTCCAGGTGAAGCAGTACACGGCCCTGCGCGACACCATCAACGGGCATGTCGGCCCGGTGCTTCCCCCCGACGCCCAGCCGGGGGTGCGCGCGGTGGTCGGCGACCTCAACGACGCCATCGCCCGCCAGACGGCCGTGCGCGACCGACTCAACGACGCCGCCGCGCACCTCACCGCCGGGCAGGGCGGCCGGGACGGGAAGAACGCAGACCGGCAGGAGATCGAGGACTCGATCGCCCGGGCCCGCGAGGCGATGGACTCGGCCAAGAATTCCTACGACACCGGGATCCGCCCGCGCCTCGAGGCGCTGTCGGGCTCGCTGGACAACGTCCGCGCGAACGTCGACAAGGCCCGCTCGGACATGGACGGCGTCTCCTCTGCCCTGGCCAACCGGCCCGGCTCGCTGCGCGACACCCTCGCAGCCTCCGGTTCAAACCTGCGCGGCACGGCGGAATCTCTGCGCGCCAACGCGGCGAGGATGCAGGAGGCGAAGCAGTCGATCGCGCAGGCGCGCTCGAGCGGGGACCTGACGAAGCTGGCCGACCTCGTCTCCAGCCACCCGGAAGTGCTCGCCGACGCCCTCGTCGACCCAGTCAAGGTGGAGCGCAAGGAGGTCTTCCCCCGCGTCAGCTTCGGCGCCGGCATGGCCCCGCTCTACACGGTGCTCGCCCTGTGGGTGGGCGCCCTGTTGACGTCGGTGGCCGTGCGCACGGACGATCGCTCCATCGAACAGAACGTGGTCGATCCCGACCGCCTCACCGCGGGCCAGAAGTACTTTGGCCGCTACCTGACGTTCGTGACCACCGGCCTGGCCCAATCCACGCTCCTCATGGCGGGGCTCATCGTCTACGTGGGCATCGAGCCCGCGCACCCCTTCCTCCTCTACATGGCGGGGTGGGTCTCGAGCCTGGTCTTCCACCTGATCTGCTACACGCTGGTGCTCTCCCTGAGCAACGCCGGCAAAGCCGTGGGCGTGCTCATCCTGGTGCTCCAGGTCTCGGCTGCGGGCGGAGCCTACCCGCTGCAGCTGCTGCCGGGCTGGACGCAGGCGATCAGCCCCTGGCTGCCCGCGACCTACTCGATCCGCGCTATGCGCGCCGCGGTCTTCGGCACCTACGGCTGGGACTTCTGGCGAGCCCTCGGTTGCCTCGTCCTCTTCGTGCTGCCTTTCCTCTTCCTCGGCCTCTGGCTGCGTCACCGGCTGCACCACGCGATCGGCCGCATGGACGAGGCGGTCGCCCAGACCAAGGTGATGATGACGTAGGCCGCCCGCCTACAGCTCGATGGTGCCACGCACGCGCGCGGTGACCAGCCCGCCCACCCAGATTTCGCGACCGTCGTCGATAAGCAGCTTATGCTTCGACGAACCCCTCGCCGATGCGCCACTGGCGCTTCGTGCCGAGGCTGACCGCGGCGTCCGGGTCCTCCACGTCCGAGACGCGGTAGTACAGCATGTCCACGTAGTCGTAGTGGATGCTGGCGATGCCGTAGCCGTGCGCGTCAAAGTCGATGTGGTTGACCCACGGGTTGTAGTCCCGGATAACCTTCTCCACCAGCAGCGAGGTGGAGTTGTCTTCCTTGTGGTAAGTGCCGAACGCGGTGGTCAGGATCTCGTCCACATTCGGCGCAGAGATGGAAGTGGTGACCATCTCGCAGCCGATCTCGCCGAAGCCGGACGGCGAGGCGATCGAGTTCGCCCACTCCGAGTGAATATCGCCGGTGAGGAACAGTGCGTTCGACTCCTGCTCATCCAACATGGTGAGCAGGCGGTCGCGCTCCGCGGCGTAGCCGTCCCACTGATCCGAGTTCACCGCGATGCCCGTTGCGCGCTCCTTCATATAACCTGCAGCGATGTTGGCCTTCTCGTCGTCCGGGATGGTGACAAATCGCATCGGCGAGACCATCACCGAGTTGCCCAGCACATCCCAGCGGGCCGTGGACTCCTGCAGCTGCTGTGCCACCCAATCGAACTGAGCCTTGCCCAGCATCGTGCGGTCGTCGTTGGCGAAGTTCGCGCCGGAGGTCTCCGCGTCGCGGTAGGTGCGCAGATCCATCATGGTCAGCTTCGCCAAATCGCCGAACGTGAAGCTGCGGTAGAGCAGCTGCTCCTCGCCCGCGGACTGCGCGCGCACCGGCAGCCACTCAAAGTAGGCCTGCTTCGCGGCACTCAGGCGTTCCGGCCACTCGCCCTCCACGCGGCCGTCGGTGTGGTTCTCCGCACCGTTGAGCCAGCTGTTGTTCGCCGTTTCGTGGTCGTCCCAGATGACAATCCACGGGCACGCCGCGTGCGCGGCCTGCAGGTTGAAGTCCGTGCGGTAGCGGCCGTGGCGCTGGCGGTAATCCTCCAGCGTCGTGATCTCCCACTCCGGGTGATGCATGCGCGCGACGCCACTCTTGCCGGCATACTCGCCGGTCGGGTACTCGTAGATGTAATCGCCGAGGAAGACCACGTGGTCGATCTCGCCTGCGCGGGCGCGCTGCGCCATGTCGCCGTACGCGGCGAAAAAGCCGGACTCCCAGTTCGCGCAAGAGGCGATGGCCAGGTTGAGGTTGTCCACGCTCGCGTCAGCCTCAGGCGCCGTGAGGGTGCGGCCGACCGGGGAGGTCGCGCCCTCGAACTCGCCACTCTTGACGACGAAGCGGTAGAAGTACTCCGTCTCCGGCTCCAGGCCCTCCGGGTCCACGTGGACGGTGTGGTCCGAATCCGCCGAGGTGGTCACGGAGCCCGACTGCGGGTTACCAAAGTCCTCAGATGTGTCGATCTGCCACTCCAGCTCCACGTCCTCACCGAGGCCGGAGCCCGGCAGCGCCTCGCGCGACGGGGTCACGCGGGTCCACAGCACCACGCGGTCCGGCAGCGGGTCGCCCGATGCGACGCCGTGGAGGAACGGCAGGTCCCACTCGCTTGCCGGGACCGGTTCTTCAGGGGTGGACACCGTGCCGCGCCGAGCGGCGTAGGCGCCGCCGGTGCCGATGGCGGTTGCGGCGGCTGCCGCTGCGACAGTTTGCAGGAACACACGACGATTGACACGGAACTTTGAGCTCATGGAGCTAACTCTCAACCAGCTGTAAACTTGGTGCAAGAACAGCAGACCGATGTCACCTGATATTCATTTTCAATTCACCGAGGTGTCCGATTACTTGTAACCGCCTGTTAAAAGCGGGTGATTTAAGTGGGCAACCATGACTCTCCTGCGTACCCACCGTTCCCTGCGCCGCAGCGCTGTTTCCACCGCCGTCGTTGTCTCCCTATTCGCACCGATGACCACCGCTGTGGCTGCGGACGCGGTCAACACCAAGATCAGCCGCATCGTGCTCGGCATCGGCTCCGACGCAACCGAGGCCAACCTGGCATGGCAGTCCAAGACCAACGAGCTGCAGTACCTGGAGTACTGGCCGGCAGACAACCCGGGCGACGTCACCAGCGTCGAATCCCCGCGCGGCCCTTACAACGCCGCGATCTTCTACCCGCACGAGGCCACGATGACTGGCCTGAAGCCGGACACGGAGTACGTCTACCGCGTAGGCAACGACGACCGCGGCTGGAGCGAGGAGCGAACCTTCACCACCGGCACTGATTCCGACACCTGGAACTTCCTGGCCATGGCCGACGCGCAGATCGGCGTGGACGCGAAGATCGCGGAGCAGTCCGCCGCATGGAACAAGGCAGTCAACGTCGCCACCGGCGAGCACCCGGATTCTGCATTCCTCATGCACCTGGGCGACCAGGCTGAAGGCTGGGGCGCACCGGTGAAGCAGCTCGAGGAGTTCACCGCTCCGGAGGCGCTGCAGAAGTACCGCCTGGCGGTGCTGAAGGGCAACCACGAGACCTACGCTCCGGACCGCCACTTCCAGGACACGTACTTCCTGCCCAACGAAGACGGCACCAGCGCCAACTATTACTTCAACTACAACAATGTTTTGTTCATCGGCCTCGACGGCAACCGCTCGAGCGCAGCCGACATCGAGGCCCACGCGAAGTTTGTCAACGACGCAATCGCGGACCACGGCGCGGACGCGGACTGGGTGATGGTGGGCATCCACCAGGCCCCGTTCTCGCAGGGCACCCACTACACCGACAGCGATGTGGTGCGCCTGCGCGAGCAGCTCACGCCGAAGCTGTCCGAGGCCGGCGTGGACCTGGTACTGAGCGGCCACGACCACATCTACACCCGCTCCCACCTGATGAACGGCTTTGACCCGGTGATCCCGGAAGGCGCTGCAAAGTCCGGCGATGTGCTCATCCCGGAGGACGGCGAGGTGCTCTACCTCACCTCCACCACCGCAACCGGCGGCAAGTACTACGACTTCCAGGACAAGTTCGGCGAAACCCACCCGCGCGTCCGCGAGGAGTACGCCCGCGACCTGGCGCACGACACCACCGCCCGCTGGCGCCAGGACTACAACCCGGACTACACCAACATCAGCGTCTCCCCGACCGAGCTAAAGCTGACCACCTACAACATCAACACCCCGTACGTGGTGGACCAGGTCACGCTGCAGAAGAAGGACGCGGAGAAGCCGACGACCGAGCAGAACCCGACGACCGAGCAGAAGCCGACCTCTGAACAGGCAACCACCGAGCAGGCAACCGCCGAACAGAAGCCTGCTCCGGAGACAATCACGACGACGCAGACCTCCGAGAAGCTGGTCACCACCACGAAGACTTCCGTCGGCACCGCAACCGAGACCGAGACGTCCGTGCAGACCGCACCTGCAACCAAGACGGTGGAAAAGACCAAGGAAGTGCCGACCACGGTGAAGGAAACCGTGACGAAGACCGAGACGGTTGAGGTACCGACCACCATCACCAAGGGTGCTGAGCCGGAGGTCACCACCAAGACATCCGTCGCCACCGCCACCGTGACGGAGACGTCCACGCAGACCTCGCCGGAAACCAAGGTCGTGGAGAAGACCAAGACGGTTCCTACCACGATCAAGGAGACCATTACCAAGAATGCCGAGCCGCAGGAGCCGACTGAGAATCAGGGCGCAGGCGAGGACACGGAGAACACCGGCAAGGACGCCGCGGGCAGCGTGTCCGGCAGCAGCACCGGCGGCATCATCCTCACCGTGCTGGCGATCCTGATCGCTGTCCTGGGCGCGATCTTCGCGGCACTGTCCTACGTCCACCCGCAGTGGATTCAGGACATCCGCAAGCAGTTCAACATCTAGCGCGAAATGCTTAACCCGTCACCGCGATCACCCGGATCGCTGTGGCGGGTTCTGTGTTTTTCAGCAGCCGTTTCTAGCGCTCTGCTGCAGCGGCGCTCACGCGGTCTGCCCAGCGTTCAATGCCGTGCTGCTTGGTGCGCTTCAGCGTGTCGTGGCCGAGCACCAAGCCTTCGTTCATGCGGCCGGCCGCCGCGAGGTGTTCCTGCCCCACAAGCGTGGCGTCCGGCTTCACGTGCAGCGCATTCGTGTCGGCGTAGCACAGTCCGATGCCGGCCTCCACCAGGTTGCCCACCAGGGTTCCTTCGACAATTCCGGGCGGCGCCTGGACTGCGTCGATGACGACGGTCGCGCCAACCTCCTCGGCCAAGTCGCGGAGGTCCTCCTCACCGCGGGCGATGAGCTCGGTGCGGATCCGGCCTTCGTCGATAAGCTCGAGCATGATCTGCGCGGACTCCACCGGTGGGCCGAAACCGACGCGCTCCAGCGTGGACACGAAGGCGTCGAAGTCCTTCCCACCCAAGGTGTGGCGGCCGCCGTAGGAGGCGCGGTCGATCACCGCGTCGTAGGTGTCGCGGAAAGCCAGCGCCACGGCGAGCGCCGGCGTCCAGGGGCGCTCCCCTCGGGCCGCCGCAACGGATGCGCGGAGCTCCGCCACTGGGTCTCCGGTGAAGTCTTCGCCGCGCAGCACGTTCCGGATGTCGTCTTTCCCGCCTTCGCCACCGGCGATGCGGAGCAGCTCCGTGGCGCAGTCCGCGAGGATGTCTTGTAGCTCGTCGAGGCCTTCGCAGTCGAGGATTTTCTGCGAGGCCGCCTCGATGTGCGGCTGCGCCGCTTCCTTCGCCTCGCCTTCGAAGTACGCCTTGACCTCCATGAAGCGGCCCGACCGGGTCACGGGATAGAAGACTTTCGCGTCGGCGTACTTCACCACGTCAATGAATGTCAGCGCGGCGCCGCGGACCAACGCGACGTCGTCCGGGCTCACCGCGTCCAGGTTCGACGCCGGGTAGGCAGGAGCGACTACCTTGAGGTCGCCGAGGTCCGCATGCGCGAGCGAACCGGGCCAGTCGTGCGCATGGCCGGTGACCACGAGCACCTCGTCGAAGTGCTCGCCGAGCACGTCTACCCCGCTGTCGGTGGGCTCGACCATCTCGATGTTCTCCACCCGGTGGGTGAGGCTGCAGCGCGGCGGCAGGTTCTTCTCGAGCGCGCGCCACGACTTATCCAGGTGTTCGCCGACATGCTTTCGGCTGGGAAAATCGCCGGGAAGCTCATCGTTCGGGTCGAGTGGGCCGAGTTTCGTCTCCACAATGGACTTCGGTGCGTTGAGGATGAACTCCTCCGGCACCGAATCACTAAACGCCCCGGGCGCGGAGGACTCTTCCAGCGGCTTGGCGTCGAACACCGTCACGTCGATAGCAGCGCCACGCTCCCGCGCCCGTTCCATGAGCTCTTCTGACGCCCACAGACCGCGCGGGCCGGCACCAATTATCGCTACCTTCATCACCGAATTTTGCATGCGCCCCAGCTTATGCGCCGCGTGCCTCCAGCCGCTCCACCTGGCGGGCTAGCTCCTCTCCCAGCGGGTTGCCGGGCAGCCGTTCCTGCACCAGGTCCGCCACGGAGCGGTACCACCACAGCTGGCGCTCTTTGCCGGAGTTGAAGCGGCCCCACAACTCGTCGCCGAGCGCATCGAGGTCCGCGTGGATGGACAGCAGGTTGTGCAGTTTGTCGGCGGCGGAGATGAGCACGCTGCCGTCGTCCGCCTCACGCAAGTGCGCCAAGTACGCGTCCGAGCGGTCCTGCCAGCTGGAAAGCGTGCTGTTCTTGGTCACTCCGCGCACCAGCTCCACCACCCGGTCGCCGAACTCTTCGGCCATGCGTTGCGGACTGTACTCCTCGGGCACATCCTCCAAAATGTCGTGGAACAGCGCCGCGATAAGCACGTCCTCGTCGTCGGTGACCTGGGAAACGAGGTGCATCACGCCGACAACGTGGGAGACGTACGGGATGTCGGTTCCTTTGCGGACGTGGTCGCGGTGCGCCCACGCTGCGGTGTTGATTGCCTGGATAAGTCGCGGGGACGCGACGGGAGCATTGGTCATGCCAGACCCCTATCTGTCGGGAACGCTTCACACGATACGAGCGCCGTCGACATCACCACCCCGCTATTCGCACACCCGTTCTATCCCGCCTCCAGCGTCCCCCGCACCCGCACCTGCGCGCGACCACCAACCCAGATGTCCTCCCCGTCGTCGGTAATCTCCACCCGTCCGTCGCGCCCGAGCGCCGTGCCCTGCGAGACCGTGTACTCCGCCGGCACATCTCCCCTCCCTCGCAGCCACTGCGCCATCGCACCGTTGGCGCTACCGGTGACCGGATCCTCGAACGTCGGCGTGAAAGCTCGCAGCTCATAGGCCGGATCCGCACTCCCCGTCAGCGCCACAAACGCCACCTTCAAGCCGCTATCCGCCGGCTTCTCCAGCGCCCGCAACGCGTCCAATCCATCCAGCAGCGCCAGCTTCCAACCGGGGCCGTTGTCACCGAAGGCGGCGTCGACAAGCAATTGCTTCTCGACGCCAAAGGTGTCACACACCTCGTCCTTTTCCTCCTCCGAGAGCTGGTCGTCGCGTTTGAGCGGCGGGGTGGCGAACGCGAGGGAGTCGCCCTGGATGCGGACCTCGACGTTGCCCACGCCGCACTCCTGGATCACGCGGCCCTGGTTGCGCGGCTTGTTACCGAGCTCCAGCCACGCACGCGCCGTGCCGAGGGTGGGGTGTCCGGCGAAGGCGTACTCCTCCACCGGCGTGAAGATACGCACGCGGTAGTCCGCCTCTTCGGTGGTCGGCTCGAGCAGGAACGTCGTCTCGGAAAAGTTGGTCCACGACGCAATTCGCTGCATCTGTTCGTCGCTCAAATCATCCGCGCCACAGATGACGGCGAGCGGATTGCCGGTGAATGCGCCGGTGGCGAAGACGTCGATTTCAAAGAAGTTCAGGGAAGTCACCCGGCCAAGGCTACCAACGCGAAAACTCCCGACCCGGAGTCCGGATCGGGAGTTGTACCTTGTACCCCGTACGGGATTTGAACCCGTGTTACCGCCGTGAGAGGGCGACGTCCTAGGCCGCTAGACGAACGGGGCGCGCTCGCTTGTTTGCGACTTGTTAAAGATAAAGGACGTTACTGCAAACCTACAAATCGCCTGTTCAGACCTCTTTACCTAGGGTAAACGAGCGGATTGTGAATACCGATGCCGACACGATCCCCGACCTTTGGGTTCATACGGGCTGAAGCGCGAGCGCGAAACTCCACCCCGTCCACATCGATGGTGAGCGAGTAGACGGACACCTCAAATAGCGAGGAGGTGACCCGGCCGTTTAGTACGTTCCGCTCCCCTGGTGCTGCCACTTCTACCGCCTCAGGTAACACCGCAACGGTGACATCACCTCTATGGCCTGATGCGCCAACCATCTCCACATGCGCAGTCGGCCATTCCATGGCAGGCGTTGTGACGACCACGCGGCCGTCGATAATTTGTCCCTCTAACAGCGTCGCGTCAGCGATAAAGGAGGCCACCCACGGCGAAGCTGGTTGAGCGACGATATCCCTCGGCGAGGCAAACTGCTCGAGCTCGCCGTCTCGCAGCAATGCGATGCGATCGGCGATGGCAATCGCTTCCTTGCGGTCGTGGGTCACGTGCACTGTAGTTAGAGAAGACCGCTTGGTCAGTGCAACAAGCTCTCGGCGAAGACTGTCTCGCAGTGGTTCGTCGAGGGCCGACAAAGCTTCGTCGAGCAGCAGCACTTGCGGCTTGGCCACAATCGCACGCGCGAGTGCGACTCGCTGCCGCTGACCGCCAGACAACGTTGAAGGTTTCCGGTCTCCGTAGCTCTCCAGCCCCACGGTGCGCAACGTCGATTCGACGAGCTGTTGTTGTTGTTTCTTGCTCGTACCTGCACGTTTGAGCGGGTAGGCGACATTATCCGCAACACTCATGTGTGGCCAGACTGCGTGCTGCTGAAACACCATGCCCATCCGCCGCTTTTCTGGCGGTGTGCGAGTCACGTTTGTGCCGTCGAGGGAGACCGTGCCTGTGGAGGGCTGCACAAACCCGGCGAGGGTGCGCAGCAGCGTGGTTTTTCCCGAGCCGGACGGGCCGACTAGCGCTACGAACTCGCCGCTACCAACGCGTAGGTTGATGTCGTCCAACCCAACGGCACCGTCTGGGAATACGACGCTGAGGCCGTCAATCGCAATGTCACTCATCAGGACTCCTTGTCAGGGTTGCGCACAGTCAGTGCCAGGGCGGCAATACCGATTACTGCAAACATCAAAGCAAGCGCTGAAGCTTGGTTGTAGTTTCCGGACTGTTGGAGGTTGAACAGTTGCACACCAATTGTTGTGGTGCCCGGAGCAACGAGCAGAATTGACACGGTGAGCTCGCGCACCGCGGTAACTGCAACGAGAACTGCCCCGGAGAACGCCGCTGGTACAGCCATTCGCCCCGAAGTATCCACGATTGAGCGCACCCTACCCGCGCCAGAGATTCGTGCCGCTTCTTCCACTGCAACCGGAATCTTGCTCATCGGTGCGCGCACAGCCTGCAGCACCAAGGCTGTGAAGGCGCAGACGTAGGCCAACAGGATCACCCAACGGGTGTTGTAGAGCCCCGTGTACCTGCCCACAATGAGCCACCCGACGCCAATGATCAGTCCAGGGAGTGCAGCCGGAAGCAATGTAGCCAGAGATAGCGGCGTGTTAGTACGCGCGCGGGTGCGGGTGACCAAGATGCCGATCGCCCAACCCAGCAGACCGCACAGTAGTGCGGCACCGCCTGCGAGAGCGACCGAGTTAGTGAAACCATCAACCACCCGCGGGTTGCTCAGGGTGCGCTGAAAATTCGACAGCGAGATTGTCTCCAACGTAAACGGCACACCCGGGGCCGGAAGCAGCGCACGGTGAGCGAGCCCCAAGATCGGACCGAGGGTAACCGCGAGTGCAAGGACCCAGGACACCACGGTGACAGGAACTCTCGCCACACCGAGTGAAAGTTTCATCGTGCTGGCACCACTGACTTGCGAGGAGGCTCGGCGCGACACCGCGTAATCTGCCACCACGGCGATAATGCCCAGCAGCATCAACACTGCTCCAACTGTGGACACGACCTGCAGCGGGTTGCTTACCGTGCCTGATTCCATAAACCGGTAACACATTGTCGCTAATGTCTCGAACTGCACCGGCGACCCCAGAATCGATGGAATACCGAAGTCGGCGAGGTTCGACACTGCCGTCAGGGTGAAGGCGCTCAAGAATGCTGGCCCCAACAGCGGGATGGTCACAGTGCGCAGCACCGTGCCACTGCCCGCGCCACTAACGCGTGCAGCCAGTTCGAGATCAGAGGGGATCTGGCGCAACGCTGCGGCCACAATGACGTACACAACCGGGTACGAGTGCAACGTCATCAGAAAGACAATGCCGTCGGCTCCGTACAGGTCCCACAGCGGCCGGTCGAACAGCGCATTGAGCCCCTGGTTTCGGCCAAACAGCTGCAGCCAGGAAATGGCACCGACGAACGGTGGGACTAACAGCGGCGAGAGCAGAAATAAGCGTAATCCCGTTGCTCCACCAACATCGGTGCGCTCCAAAACAATCGCAATCGTGCCGCCGATTAGTACCGCGCCCATAGAAGACAGCACGGTGGTAATCACGGAATTCCAAGTGGCGCGCGCCAGGCCTTGTTCCACAAGTACCGGAAACTGATTTCCCCCGAGCGCGAGTGAGACCACCATCGCGAGAGGAACAATGAAAATCGCCGCGGCAACCAACCACACCCCTAGGCGAGCGAGGTTGAGCCCCGGCGAAGAAACGCGTTGCATTGCCACCTAGTTCATCGCGCTCTGGAAGAACTCTACGGAACGTGCGCGATCGTCCGTCAGTGTCTGCAGATCAGCATCCATCAACGCGATATCATCAAGCTCCGGGGCATCACCCGGCGTACCGACGCCGTCAATGATCGGCAAGTAGTTCTGCTCGACTGCTAGTTCTTGGCCCTTCTTCGACAGCACAAAGTTAATAAACAACTCCGCCGCAGACTGGTTCTTCGAATCCGCGAATACTGCGATCGGCTCGGTGATGTACGGCGAGCCTTCGGTGGCGTAGACCTCCTTAACCGGGGATCCCTGTGCCGCCAGATCGCGCACGAGGTAGTCCACCACTACGCCGACCGGGTGGCCACCACCCGCAATCTCCTGCGAGGTCGGGCCGTTGGATGCAGCAATCATCGGTGCGTTCTCACCCAGCGCGGTGAGCCAGTCCTCACCGAGCTCGTCGTTGTTCATCCACACCGTGGCGTTGTATGCGGCTGCGCCGGAAACTGCCGGGTCCGGCATGACGATCTTGTCGCGGAACCGTGCGTCGGTCAGATCAGTCCAAGACTGTGGTGCATCAGCTTCATCGATCACTGAGGTGTTGTACGCAAGAACGGTAGAGATGATGCGGGTGCCAACGTAGTACCCTTCCGGGTCCACGGCGCTGTCGATAACCTCACCAGCTTCCACATCATTCAACTGTGCAAGCAGGTCTTCAGACTTGAAGGCCTCAAAAGTTGGTGCGTCCGCCGCCCAGATCAGGTCGGCCTCCACGGAGCCAGATGCCTTTTCTGCCTCGATACGCGCTTTGAGGTCACCGGTGCCTGCACGATAAACCTGCACGTCTACATCCGGGTGCTCCTCATTAAACGCTGCGATAATTTCGTCGACCTTCTCCTCCGGCTCGGAAGTGTAAAGCGTGAGCGAACCGGTGGCAGAATCCTTGGCCGCGTCTTCAGCAGCATTCCCGCCGGAGGTTCCGTTGCTAGATGCTGTGTCCTCTGTAGGCTCAGAGCAACCAGCGAGAGCGAGCATCGCGGCGCTGAGGGTGGCAATTGCAGACAGGGACTTTCGTGTGAATTTCATTAAGAACTCCTTTGCGCACGGTAAAAACAGCGCTTACCTTAACACCGCATCCCACTGCACGCTCGCCGAACAGCAGCGCCAGTTGCTACCCACTCGACCCTGCAGACCCACCGACAGGCTGCGGCGCCTCCTCCGGAACCGGCGTCTTCGTCACCGGGGTCTCCCGCTCGAAGGGCTGTACGTCGAGCGCCGGGCCGATCACCGACCAGCTTTTGCGCATGGACTTCTCAAACAGACCCCAACTGTGCGTGCCCTCCACCTGCGGATACCACTGCACGTCCAGGCCGGCGCGCTGCGCCCTATCCACGAAGTATTCAGAGCACGCGTACGACGCCGACTCAATCGCCACGGGCGGACCTATGCGTTCGGAGGACGTCTTTGTGTCGTCGATCGCACCGGGCACTCCCTGCGCGGCGGAAATGAACAACTTCGTGTTTTCCAGCGCATCGAGGTGCAGCACGGGTGAGTGCGCCATCCACGCCGGGTTGGAGGACATACCCCACATCTTGCGGGGATCCGCCCCGTTGAGCTTCAAGGCCTGGCGCACGTATGTGTCGCCAAGGACACCGGAGGTGGCCGGGCACCCGGAGTACGACGCCGCGGCGGCAAACCGCTCCGGTTCCAACGACGCAATATTGAGTGCCGGCCCGCCAGACATGGAAATGCCCGCGATGGCGTCGGTGCCGGTGCCGTGGAACTGCTCGTCCATAAGCGGAGGCAGCTCTTTGGTGAAGTACGTGAGCCACTTGTTGCGCCCCGTCGCATCGTCCTCGCGGTACCAGTCAGCCTGCATTGAGGAGACTGAGCCGATCGGAGTGACCACATTGACCAGTTTGTCCTGGAAGAACTCCTGATAATCGGACGAGTTGCGCCAGGACCAGCCGTTGGCGGCACCGTCCGCACCCATCAGCAGGTAAAACGTGGGCCGCGGAGTGTCGTTATCCGGCCCGCCGGGCAGGATTACCTCGTTTTTGACCTCTCTATCCATCGATGGCGAGTACACGACGACCTCGTAGACGTCGTTTTCAATGTGCGTCACTGATTTCAGGGTCGCGGGCTTGGCGTCCGGTTCCGGGAACGTCTCGGCGACGTTGCTGGAGCCATCGCCTATCGACGACCCGCTTGCCGTCGACCCCTCATAGAGCGGCGCGCCGAAGACACCCCCGCCCAGCGTCGCGAGGAACAGCGCCGGCACTGCGAGCAGTGGAATCGAAGACGACAGGCTCGACGCTGCCGCCGGCACACTAAACGCGTCGATGAGACTGGATCCACCCTGACGAATTTCACCGCTGAACAGCGACGACAACTTCCAAACCATGCGCTCACAGTACCGGAAGCGAAAAACCTCCGACCCATTTGCTGGATCGGAGGTTTTGCGTTGTACCCCGTACGGGATTTGAACCCGTGTTACCGCCGTGAGAGGGCGACGTCCTAGGCCGCTAGACGAACGGGGCATTAGGACACAGAACTTACAAGCTCTGCAGCTGGCCTACCAGGACTCGAACCTAGAATGACGGTACCAGAAACCGTTGTGTTGCCAATTACACCATAGGCCATCGTTTTCCAGTCTGACCTGCGCTTTCCCTCTCGGTGTTGCGCCTGTCTGCTGAACAACGTGGATTACTATAACCATGGATAGCTAAAGCAACCAAATCCGCAGGCCACCGCGCAAATCGCGGCGGCCTTTGTTGCGCTATAACAACAGCGTTGTAACTACTCCGCTGCCTGGTAGGGAGTCACCTCTCGAGCGGCACGGAGGCGCTTCAGCGTGGACTCGCGTCCCAGCAGCTCCATGGACTCGAACAGCGGCGGGGACACTGCAGCACCGGTTGCGCCGACGCGCAGGGCACCGAATGCGACGCGCGGCTTCAAGCCGAGGTCGTCGATAAGCGCCTTGTTCAACGCCGCCTCGATGTTCGGGGTGGTCCACTCCTCCACCGCTTCCAACGCGGCGATGCCCGCGTCCAGCGGCTCGATGGCGGTGTCCTTGAGGTTCTTCTTCGCGCTCTTCTCGTCCAGCTCCAGGTCCTCGTCGGCGGTGACGAGGAACTTCAGCAGGTTGTAGCCCTCGGACAGCACCTTGATGCGCGTCTGCACCAGGTCCGCAGCGACGGCGAACTTGTCCGCCGGGTAATCCTCCGGAAAGTCGGTGTGCTCGGTCAGGTAGGCGCGCAGACGGTCGCGGAAGTCCTCCGGTTCCAGCAGGCGGATGTGGTCGGCGTTGATGGCCTCAAGCTTCTTCTGGTCGAAGCGGGCCGGGTTGCCCAGCACGTCGTTGACGTCGAAGGCCTTGACAAACTCGTCGACGCTGAAGATGTCCTGGTCCGCGGACAGCGACCAGCCCAAAAGCGCCAGGTAGTTGATCATGCCCTCCGGGATGATGCCGTTGTCCCGGTGGTTGAACAGGTTGGACTCCGGGTCGCGCTTGGACAGCTTCTTGTTGCCCTGGCCCATCACGAACGGCAGGTGGCCGAACTCCGGGGTGAACTCGGCCACGCCGACGCGCTTGAGCGCCTCGTACAGTGCCATCTGACGCGGGGTGGACGACAGCAGGTCCTCGCCGCGCAGGACGTGGGTGATGCCCATCAGCGCGTCGTCGACAGGGTTGACCAGCGTGTACAGCGGCGCGCCGTTGGAGCGCGCGACAACGAAGTCCGGCTGCGTCTCGGACTTGAACATCACCTCGCCGCGCACCAGGTCATTCCAGGTCCAGTCCTGGTCCGGCATGCGCAGGCGCCACACCGGCTTGCGGCCTTCCGCCTCGAACGCGTCGATCTGCTCCTGCGTCAGGTCGCGGTCGAAGTTGTCGTAGCCCAGCTGCGGGTCGCGGCCGGCGGCCTTGTGGCGCTCCTGGACCTCTTCGTTGGTGGAGTACGCCGGATACACCTCGCCGGCCTCAATGAGCTTGTTCAGCACGTCCGTGTAAATCTCGGAGCGCTGGGACTGGCGGTACGGCTCGTGCGGGCCACCCACGTTGATGCCTTCGTCCCAGGTCAGGCCCAGCCACTCCAGCGACTCGATGATCGCCTGGTAGCTCTCCTCCGAGTCACGCGCGGCATCCGTGTCCTCGATGCGGAACACAAACGTGCCGCCGGAGTGGCGCGCCTGCGCCCAGTTGAACAGTGCCGTGCGCACCATGCCCACGTGCGGGGTTCCGGTTGGTGACGGGCAAAAACGTACGCGCATTGAAGAGTCAGTCATGTGCGCAATCGTAGCGCGCAGAGCCCCTTGCTTATCGACGTCCTCCGGTGCACCAGTATTTGAAAGTTCAACTGACTCGAGACCCCCCGATTGGACAAGTCAACTCAACTAGATCCTCCTGCGTCCAAACTGACCCTGCCAACGGCGCGCAATACGGCGACGCCTCATTCTCTAGGGCGTGCCCCACCGCAACTGGTGCCGCTACCGCAACCGCAAGAGCCTGTCACGAACGATCGATGTGGCGGTGCCGAAACTCCGTCACGGCCCATCCTTCCCTTACTACTCGAGCGCCGATCACGCGCAGAGAGCACGCAATCGACTCCGATTCGGCGGCTAGCCTGTCAGAATCCAAAGCCCTGCGAATGCCGAAAGAACTCGACGAGGCGGTCACCGTTTTGAAAAATGCCCGCTCGATACCTACGGTTTCGGCTACCTGTCCCGTAACATGCTCAGCTCGAAATAGGCGCGGACGACCCGATAGTTGCCACTGGAGTCAATCTCTTTTCTGTACAAACTTGAGATGGAAATGGTGCCACCACGAGTTGCAATTGGATATAACGAGGGAGACCCTCCGGAAAAGTGGCGAGCAATGAAACTTACATTGTCTAGATTTATCTATCCCCCCCTCTTCGTTACCCTCGGACACGCTTCTAGTTCAGGTGAACGGATAGAGACGACCACGCCCCGAAATAAATCGACGTGCAGATAAGGAAACATTATGGATGAGACATCTACGTGGTGTTTTTTCACAAAATTCGTGTGTCGGTACGACCAACTTGATGAAGCAAAAGCAAGGCACCAAAGATGCGTCGATGTAGTGCGCGAGAAAAACAGAGTGCACTTCTCGTCTGAACAGGCATACCAAGCTGGACACAGTGAACCAACTTTTGAACTCCTCCTGTCAGAGATCATCCCACCGAGCGAGGAGCTAAGCCCGGAAGAGGAAGCGGAGTACTCAGTATTCTTCTTCGTAACTGTTGCTGATGTTCCCTGTGATCCCAATGAAGTCGATGATGCGGTGCGACTATTATCAGCAAAACTTGAAATTGATTTCGAGCCAGGGATCCCTGCGAAGTTCCCAAGCCGCACACGCGGTATTCGTGTCAGCGAAACCGGTCATGAAATTGAGCAATGCATCTACCAATAGGGGTAGTCACCCCTATTCACCTTGCTAAGCTGGCCACCCTAGACTTTGCGTCTGCTTTACACCGAGTCGAAAGTAAGAAGCAGCAACACCCCCGGGACAGAACCGGCACAACATTATGCGGCCGCAGAACCGGCACAACATTATGCGGCCGCAGAACCGGCACAACATTATGCGGCCGCAGAACCGGCACAACATTATGCGGCCGCAGAACCGGCACAACATGGTTTTGTAAAACTCGGCCTTAAACAAAACCCAAAACCCAATACCCCCAGCTCCCCCTCACCACTGTGGCCGAGTTTTACAAAACCGCGCCTTGACAGGCGCCCCGGGTCGCGCCCCGGGAGGCGCTGAGGTGGTGGGCTACTTGGAGTGGCGGGAGAGGAACGCCCACATTTCGTCGGCAGCGGACGGCGAGTACCACCAGTAGTGGTTGGAGCCGTGCACCTGGATCACTTCGACGCCCTTGCGGCAGCCACGGGCGGAGACGCGGGTAGCGTTATGCAGCGGGGCGCGGTTGAGGCCGGGGCCACAGCCATTGCGGAGGGCGTAGGAGCCGAACAGCTCCGGAACCGGTAGAACGCGTTGGCCGCGACGGGTGGTTCCGTAGTACGGGGTGAGGGTGTCGTTCATGCCGTGCAGGGCCATGAATGCGATGGGCAGGTTCTGGCAGCCGCGGTTCACCGGCGCGTAGTACGCACCGGATACGCCTGCGACGCCGGCGAAAAGGTCTGCCATGTGGCAAGCGGAGACTGCTGCCATGCCGCCGCCGGTGGACATGCCGGTGGCGTAGATGCGGCGGCGGTCGATGTTGTAGTAGCGCTGCACGTCGTTGATCATTGCGCGCACGTAGGCGATGTCTTGCCCGGGCCGGGTGGCTGCGGTCGGCGAGCCTTCCCAGGACGCACCGATGGCGCGCGGGTAGACGATGATGGCATCGCGCCCGACGGAGGATTCGCGCAGTCGGGAGTAGTTGCGGAAGTTCTCGGTGGAGTCTTGGTAGGCGGAGTAGCCGACCATCACTGGCGTCGGGTTCGCCGGGTTGTAGCCTGGCGGCACCCAGATGAGGTAGCTGCGTCCGGCGGCGTGGATTTCGCCGTTAGTGCCGTTAGCCACTGGCGCGGGTGCTTGTGGTGCCCAGGGCCCAGGCACCGGTGCAGGCGCGGGCAACGGATTGCGCGGAAGAGACGAGCTGCCGGGGATGGTGTCGTTGGCCATTTGGACGAACTTGTTCCACTCGGCGTTGGCCTGATTCACAGCGCCGTTCACAGCGTCGGTGGCGGCGCGGTTAGCGTCGTTGATCGCACGGTTGACCTGTCCGTTGATTTGGGACGACATATCTTGGGCCCCGGCCTGCACCGGAGCGACCGCACTACCTGCGATGAGCAAGGCAGCGAAACCACCTGCAAGACTTTTCACAATTTTCACACCGGCCACATTAACCCCGCCTTTATGTAGCGGCAAGCAATGCAGACGTGCGTGCACAAACTAAGGTTCGTTAAAGTATCGTCACATGCCCACTTCCAGACCCGATAGCGCCCCAGACTTTCTGCTCTCGCGTGGCGACGGCTCCGTGCGCACCCAAGGTGCACTCCGCACCTTCGACGACGCGTGGGAGGCCGCGGACGCGATCGCGCGCGGCGAGGAAGAAATGGTTGTCGGCGCCCTCCCCTTCGACCATGACTGCCCAGCGGCACTCACGGTCCCCGAGCACATCATCCGCGAGCCGGGTGCGCTGGAGCCGCACCCGTACTACCGCGTCGGCGAGGGTTCCAAGCTCAACGCAATGCTTATCGACGTTGACCCGTCCCCGGCCGAACACCTGCGCCGAGTCGAAGCCGCCATCTCGACAATCCAAAGCTCCGCCCTGGACAAAGTAGTGCTGGCGCGTGCGGTAGACATCGCCTTTGACCCGCCGGTGGACCCCCGCTTGGTCGCGGCGCGACTGATCGACCTGTCGTACACGCAGGACGGGTTCATCGCGGACCTCACGCCGTCGGGACGCACGGGGCATTTCCTCGTGGGGTCCTCGCCAGAGGTGCTGGTGCGCCGGCGCGGCAACCGAGTCTGGTCGTTCCCCTTGGCCGGCTCCGCCGCCCGCGTCCCCGGCGACCAGGAAGCAGACCAGGCCGCGGCCAACTCACTGCGCGATTCTGCGAAAGACTTAGACGAGCACCGCTTCGTGGTCGACCACATCCGGCGCATCCTGGCGCCGCTGTGCAGCGAGCTAAACGTCCCCGATCTGCCAAGGCTGGAAAAGACCAGCGAGATGTGGCACCTGGCCACACCGATCGAGGGCGTGCTGAAAGACCCCGCGCCGAGCGCGCTCGATCTCGCCTTAAGCCTGTACCCCACCCCGGCGGTCTGCGGCACCCCGCAAGCAGCGGCAGAGGCGCTGATCACCACCGCAGAGTCGGACCGCGGGTTCTACGCCGGCGCGGTGGGATACACGGACGCGGCCGGCGACGGCGAGTACATGGTGGCTATCCGCTGCGCCGAGGTCAACGCCGACGGAACCCGGGCACGCGCCTGGGCGGGCGGAGGCCTGACCGCCTACTCGGACCCGCAGGCAGAGCTCGACGAGACCTCCGCCAAACTGCGCACCATCATGCGCGCACTCGGCCTGTAAGCGCCCTACGCCCGCTCGACCGGGTTGCCCAGCTTGCCGATGCCGGGGATCTCCACCTCGATGTAGTCGCCCGGCACCATCTCCGCGGTGCCGGCGGGCGAGCCGGTGGCGATGACGTCGCCAGGCAGCAGCGTGAAGGATTCGGAGACCCACTCCATCATCTCGCCGACGGACTTGATCATCTGGTTGGAGTTGGAGTCCTGCTTGGTCTCGGTGACGCCGTTGTGGGTGTGGTGCGCCTTGATGGGCAGGTTGGCAAAGTCGAACTTCTCCAGGTCCGTTTCAATCCATGGGCCGATGGGACCGAAGGTGTCGATGCCTTTCGCGCGGGCCCACTGGCCGTCTGCGAACTGCAGGTCGCGGGACGACACGTCGTTGATGATGGTCACGCCGCGGATGACAGACTTCCAGTCTGCAGCCTTGACATTCTTGCAAGGGACGCCAACGACGAGCGCGAGCTCGCCCTCAAACTCCACTCCGGTGGCGTACTCCGGGATCTTGATGGCGGCGCCGGGGCCCACCACAGCCGTGGACGGTTTGATGAAGATCGTCGGTGGCAGGTGCTCTGAGGACTGCTTGAACACCTCCGCCACGTGGTCGGCGTAGTTGCGGCCCACTGCCACCACCTTCGACGGCAGCGTCGGGGCGAGCAGGCGGACGTCCTCAAGCGCGTACTCTTTGCCGGTGTACTCGGGGTCGGTGAACGGGGTGCCAGCGATGGCTTTTGCGGTTGTTCCCTCGTCGTCGATGACGGCGAATGTCATTCCTTCAGGTGTTGCAATTCGTCCAAAACGCATGTGACAGAGCATACAACCAATTGCAAAAGTGGCGTTACCCGGTTAGAGCGAGATAGAGCTCGGCGCACGCCACCGCGTCGGTCAACGCGTTGTGGTTCGCGTACGCCGGCAGGTTATAGCGCTGCCGCACCCTGGGCAAGCGCAGGTCCTCGCCGCGCGGGTAGGTGCCCATGCGCTCCATGTGGCGCCGCTCCATCACAAAGGTGTCCACCACCTCACTGTCGTGCAGCCGCCACTTGGTGCCCCGCACATCCTGGTGCAGCTTGCCCAGAAACCCGGTTTCCATCTGTGTGAAGTGCGCGAGCAGCTTCCGCCCCTCAAGCGCCGCCAGGAACGCGTCGAGCACCTCTGCGGGCTCCCTGCCCAGCGACGCCACGTCGTCGTCGGTTACCCCGTGCAGGGTGGCGGACTCCCCCACGTCCGCGCCGCGTAGCACGAAGTACTCCGCGCCGGAGAGGTCGATCACTCGGCCGTTGACCGGCACCCACCCCACGGACACCAGTTGCGAGTGCACTGGCTTCAGGCCCGTGGTTTCGACGTCCACGGCGAGCAAGGCGTCGTCGATTAGCTGCCGCCTCTTCGGCCCGAACAGCATGTCACACCGCCCTGGTCGGGTACGCGGTGGAAAGCGCGTTCTGCAACGACTTGATCACCCCGAACGCGTCGCGAAGTGCTGCGCGGTCGCGCTCGGGCAGCTGCTTCGGGTCGATGCGGTAGTTCGGCGCCTCGCCCGCGCGCACCTGTGCGGCCTGGTGGCGCATGGCCAGGTCGGCCAAATACTCGTAGGCGTCCAGGAGATCCGCCGCGCCCTTCTCAGAGACCGGCCCGCCGGCGGCGCCGCGCAGGCGCGCGATGGTGTCCACCTCGTCCACCCCGGCCGCGATGGCGTACAGGCGCGCCATCTGCACCACCGCCGCGGTGCCGCCGCGCTTGATGTCCAGCGTGTGGGCGTATTCGCCGCTGCGCTCGAGCACGAATCCGCGGAAGAAGCCCACCGGCGGCTCGCGGAACGTGGCCAGCGCGGCCAGGTGCGTGTGCAGGCGGCGCGAGCCGTGCGCGGACGCCAGCGCGCCAGAGCGCACCCGCACGGCCATGTCCTGCCAGCCCTCGCCGAAACCGAAGACGGCGCGGAAATCGAAAAACACCTGCGCGTTAAGTAGCGCGTCCGGCTTCGGCGCGGTGACCCAGCCGTGGAAGGTGCGGCCCCACTCGCTTTCCGTCATCCGCCACTGCGGCGAAGACGCCATCATCTCGCCCGGGCACAACTCCTGGCCGGCGCGGGCGAGCCCCTCGCAGACGAACGCGCTGAGCTCGGCAAAGTACTCGCCGTGCTGGGCGGCGTCGTACGCGTCGGCGAGCACGAGCGCGTTGTCTTGGTCGCTGGCCGGGCCCATCTCCCCGCGCGCCTGCGATCCCACCGCCACAAACGCGAACGGCACAGGCGGGGGCCCAAGCTTCTCGACGGCTAAAGTGCCCAACCTCTTCGCCACCGCATCCGCGATCGAGGTGAGCAACCGCTGCGTCTCGGCCGCAGACGCGCCGCGCTCGAAAAACCGCACCGCGACACGTGCCGCGTCACGGTAGGCGCCCTCCAGCTCATCCAGCGACGCCCGTGCCACGTCCGCCGCCAGGTAGATCGGGTCCGCCTGGAGCTGGCGCATGATGTCCGCGGCGGTGACCACGCCCACCACTTGGTTGTCGCCGGCCACCGGCAGGTGGTGGATGCCCAACTCGCTCATGGTCAGCATCGCCTCAAACACCAGCGCGTTGGGTTGAATGGTGCGCACCGGGCTGGTCATCACATCCGCCACGGGCCTCGACGTGTCCACGCCGCCGGCGACCACGCGCGAGCGCATGTCGGCGTCAGTGATGATGCCGGCGACCTCCTGCCCGTCGGTGATGATCAGGCTGCTGATGCCCTCCTCGCCCATCGTTCGGGCGGCCTCGGCGATGCTCACGTGCTTGCCACGCGTCACCGGCTCCCGCCCGGCGAAGATTTCGCGCAGCGGGGTGCGGAGCACATCGGTGGCGCCGCTGTCGCGCACTTCCTCGGCGGCGGCGCGCACGCGGCGCGAAGCAGTTTGGAAGTACCGCCCCATGTCCGGAAATTGCTCCAGCAGTTGGAGGAACGCCTCGCGCGGGAGCATGAGCAGGATGCTGTCTTCCACCGCCTGCATGAGGTAGGCGGATTCGCGCTCGCCCACCAGCGTGGAGTAGCCGAAGTTCAGGCCGGCCTCGCGCCGGTCCAGCAAGAGGTCGTCCTCGCTGACGACGTCCACCGCGCCGGAGCGGATGACATAGAGCGTGTCGTTGGGCTGGCCCACCTCCACCACGGCCTGGCCGCGGCGGACGTAGGTGATGCCCATCTGGGCGGGCAGGGCGCGGAGGGTGGCCTCGGGCAGCGTCGAGAACGGCTCGTGCTGGGCGAGAAAACCGCAGACCTCTTCAAGCTCCACACTCATGGAGCAAGAATATCGTGGCGTGATGCCCGATACCGGCGGTTTTTACTGGTAGCTGACAAACCACGGACGCGGGTTGACGTCGCGGTAGGTCTGCTCCGGGGTAAACGTCGGGAAATCCTCGTCGAAGAAGTTCTTCCACGCCATGAAGAAGTTCGGGTCCAGGCCCTCGCGCAGCACGTTCCAAGTGTCGAACTTCTGCTCCGGGCCGCCGTGGCCGTCGGCGTGCAGGACCCAGGCGAGCTCCGGCTGACCGGTGACAATGTTTTCGCGGTCCGGGTACATGGCCACGTTGAACTGGTGCAGGATCATCGCCTTCTGCGGCAGGTTGTTGTCGCGGACGAGCTGGGCGAGCCAATCCGCCACCTCGTTGATCTCGCCCGAAGTTGCGCTGCCGATGCGCGACAGCGGCTCCTCGCCCGGGTTGAGCTTCCACTCGGCGTCCAGCGCGAGACCCACGTTCGGGCGCTTGAGCAGCTCCTCGTAGATCTTGGCCTGCTCGAGGAAGCTGCCCTGGCCCGGCTGCAGGTCGATCACGGCGTAGCCGCCAGCATCCACAATGGCGTCGACGTAGGGGACGAGGTCCTCCATCGGCGTTTCGTTGGAGAAGTTGCCGTCGTCGCCCGGCCCGCCGGAGGCAACGGTGGCGATGATCTCGAAGGCGGGGACGACCGGCTCGTCGCTATACGGCGTGTAGTCCTCGGCGTACTTCTTGGCCAACTCCACCGAGGCCGCCGGATCCTGCTCCCCCATCACGCCCAGATCAGGCCCGTAGGGGTGGCCGTAGAGCGCCACCATGCGGCGGCCCGGGAACACCAGGCCGCCGCCGCCCGGCAGTTCACCGTTGCCTGCGAGCGCCGCACGAGCCTGGAAGTTCTCGTTGTCGCCCCACTGGCGGCCCAGCGCGAGGGTGTCCTGCTCGGTGACCGTGCGCATGCTGTCCGCCGTGGCGCGCGGGTCCGGTGCCGCCAGCACCTGCACGTCCGCACCGGCCGCACGCGCAGTGGCGACGGAGGCGCGCGAGGACAGCGCGGTGGCGAACACCGGCGGCATGGTCAGCTCGCTCGGGTGCTCCGGCTCCAGCGCGGCGATGGCTGCGGCATCCCCAGCCGGCTCGGCGGAGGCGACCGCCTCAGCTTCCTCTTCGTCGCCCGGCACGTTGATCACGCGCGTGGCGCCCAGGCGCTCGACTTCAGCGTCGACGGCGGCATCGGCGCCGTCGAGACGCACGAGCATCGGCGCCCCGAGCTTGACCGCAATCGCCGCAGCCTTGAGCTGCTGATCGCGCTCCTTGGCGGAGACCACGACGGTCTCCGAAGATTCGAAGAGGCGCTGCGAGACCTCTGCACCGGTGCCGTCGGCGTCCTGGATCACCTCGTCGCCGTTGGTTTCGAGCGCGGCCGGTGCGCCGATCCCGCCCTCTGTGCTGCTGCAGCTGGTCAACACCAGTGCGGTTGCGGTCAAAACGGCGGGAATCGTGCGGGTCACATGCATGCGCACAACCCTACTTCAGGGCAGCGGCGATCCTGTCACCCACTTCGGCGGTTCGCACCTTCGCGTCGCCGCGCTCCGCCACATCGCGCTCGACGGCGTCCTCGATGCGCGCGGCGTTGTCCTCGTCGCCAAGGAAGCGCAGCATCATCGCCACCGACAAAATCATGGCGGTGGGATCCGCAATGCCCTGGCCGGCGATGTCCGGGGCGGAGCCGTGGACCGGCTCGAACATGGAAGGGAACTCCTTGGCCGCGTTGATGTTGCCGGAGCTGGCGAGTCCCACGCCACCGGCGACGGCGCCCGCGAGGTCCGTGAGGATGTCGCCGAAGAGGTTGTCGGTGACGATGACGTCGTAGCGCTGCGGGTCCTGGACCATGTAGATCGTCGCAGCGTCGATGTGGTTGTAGTCCACCTCGACCTCCGGGAACTCGGCCGCGACCTCGTCGACGACGCGCTGCCACAGCCCGCCTGCGTTGACCAGCACGTTGGTCTTGTGCACCAGGGTGAGCTTCTTGCGGCGCGCCATCGCCAGCTCGAACGCGTAGCGCACCACGCGCGAAACACCGTGGTAGGTGTTCTGGGAAACCTCGGAGGCCACCTCGTGCTCGGTGCCCTGCCGCAGGGTGCCTCCGTTGCCGGCGTAGAGCCCCTCGGTGCCCTCGCGCACCACCACGAAGTCGATGGCGCCGGGGTTGGCCAGGGGGCTGACTGACGACGGATACAGCCGCGACGGGCGCAGGTTGACGTAGTGGTCCAGCTTGAAGCGCAGCGGCAAGAGCAGGCCGCGCTCGAGCACGCCGGCTGGAACGCGCTCCGGGTCGCCGATCGCGCCGAGCAGGATGGCGTCGTGATCTTTGAGCGCGTCCAGGTCCGCATCGGTGAGCAGCTCGCCGTTTCGCAGGTAGCGGCGGGCGCCGAGGTCGAACTCGGTGGTCTCCACGTCATCGCGGACTGTGCGCAGGACTTTGAGGCCTTGCGCCATCACTTCCGGGCCGATGCCGTCGCCTGCGAGTACTGCAATTTTCATATTCTGAAACCTTCTTCTCACATAGTAGAAAACAGCCCCAGACTAACACCTCGCGCGGCGCTAGTACGCCGCTTCCGCCTCCCGGATCCGGCCAGCTAGGTCCTCCGATGTGCCGAACTGGCTGCCCAGCGCCACCAGTGGCCGCTCCGCCAAACCTGCCATGGCGAACAACGTCTGCTCGCTGGCGCGAGGGTCAGACAGCGGCACAACAGTCACCTCAGCGCCGTAACTGCGCGCATTTGCGACGGACGGAATCGACGACTCCCAGGTGGCAACCACGCGCGGCGCCATGTTCGCGTCGCGGCGGGATTGAATGGGAAACGGCTCGGGCTTCGCCGCGGGCAGCACCACCGGATCCGCCCATTCCGCCCGCAGCCACGTGGGCTCGCGCTGGTACAGCCCGGAGACCGCCCGCACCGCATCCTGCGGGGTGGAAACCGTGCGCTCCTGGTACCGCAGCGCCGTCATCTGCCCCAGCGCCCGCAGCCCGCCAGGGTCCCGTCGCACGCTCACTGCGCCTGACGACGGCGCGATGGCCACGTCCCCGACCGTGAGCACGTTGACAGTGTGCATATCCGCGATCATCTGCACGTACTCGGCGTGGCGGGCGGGCTCGTACACCATCATCGGCGCGTTTGTGGTCACCGCGATGGACGCCGCGCGCAGCTGCGCCTCAATCGACGCGTCGCTGAGCACCAGCGTTTCCGAGGACGGGAAAAACAGCTTGGTGGTCTTGATGCCCAGCACATCGTCGACGACTTCCGGTTCTTCCGCGAACAGCTTTCCCACGTGCTTGGACTGGTTCACGCCGCGGGCGCGCTCGAGCGGGCTTAACTGCGCCTCGGGCGCACACGAAGTCAGCATCGCGGAGGCGGCGAGCACGGCGGCCGCACCCGCGAGAGTTCTCGTTTTCGCCACTTACGCCTCGCCCGGCTCCCAGTCCCGCTCGGCAGCACGGTCCATGGCGTACTCGATCATGCCCACGAAGCGCTCGCGCCTGTCCCTGACAAAGCCTTCCCAGTCGGAGGCGAGAAGGAGCTCCGGATCCATCTCGTGGCCCGCAAGCATTGCGTCGAACTCGTCGTCTTCCAGCAGGGACTTCGACTGCAGGCGGGGCAGGTAGCGCTTCGGCTCGTTGCGTTCGATAACCACGTCGGTGCGCCGCCCCATCGGGGTGCGGTTGAGCACCGATTCGGCCAGCTCCGGGTCATTATCCAGCGCACCGGTGACCGCCAAGTATTCAGTCGGGAACACCTGCCGGAAGCGGGGCTGCAGCTGCCCCACCGTTTCTGCGGTGAAGGGCTCGGCGGTGCGCCAATCGCGTGCGCCGCGCGCCATGAGCAGCGAGTACAGGCCGCGGTAGACGCCACTGTCCGGTCCGGCGCTGCGCAGGCGGGACTCGACAAACCGCGCGTCCGCCACTGTGCGGGGCAGCTCGTCGGTGTCGCCGCGCACCCACGGGGTCACCTCTGTCACGTCCAGGCCAATGCGGATGGTGGGCGCATGAGAGCCGTACAGCTCGCCGAACACGCCGCACCAGAACCATCGGTTGAGCCTGTCAGCCGCCTCCTTGTGCTCCAGTGCGCCAGGCTCGTCCGCCAGACGCGCCAGGATCACCGCGAGCGGAATCAGCTGCGCCGGGTAGGGCACCTGATCAGCCGCAACCACACGGCGCTCCTCCAAAAACGCCGCGGCGGCAAGGAAGCCGTCCAGCATCTCGCCTGCGTGGGCCCGGTACTGCTCCAGCGAAATGTCCAGAATATCGCCGCGGTGGCCACGCGCCTGTCCCCTCCTGCTGGTCAGCAGCAGCGACATCGCTCGCAAGAACTCCACACGCCCCACGCTGTCCAGCACAGGGTGCTCGCGTAGCTTGCGCTCCGTGTCCCGCCAGCGCTCCGCCAGCACGAACGACGGATCCTCGGAAGCGAAGACCGCGGTGAGCAGCTCGAAGACGTCCATCTGCACGCCGGCGGAATTGGCGAACGCGAAGATCTGGCCGACGCCCGCCTGCGTGGTTTCGCGGTCCACGCGGATCACCGGCACGTCGTAAGCCGAGAGCCCCCGCATGACCTGGTTGACAAAGCGTTTAACCGCGCCTCGCAGCTGCTCGTCCTCGGTGCTCGCGGCCATGTCCACGAGCAAGTCGTTGCCCTCCGGCCACAGCAGCATGCTCACCGGGATGACTCCGTTATTTATATAGGCCTCGCGCGAATTCAGGTAGCCGTCGACGCCCGGGCCAAAGTGGGAGCGCACCTGCCCCTGCTCGTCCACTGCGAACAGGGCCTCCACCGGCATCGGGTCCGCGGACGCCGCGGCGCGCACGTCCACCATGAAGCGGCGGCGGATCGGCCGGCCCAGGTAATCCACGGTGCGGACCTCGCCGTCTTTTTTAAATGCCTGGTAGAGCGAGGTCAGGCGCTGCTGGCCGTCCAGAAGCAGAAGCCCGGGAGCCACGCCGTGCACCTCCACACCTTCGAGCGGGCGCGGCTTGAAGCGCTGTTCCGTGTTGCGCGTGTCAAGGGCAAGGAAGGAGCCCACCGGGTAGCCGCGCAGCACCGACGTCACCAGCGTGCGGACTCTGTCGACGTCCCACAGATACTCGCGCTGGAAATCGGGCAGCTGCAGCTCTCCCCGCCCCGCGCGGGAAAACAAGTCCTTGAGTGAGTAGCTCGGCGTGGTGAAACCCATGGCACCAAAGCGTAGTGCAGTTTCAGCACACCTTCTCGTGACCGATGTGCTCGGGCAGCTCAATCTGCACCGTCGCATGCTCTACCCCGAGCTGCGCCAGGGTGACCTGCACCCGGTCCAGCAGCTGGTCCCGGTCCACCCCGGGGGCCGCCACCACGTGCACTGTGGCCAGCACGCTCACCCCGTCCAGCGACCACAGGTGCAGGTCGTGCGTGTCCATCGCCCCTTCGACCTGCCTCAACGCGTGCTCCACCTCGTCTGCGTCGAAGCCTGCCGGCACGTGTTCCAGCATCACGCGGGCGGAACGCACCATCAGCTGCCACGCCCGCGGCAGCACGAGCGCCGCGATGACCAGAGAGGCGACCACATCCGCTCCGGTAAACCCGGTCAGCGAGATCACCGCGCCTGCCGCGAGCACCGCGACCGAGCCGAACATGTCCACCAGCACGTGCAGGTACGCGCCCTGCACGTTAATGGAGCCCTCCCGGTGGCGCGAGAGCACCCACGCCGAGGCCGCATTGGCAAGCAGACCGATCACTGCGATCACCATCATCGGCGCCGTCTCCACCGGCTGCGGGTCGCGCAGTCTGCGCACCGCCTCCACCACGATCCAGACGGAGATGCTCAACACCGCCACCGCGTTAATCAGGGCGGCGAGCACTTCCACACGCCGGTTGCCATAGGTGGCGGTCGCGGATGCTGCCTTTTGGCCGACGATGATGGCGATGAGGGAGATGATCAACCCCGCGGCGTCGGAAAGCATGTGCATCGCGTCCGCGAGCAACGCCATCGATCCAGAGAGCAACCCGCCGACAACCTCCGCGACAAACACCGTGCCGGTGATCGCGAGCGCGGCGGCCAGCGCCCGCAGCGGTGTGCCGTGGGCGGGGCCGTGGTCGTGGTGTGCGTGATCGTGCATCGTCGGTTCCCTTCGCATTGCCTATCGACGACCTACGGTATGCGCCGTTTCACTTAATGACAACTAATTGAAAATGGTTTCGCTTGGGGGCGTCCACCATACGAGCGCAGGGGAAACTCCGGACAAAATGAGACTTGCAGCACAGATCCCGCAGCGGCGGTTGCGAAAGTTTTGTTACAGTGGGCGGTCGTTCACCGAGGATGCTGGCATAGCCCTGCGTCCGACGGAGACGTTATGCCAGCACTTGTGTTAGCACGAAAGGAATTTACAATGAACAACCCCATCGATCCGAAGCGCAACCCGAAGGACTTTGCCAAGGACGCTAAGGAATTCGGCGAGGACAAGCTCCACGACGCCCAGGACAAGCTCCACGGCGCTAAGGACTTCGGCCAGCACAAGCTGGACGACCTGCGCGGCCGCGGCGACGTCGACGGTGTCAAGGAAGTTAAGGACGCTAACGTCGACCGCTCCAACGTCGAGCGCGTCAATGTGGACCGCACCAACGTCGAGCCGGAGAAGGACGTCCGCGTTGAGCGCACCACCACCGAGCGCACCGCTACCACCCCGGCCCGCTCCACCGCTGGCTCCACCGCTGTGACCGAGGAGTCCAACAGCGGCAGCGGCTTGTGGAAGTGGCTGCTCGGCCTGCTGGTCGCGCTGCTGCTGCTGTGGCTGCTGTGGTCCCTGTTCTCCGGCGACAACGGCGAGGGCGAGACCGTCACCTCCACCACCACCGCCGCCACCGAGGTTGTCTCCGAGACCACCACCCTCGACGGCGCTGAGGAGACCGCCGCAACCGGCGCTGCCGATGCCGCAGACGAGACGGTCACCGAGACCAACATCGTCGACGAGATCACCGAGACCCTGGCACCGGAGGGCGCTCCGGAGGGCGCTGCAGCGACCAACTAGTCGTTCACACAACTCACCCCGCGTCTCCCACAATCGGGAGTGCGGGGTTTTCTCATGCGGGACTGCTGCGGGACCGCGCACGAAAAACGCGGCGGAGACCTAAGGCCTCCGCCGCGTTTGCGCTGCTGGTTTAGCGGGCGGTATCGGTGAGCGGGTTCTTCACCCAGCTCATCATGTCACGCAGCTCTTCACCTGTCTTCTCAATTGGGTGCTGGGACAGCTTGTCGCGCAGCCCCTCGAGCTCCTTGTTGCCGCCTTCGACGTTGGCGACGAGGCGCTTGGTGAAGCTGCCGGACTGAATGTCCTTGAGCACCTCGCGCATGCGGTCCTTCGCACCTTCGTCGATGATGCGCGGGCCAGACAGGTAGCCGCCAAACTCCGCAGTGTCGGAGATGGAGTAGTTCATGTTGGCCAGGCCGCCTTCGTAGATCAGATCCACGATCAGCTTCATCTCGTGCAGGCACTCGAAGTAGGCCATCTCGGGCTCGTAGCCGGCCTCGGTGAGCACCTCGAAGCCCGACATAATCAGGCTCTCCAGGCCGCCGCAGAGCACGGCCTGCTCGCCGAACAGGTCGGTAACGGTCTCCGCTTCGAAGGTGGTCGGGATGACGCCCGCGCGGGCGCCGCCGATTGCCGCGGCGTATGACAGCGCGAGCTCCTTGCCGTTGCCCTGCGGGTCCTGCTCCACAGCGATCAGCGCCGGCACGCCCTTGCCGTCGACGAACGTGCGGCGGACCAGGTGGCCCGGGCCCTTCGGCGCGACCATGGCGACGGTGATGTTGTCCGCCGGTGTGATCAGTTCGAAGTGGATGTTCAGGCCGTGGCCGAAGAACAGCGCGTCGCCAGCCTTGAGGTTCGGCTCGATGTCTTCGGTGAAGATCTTGGCCTGGGAGGTGTCCGGGGCCAGCAGCATGATCACGTCGGCCCACTCGGCGGCCTCCGCGTTGGTCTTGACCTCGAAGCCGGCTTCGCGCGCCTTGTCGGCGGACTTGGAGCCTTCGCGCAGGCCGACGACCACCTCGACACCGGACTCGCGCAGGTTCTGCGCGTGCGCGTGGCCCTGGGAGCCGTAGCCGATGATGGCGACCTTCTTCGCCTGGATCAGGGACAGGTCTGCGTCGTTGTCGTAGAGCACGTCGATTGCCATGTGTACGTCACTTCCTTCATTCTGTGAGACGGTCATTTCACATTATGACACAACCGTCCCGGGTTTTTAAGATTTACTCGGACTTTGCCATCGTTTTTGCGCCGCGCGAGAGCGCCACCGATCCGGAGCGCGCCAATTCGCGGATGCCGAAGGAGTCCATCACCTCAAGAAACGCTTTGAGCTTGGCGGAGTTGCCCGTGGCCTCGATGATTACGGAGTCCACCGCCACGTCGATCACGCGGGCGCGGAATAGGTTGGCGGCGTCCACCACCTGCGGGCGGGTCAGGTTGTCCGCGTTGACCTTCACCAGGAGCAGCTGGCGGCCAACCGACGTGGCGTCGTCAAGCTCGAGCACCTTGTGCACCTGGATGAGCTTGTACAGCTGCTTGGTGATCTGCTCGACGGAGTGCGGCGTGGCGTCGACGACGACGGTGAGGCGGTTGATGCCCTCCTTCGCCGTCTTTGCGGAGACGAGGGAGACCAGGTTGTAGCCGCGGCGGGTAAACAGCGCGGTGACGCGGGTGATGATGCCGTCGACGTCGTCGACGAGCACCGACAGCGTGTGGCGGGTGATCGGTTCGGGCTGTGCCATGGTTAGTTTCCCTCCTGGTCGAGCGCTTCGATGGTGTCGTTGATGGTCTCCGGCGACTCCGCCGCAGACTCCTCCTCGCCGAAGAACGGGCGCATGCCGCGCGCGTACTCGATGTCGGAGTTGGAGGTGCCCGCCGCGATCATCGGCCACACCTGCGCGTCCTCGCCGACAACGAACTCGACCACCACCGGGCGGTCGTTGATCTCGCGGGCGCGCTGGATCGCCTCTTCCACCTCGTCGGCGGACGTGACGCGGAACGACACCGCGCCGAGCGCCTCGGACAACTTCACAAAGTCCGGGACGTAGACCTCGCCGCCGAGCTTGGTGTGCGAATAGTGCCCGTCGTAGAACAGGGTCTGCCACTGGCGCACCATGCCCAGGTTGCCGTTGTTGATCAGGGCCACCTTGATCGGGAACCCCTCGAGGGCGGCGGTGGTGAGCTCCTGGTTGGTCATCTGGAAACAGCCGTCGCCGTCGATGGCCCAGACCTCTTTATCCGGCATCGCCGCTTTCGCGCCCATCGCGGCCGGGATGGAAAAGCCCATCGTGCCGGCGCCGCCGGAATTGATCCAGTGGCGCGGCTTGTCGTAATCGATGAACTGGGCGGCCCACATCTGGTGCTGGCCCACGCCCGAGACGTAGATCGCGTCAGACCCGGCGGTCTTGGACAGCGTCTCCAGCACGTACTGCGGTGCCAGCGTGCCGTCGGTGTGCGGCTCGTAGCCGCGCGGGAAGCGTTCCTTCAAATCCGTCAAGCGTTTGATCCACGGTTTGATGCTCGGCGCCTTAACCTTGTCCTTTTCTTCGAAGTAGTCGGTCAGTTCGGACAGCACACGCTTGGCGTCGCCGACGATGGGCACGTCCACCGGGCGGATCTTGCCCACCTCGGCCGGGTCGATGTCGGCGTGGATGACTTTCGCGTGCGGGGCGAAGGTCTCTGTGTCGCCGGTGACGCGGTCGTCGAAACGCGCGCCGATCGCGATGAGCAGGTCGGACTCCTGGAACGCCCCCACCGCCGGCACGGTGCCGTGCATACCGGGCATGCCCAGGTAGAGCGGGTGGTCGTGCGGGAACGTCCCGAGCGCCATCAGGGTGGTCACCACCGGGATGCCGGTGACCTTCACAAACTTGGCCAGCTGCTTGTGCGCGTTCGCCTTGACCACGCCGCCGCCGATGTAGAGCACGGGGCGCTTCGCCTTGGCAATCATCTTCGCCGCCTGCGCGATCTGGCGGTTGTGCGGCTTCGTGTTCGGCTTGTACCCCGGCAGGTCCACCTTCGGCGGCCACGTGAATTCGATCTCGGCGTTTTGCACGTCCTTCGGGATGTCCACCAGCACCGGGCCGGGGCGGCCGGTGGAAGCGATATGGAAGGCCGCTGCGATCGCGCTGGGGATCTCCTCTGCCTTCGCCACCATGAGGTTGTGCTTGGTAATCGGCATGGTCACGCCGCGGATGTCCGCCTCCTGGAACGCGTCGGTGCCCAGCAGCGGCGAGCCGACCTGGCCGGTGATCGCCACCAGCGGCACCGAGTCCAGGTAGGCGTCCGCGATCGGGGTGACCAGGTTGGTCGCGCCCGGGCCGGAGGTGGCGATGCACACACCCACGTTTCCGGAGGCGACCGCGTAGCCTTCCGCGGCGTGGCCTGCGCCTTGCTCGTGGCGCACGAGCACGTGGCGGAGTTTCTCGGCGCGAAACAGCGCGTCGTAAAGCGGGAGCACTGCACCACCGGGCAGACCGAATACGATCTCGGTGCCCAGTTCCTCGAGGCTGCGCACGACGGCGTCCGCACCCGTCATGCGTTCGGGCTTTCTTTTCTCTGAAGCTGCCACGTGAAGGCTCCTTGTTAGCTCGACTCTGCTTGTCATCGCGATCTCATACAACAAAAGCCCCCGGCGAGCGTCTGCTCTCGAGGGCGCTTGGTGTGTCAGCGGCGTGTAAAACGCACCCGCTACGGCAAGCGCCGTCGGGAGAGAATAATTACAAGTCGCTCGTTGATCACGATTCAAAACTGTAGTGGCACAGGCAACTCCGCGGGAGTTTTTATTCAAGTATTTAAATTGCGGGCTATTGCCTATCGACGTTCCAAAGGTGACTACCATCCCCAACTATGACTGACACGCCGGAGCACACCCAGCACGTTTTCAAGCCGACGCGCGAACACATCCTCGCCATCGTGCTTGCCACCGGCATCGCCCTGATGGGCATCCTCTGGGCGCCGAAGTACCTGGCCTGGCTACTGATCTTCCCCGCCGTCTGGCTGGCCTGGGTACTCGCCTCCTCCACCACCGTGGACGAGCGCGGCATCACCGCCAAGTATCTAGTTCGCAAGAACGTCACCCTGCCGTGGCGCGACCTGAAAGGCCTCGCGTTCAAAGGTTCTGCTGTTCATGCCGTCACTGTCGACGGCACGGAGCACCCGCTGCCCGGCGTGACCTTCAACTCGCTTCCCGAACTTGCCGAGGCCTCCAACGGCCGCATCACCGACGTGATCACCGCCGCCCAGGAGGCCGCCGACGGCAAGTACGAAATCATCGACAAGGGCGGCCACAAGGTGCTGCTTTCCCGCGAGGAGTACGACGCCTACGTTGCCGAGCACCCGGACCTGCCGGGCCCGCGCCCGTCCGCGCCTAAGACTTCCCCAGATAATAAGGAGTAAATTCCGTGATCCCACTTCGCTCACGCGTCACCACCATCGGCCGCCAGGCCGCAGGTGCCCGCGCACTGTGGCGCGCCACCGGCACCGGCGAAAACGAGTTTGGCAAGCCGATCGTGGCCATCGTGAACTCCTACACCCAGTTCGTGCCGGGGCACGTGCACCTGAAAGAGGTCGGCGACATCGTCGCGGAAGCCGTGCGCGCCGCCGGCGGCGTGCCCAAGGAGTTCAACACCATCGCCGTCGACGACGGCATCGCCATGGGGCACTCCGGCATGCTGTACTCCCTGCCGTCGCGCGAGATCATCACCGACTCGGTGGAGTACATGGTCAACGCCCACACCGTGGACGCCATGGTGTGCATCTCCAACTGCGACAAGATCACCCCGGGCATGCTCAACGCCGCGATGCGCCTGAACATCCCGGCCGTGTTCGTCTCCGGTGGCCCCATGGAGGCTGGCAAGGCGTTCTCCGTCGGCGGGGTGACCAAGCCGAAGTCCGACCTCATCGACGCGATCGCGCTATCCGCCAACGACGGTGTCTCCGACGACGAGCTCGACTCCATCGCCAACAACGCCTGCCCCACCTGCGGTTCTTGCTCCGGCATGTTCACCGCCAACTCCATGAACTGCCTGACCGAGGCGCTCGGCCTGTCCCTGCCGGGCAACGGCACCACCCTCGCCACCCACACCGCGCGCCGCGAACTGTTTGAAAAGGCCGGCCGCACCGTCATGGAGCTGTGCGAGCGCTACTACGGCCAGGGCGACGAATCCGTCCTGCCGCGCAACGTGGCCAACGTCCACGCCTTCCGCAACGCCATGGCTCTGGACATGGCCATGGGTGGCTCCACCAACACCATCCTGCACATCCTCGCCGCGGCCCAAGAGGGCGGCATCGACTTCGACTTGCACGACATCGACGATCTGTCCCACCAGATCCCGTGCCTGTCCAAGGTGGCGCCGAACGGCGAGGCCCACGTCGAGGACGTCCACCGCGCCGGCGGCATCCCGGCGATTCTGGGCGAGCTCAACCGCGCAGGTTTGCTGCATACGGATGTGCACTCGATCGTGTATCCGTCGTTAAGCGAATGGCTCTCCGACTGGGACATCCGCGGAGGCGCCGCGACCGAGGAGGCGCTGGAGCTGTACCACGCCGCCCCCGGCGGCGAGCGCACCACGAAGGCGTTCTCCCAGAGCGCGCGCTGGGCCGAGCTGGACACGGACGCGGCGAACGGCGTCATCCACGACGTCGACCACCCCTTCACCTCCGACGGCGGCCTGGTGGTGCTGCGTGGCAACCTCGCACCCGACGGCGCGATTTTGAAGACCGCCGGCGTGGAAGAAGGCTTGTGGGAGTTTACCGGCCCCGCACACGTGGTGGACTCGCAGGAGCAGGCCGTTTCGATGATCCTCAACCGCGAGGTGCTCGAGGGCGAGGTTGTGGTCATCCGCTACGAGGGCCCCGCCGGCGGGCCGGGCATGCAGGAGATGCTGCACCCGACGTCCTTCCTCAAGGGCGCAGGCCTGGGCAAGAAGTGCGCCCTGATCACGGACGGGCGCTTCTCCGGCGGCACCTCCGGGCTTTCCATCGGCCACATCTCCCCCGAGGCTGCGGCCGGCGGCCTGATCGGCCTGATCGAAGACGGCGACACAATCTCCATCTCCGTGTCCAACCGCGAGCTGAAACTCGACGTGGACGAGGCGGAGCTGGAAAAGCGCCGCGAAACGATGGAAGCCTCCGACAACCCCTGGACGCCGAACCGCGTCCGTGAGGTGTCGAAGGCTTTGCGTGCGTACGCGAAGATGGCCACCAGCGCCGACAAGGGCGCCGTGCGCCAGGTGGACTAACTAGGCGACCGGGTTGATGCCGGTGCCGAACCACCACATCAGCCCGGCTGCCGCGAGGCCGAGCAGCGCGCAGATCCAGCTGGAGACCAGCGGGCGCTTGGCCCAGCCGCGCGACGCGTCGACGCCGTAGCGGCCCGGGCCGGTGAACTGCACAACCAGGGACGCGGCCAGAAGCATGACCGGCACCCAGGTCTCCGGGGTCCAGGCGAAGACGTTGAAGCCGTCGGACTGTTCAGTGAACGCGTGCAGCGCCATGAAGCCGGTCACGGCGATGGCGACCAGCGCCGCAACCGGGGTGAGCAGACCCAGCACCAGGAACACGCCGGCGGCCAGCTCCAGGGTGGGCACGACAACGGCCAGGCCGGAGCCGTACGGGTAATCCGCGAAGGCGCTCTCCAGGCCGGAGATGCCCTCGTTGCCGCCGAGGCGGAAGAAGGTGCCCACAGAGTCGATGATCAAAAACGCGCCGAGGAACAGGCGCATCAAAAACAGGCCGAAGTCCGTGGTGCCGCGGCGGGTCTCGTCCTCCACCACGACCGGCTCGGCCGTCTCTGCGTAGACCGGCTCCGTGGTGTCGGTTGCGTACGTAGGTGCCGCAGCGGTGTAATCCGGCTCGCGGTTCACAGCCACCGTTTCAGAGGTGCCCGCAAACGAGGTGGTCTCCGGAGACTGCGGGATCAGCGGCCCGTCCGCCTGTTCGCCGCGCGGGAAAATCTCCGTCGGGGCGGCCTTGCCCGTGCGGGTGTACAGGCCGTCCGAGGCGCTCCTCGCGTCGCCGGTGTACTCCGGCACCTCGGGAGAATCCAGGTTTGTCAGGTCGTTTTGCTCGTTGGGGGTGAGGTCACGTGGGTTGTTAGCCATGCCAACAAATGTATGCGAAAGCGCTGCCTGATCCTTGGTAACGCGCCGTTGAAACAGCAAATCCGAGCCTGTGCGCTGCGCTGTTGACAGTGGGAACCTGTGGGCGTCGGCTAGCAATGGCCTGGTAATGGTGTTACCCTCGGCTCCGCTCTTTTTCTAGATTTCATTGAGGAAAATTATGGGTAAAACCTTTAAAATCGCCCTTGCGCTTGTGGGCCTCACTGTCGGCGCGGGCTTCGCATCCGGCCAGGAGGTGATCCAGTACTTCCTGTCATTCGGTTACTGGGGCATCCTCGGCGCCGCGGTGGCCGGCACCGCCATCGCTGTGTTCAGCGGCTGGGTCTACCAGCTCGGCTCCTACTACCTGGCAGACAACCACAGTGTGGTCTTCCGCAGCGTGTCCAGACCGTGGCTGGCCAAGTACATGGACATCACCACCATGTTCACGTTGTTCTGCATCGGCTTTGTCATGGTCGCCGGCGCAGGCGCCAACCTGGAGCAACAGTTCGGCTTCCCCACCTGGGTCGGCTCCGTCATCATGGTCGTGCTGCTTCTGCTGTCCGGTCTGCTCGACGTTGACCGTCTCACCAGCGTGATCTCCTTTATCACGCCGCTGCTGATCATCTGCCTGCTCGGCGCATTCGTGATCACGCTGACGAACATCCCGGACGATTTCAGCTACATCAACGAGATCGCCCAGACCAACCAGCACGCCTCCGGCACCTTCGACAACTGGCTGATCACCGCGCTGAACTACGCCACGCTGGTGATGATCATGGACACCTCCATGATGCTGGTCTTCGCCGGCTCCCACATGAACCCGGCGCAGACCGGCAAGGGCGGCCTGCTCGGCGGCATCATGTTCGCGGTGCTGCTGATGATCCTGGTGTTCATCCTGTTCTGCAACATGGAAAACGTCATGGACGCCGACCTGCCGCTGCTGAAGGTCTTCGACACCATGCACCCGACCGTTGGCGTGTTCGTGTCCATCGTGATCTACCTGATGATCTACAACACCGCCGTCGGCCTCTTCTACGCGCTCGGCCGCCGCCTGAGCAACGACAAGCCGGGCAAGTTCCGCGTCTACTACGGCATCGTGGTGCTGGTCGGCTTCGCGCTGTCCTTCATCGGCTTCGCCGACCTGGTCGGCTGGGTCTACCCGGTCCTGGGCTACCTGGGCTTGGTGCTGGGCATCGTCATGGGCGTCGCCTGGTTCCGCGACCGCAAGAACATCCAGGACGAGACCGGCCGCCGCGAGCGTCTCGCCGAGCTCGCCGGCAGCCAGCTGGACCCCGGGAGCTCGGATCTCACCGGCGCGGAGCGCAGCGAGGTCGACTCGCTGACCTCCGACTCCAACGTCGGCGGCAAGGAGCTGTGGCAGTCCGTGCAGGAGGAAGTGGCGGCTGACATGCACGCCGACTCCTCCAGCGACTTCGACATCAAGACCGTCCCGGCGCTCGACCCCGAGTCCGACTCCTACGCTGGCGCCCCGGATTCCCCGGACGAGAAGATCCACTGGGAGGCGTACGAGGAGATGTACAAGACCGGCGAGTTCCCCGCCGTCAAGCCCGAGGACAAGTAAGCGCGTTTCGCTTTACGACGTCCAGCTCCGCCCCGGCCAACGTTTGTTGGTCGGGGTTTTGCGTGGCGCCTCGGAATCGTCGGGATCCCGCGGCAACGACGCGAAAACCGGCTACCTACACCCGGCTACCAGCAAATATTTCGTGTGGTAGCCGGTTCTAGGTAGCCGGTTTCGTGGTGGGCTAGTGCAGTCGAGCTCTATTCCGCGAGCTTCTTCGCGATGAGCTGGTTGACCTGGCCCGGGTCGGCCTTGCCCTGGGTCGCCTTCATCACGGCGCCGACGATGGCGCCGGTGACCTTCTTGTTGCCGGCGCGGTACTTCTCCACGATGTCCGGGTTGGCGGCCAGCGCCTCGTCGACGGCCTTTTCAATCGCGCCGTCATCGCGCACAACCTCCAGGCCGCGGGCGGCGACGACCTCGTCGACGGAACCCTCACCGGCGATGACGCCGTCGATGGCCTGGCGGCCCAGCTTGGTGGTCAGCTTGCCTTCCTTGACCAGCTCCACCACGCGGGCGACATCGGCCGGGGTGACGCCGAGGGCGTCGAGGTCCTTGCCGGCCTCGTTGGCCTTGCCGTTGATGTAGGACACCCACCAAGCGCGGGCCTCATCCGGCGTCGCACCGGCTTCGACGGTGTCCACGATCAGGTCGAGCGCACCGGCGTTGACCAGGTCGCGGAACTCCTTCTCCGGCAGCTGCCACTCCTCCTGGATGCGCGCGCGGCGCACCCACGGCAGCTCCGGCAGGGTTGCGCGGATCTCCTCGACCCACTCCGGCTTCGCAATCACCGGCGGAAGATCCGGGTCGTTGAAGTAGCGGTAGTCGCTCGCCTCTTCCTTCGGGCGGCCCTTGGAGGTGGAGCCGTCCTTCTCCTGGTAGTGGCGGGTCTCCTGCACCACTTCCCCGCCGTCCTGCAGGACCGCGGCCTGGCGCTGCATCTCAAAGCGCACGGCCTGCTCGACGGACTTCAGGGAGTTGATGTTCTTCGTCTCGGTGCGGGTGCCGAATTCTTCCTGGCCAACCGGTCGCAGGGACACGTTGGCGTCGCAACGCATGCTGCCCTGGTCCATGCGCGCGTCGGAGACGCCGAGGGCCTTGACCAGCTCGCGCAGTGCGCCGACGTAGGCCTTAGCCACCTCTGGGGCGCGCTCGCCGGCGCCGATGATCGGCTTGGTCACGATCTCGATCAGCGGGATGCCCGCGCGGTTGCAGTCCACCAGCGACGCGGTGGCGCCGGTGATGCGGCCGGAGGCGGAGCCTAGGTGGGTGAGCTTGCCGGTGTCTTCCTCCATGTGCGCGCGCTCGATTTCCACGCGCCACTCGGTGCCGTCCTCGAGCACGACGTCCAGGTAGCCGTCGTAGGCGATCGGCTCGTCGTACTGGGAGATCTGGTAGTTCTTCGGCTGATCCGGGTAGAAGTAGTTCTTGCGCGCGAACCGCGAGGACTCGGCGATCTTGCAGTTCAGCGCCAGGCCGATCTTGATGGCCCACTCCACGCCCTTGGCGTTGACCACCGGCAGCGCACCGGGAAGCCCGAGCGAGACCGGGTCGATGTTCGTGTTCGGCTCCGCGCCGAAGTGGGCGGAGGAGGTGGAAAACATCTTCGTCTCGGTGGCGAGCTCGACGTGCACCTCAAGGCCCATCACGGGGTCGTACTTTTCGAGTACTTCGTCGTAATCCATCAGGTCGTACGCAGTCATGCGCATCAGTCTACTGCCCCGCCCCGCGCCCCCGCGCTACAGCTCGCCCCGTCTCTGCACCCACACAAATGCAGCCGTCTTCTCGCGGCCAACAGCGAGCGCATTGCCTATCGACGGCCCATTGCCCACGTGCACCGTCCCCCACAACGTGTCACCGGTGTGGGCCGGCAGGACGTCGCAAAGCAACTGCATCGCCACGGGTGCGAGGCCGCGACCGCGGGCATTGTCGTCGAGGAGAAACTCGTAGACCTGGAAGCCGCGCATGCCGTTTGCATCGTCGCGGGCCGCCGCGATGATGCCCGCGCGCTGCCCGTCTACCTCGATCGCGCACAGCGCACCGGTCTCCGCGCAGCTTTGCAGCTGCTCCAGGGTCGCGGCCTCCGTCCAGGTGCGCACTTCGGGCCGTTGACTTGCGACGTTGCCGAGCACCTCATCGGCATATGGTGCCGTCTCAGAGGGGTCTGCCGGGGTGAGGCGGACGCGTTCGTGCTGCGGACGGCGCGGTTTCTGCCGCAGCTCGGAGACGAGCCCGGCGATGATCCACTGGTCAATGTCCGCGTCCTCGGGCGGGTTCGGCAGCTCGAAACGGATGGCCAGCGGGCCGAAGTCCGCGAATTTGTGGTGCAGCTGCACGGCGTACGTGCCTAGACGGTCGTGCTGCGGTGGCACGGAGGTCGCGACAACGTGCACGAACGGCTTGCGCGGGTCCAGCCCCAGGAAGCGGATCCCGGCGATGCACCAGTTACCGTCCGCAAACTCCACGCGCCGGTTCGCCCACGCCAGCGGGTCGGGCACGTCCGGCCCGCTGAGAGGTTGCAGGTGGTCGCGGAAGCCGGCGCCAAACTCCGCGTTTGCAGTGTGCTCGGCCTGCGGGCGCATCTCCTGCACCGCGAGCTCACGTCGCTCGTCTGCGGTGTACCACTCGCGAAGCTGAAGCGGCATCCACGTCTCGTACGCGCGCGCCATCTGTTCAAGCAGCGTCATGCGGGAAACGCTACTGCATCCCGGCACATATAGGCCCCCGCTGCAACCGAGAGAGGGTTTCCCTATGCTGGCTCAAGTGAATTTCCCCGATTTTTCTGACAAAAACACCCGCACCGGCACCATAGGGATCGTGGCGGCCGGAGCACTCATCTTGGCGGCACCATTCGTGGCCCAAGCGGCGGCGGAGGGAGGCGAGCCCGAAACATCCGAGGTCGCGGCGGCTGGCGTCACGCTGCGCGACGCAAACGGCGCACCCCTGCAGTGCACCCAGACTTTTGCGAACGACAGTGCGGATGACGGCAAAGGCACGTGGAGGTGGGACTGCGACGGCACGACAATCCAGCTGCGCACCGACTACACCGTGACTGACGAGGCGGAGCGCGCCAACGCGGTCACGCGCATGTACTGGCAGGCCTCAAACGGCGAGCGGATTGACACGGACGAGCTCGAGCGCCCCGCGCCCGGGGTGTACGCGGTGCACCGCAACGACATTTCCGTCGCCGCCGTCGAACGCGGCGACCTCACGGTGTATGTCGCAACGTTTTATGCCGCCGGCGAAGAGATCGTCGAGCGTCTTGTCACAGAGGAGGCCCGCTAATGCAAAAGAGCTTCATTCTCCAAGGCATCGTTGGCCTGGCAATCCTCGCGGGCGTGGGACGGTTCGTCTACGCACTCACCCAGGTGCCGTGGACGCCCACGTTCGGCGCTGCGGCGGCGGCATTCGTCCTTATCTCCCTCGCGGCGGCATGGCTACTTTTGCGCCGCCACCCCGGACGGCCGAAGACTCCATGGTGGCTGCCCGCCAGCCTGCTGGCGGGTCCGGCCCTCGGCGGCGTCCTCCCACCGGTCAACACCGCCTATCTCTCCAGCACCGCTGACCTGCCGGACGTGGTGGCGTACCTATTTTCCTCGATTCCGGAGGAGACGGCCAAGCTGCTGGCTGCGTTCCTTGTCATCGCCGCTTTCGCGCCGGTGCGCCGACCGGTCGAGTCGGCGGTGGTCGGCATGGCCGTCGGCGCGGGATACACCGTCGCCGAGACCGTGAACAATTCCGCGATCGCGGCGGCGCTAGATCTGCAGTCCGAGTACTTCGACGGTGTCGCGTCCATGGTCATGCTGGTTGTCACGGGCCCGTTCGCGCACGCTGTCTACACCGGGCTGGCGGCGTGGGGCCTCGGCCAATTCCTGTGCCGCACCGATCAGCCTCTCGGCTGGCGCGTGTCGCGGCTCATCGGTTGGTTCCTCCTCGCCGCCGCGATCCACGGGGCGTTCAACGCCTCCAAAGAGCTCCCCGGCGTCGCGAGTCTCTTCGGCTCGATCGCGGTCACGATCTTGCTGTGGGTGCTGTTGATCTGGCTCTACCGCCGCTCCCGCGCTGTCGCCGCCCAGACCTCCCGGTAGCTCTCGGCGAGCGTGGCCACGGTCTCGTGCGCGTTGAGCCCGCTGGGGTTGCCCACCACCCACACCGGCACTCCGGCGAGGGTCTCGGGCTGGAGGCCGCGGGTGGCCTTTGGTCGTCGATAGGCATCGCGGTACGCCCCGATGCCTGCGAACATGACGGCAGTGGGCTGATGCTTCTCGACGACACTCCGCACGACCTCGCCTCCCTCAACCAACTCCGCCTTGGTCAGGTCGGACGCCTTCGGCGTCATGCGGTTCACCAGATTGGTGAACCCGATGCCGAGCTCGGCGAGCATGGCCGCGTCCTTGTCGGACAGCCCCTCGTTGGCGTGGACGCGGTAGGGCGTGATGCCCGCGGCCTCGAGCGCCGGCCAGAAGCGGTTACCCGGGAACGCGAACGGCGCGTCCACCTCCTCGGTGAGGCGGCCGGGGTTGATGCCGACAATGAGCAAGCGGCAGGGGTCCGGGATACGGTCGTGCATCTACGTGAACATGGCCTTCGCGGTGGTGTAGCGGCGCTCCGGCACGGTCTTGAGGTGCGCTACGGCGTCCTCGAGCGCCACGAGTTCGATGTCCTCGCCGTGCAGCGCCACGCAGGAGCCGAAGTTGCCCTCGTGGGCGGCGCGGGCGGCGTGGACGCCGTAGCGGGTGGCCAGCACGCGGTCGTAGGCGGTTGGCGTGCCGCCTCGCTGGGTGTGGCCGAGCACGGTGGTGCGCACGTCGTAGCCCAAGCGCTTCTTCACCTCGTCGCCGATGATTTGGCCCATGCCGTTGAAGGTCTTGTGGCCGAACTCGTCTTCCTCGCCCAGCCCGGCGTCCATGGTGCCTTCCTTAGGCGTCGCGCCCTCGGCGACGACGATGATGCCGTACTTCTCCCCCATCTGGAAGCGGCGCTCCATGGCCTTGCAGATCTCGGCGATGTCGAACGGCTCCTCTGGGATCACGGTGTAGTGCGCGCCGCCGGCCATGCCGGCGTGCAGCGCGATCCAGCCGACGTGGCGGCCCATGACCTCGACGATGAGGATGCGGTTGTGGGACTCGGCCGTGGTGTGCAGCCGGTCGATGGCGTCGGTGGCCACGGACACGGCGGTGTCGAAGCCGAAGGTGTAGTCGGTCGCGGCGACGTCGTTGTCGATGGTCTTGGGGACGCCGACAACCGGGATGCCGTTGTCGGAAAGCCACTTCGCGCCCTTGAGCGTGCCCTCGCCGCCAATCGCGATCAAGGCGTCCACCCCGGCGTCGTCGATGTTGGCCTTGATCTGGTCCAGTCCGGCCTTGAACTTGTCCGGGTGCAGGCGGCCGGTGCCCAGCACGGTGCCGCCGCGCAGGAGGAGGGAGTCCATATAGGCGTCGTCGTAAAGGTCGACGCGACGATCCTCCATCAGTCCCACCCAGCCGTCGCGGTAGCCCACGACGGTGGAGCCGTACTCCGTGTTGGCGGTGCGGACGATGCCGCGGATGACGGCGTTGAGGCCGGGGCAGTCGCCGCCGGAGGTCAAAGTGGCAAGTCGCATAGCTGCCAGGCTACCCGCGAAGCCGAAGCGACGACACCGCGCCGATCAGCATCGCAGCGCACGGCAGCGCAAGCGCCCAGCCGGCGGTGGATTCGATGGCGCCGGAAGCCAGCACCATGCCCACCAGCGCCACGCCGAGGACGGAGCCAACCTGGCGGGCGGTGTTGTACAGCCCGGAAGCCGCGCCGGTTTCGTGCTCGGGGACACCGCGCATGGTCACCGCCGCATTGGGCGCCCACACGAACGCCCCGCCGATTCCCAACAGCGAGGTCACGGCGGTAAACCACCACGCGCCCGCCCCGGTGTGAATCAGAGCGATCGCAAGTGCCAGCCCCGCCGCGGAAACGCTAAAGCCCGCGGCGCACAGCTTGCCCGGGTCGCGGCGGTCCGTCAGGTACCCGGCAACCGGGGTGAGCACGAGCGCGAACACGGACATGGGTGCGGTCACAGCACCGGATGCCGTCGGCGAAGCGTCAGCCACGGTTTGCAGCCAATACATCAGCGGGATGAACATCGACGCCACGGTAAAGCCCATCGCAGCCACGCCCATCGCGCCGAGCGCAAACGAGCGGTTCAGCATGAGCTCCACGGGCAGGAACCCGTTGTCGGTGCCGTTGCGGGCCGAGAGCACCAACACGCCGATCAGCAGCGCGCCCAAGAGGATCGACGGCCACTGGCCGAACTGAATGCCGTAGACAAGCAGCCCCAATCCGCCGAAGGAAAGCACCACAGGCAACAGCGTCACCCGCTCGTTGCTGCGCGGCAGCCGCGGCAACGCGATCAGCCCGGCGAGCAGCGCCAGCGCACCAAGCGCGGCTTGCGCGAAAAACGCGGCACGCCAGCCAAAGCTTTCCGCCACCGTCCCGCCGACCACCGGGCCGATCAGCGACGCCACCGAGCCGATCACGCCCCAGGCTGCAAACGCCCGGCCTTGTGTGTCTTCTCCGAACACCCGCGGGATCAGCCCAAACGCCTGCGGCAAAAACACCGCGGCGCCCAGACCCTGCAGTCCGCGTGCCACTACCAGCGAGCCGAAGGACCACGATGCGCCGGCGAGCACCAGGGCGGCCACATAGATGGCCAGGCCGATGAGGAAGACGCGGCGTTGCCCGAAGGCGTCGCCGAGTTTGCCCGTGGCCGGCATCGGGGCCACTGTGCACAGCAGGTAGATGCTGGTCAGCCACACGGCGGATCCGACGTCGAAAGGCAAAAGCGGCGTGATCACGGGCATGAAGCCCTGATCGATCAGGACAAGAAAATACCCCGCAGCCAGGGCTGCGAGGGTACTCCAGGGATTAACGGCCGGCTTCAAAAGCGGCACCCACGCGGTACAAGCGCGCGTCCTCGAAGGCCGGGGCGATCAGCTGCAGGCCCACCGGCAGGTTGGTGTCGGAAGCCTCGCCCGCCGGCACCGACATGCCGGGCAGGCCGGCCAGGTTCAGCGGCAGGGTGAACAGGTCGAAGTTGTACATCGCCAGCGGGTCGTCCACCTTGTCGCCCAGCTTGAACGCGGTGGTGGGAGCGGCCGGGGCGGCGATGACGTCGCAAAACTCGAATGCCTTGGCAAAGTCCTGCGCCACCAGGGTGCGCACGCGCTGCGCCTGCAGGTAGTAGGCGTCGTAGTAGCCCACGGACAGCGCGTAGGTGCCCAGGATGATGCGGCGCTTGACCTCAGCGCCGAAGCCCTCGCCGCGGGTGGCGGCCATGACTTCCTCGGCGGAGCGGCTGCCGTCGTCGCCGACGCGCTGGCCGTAGCGCATGCCGTCGAAGCGCGCGAGGTTGGAGCTGACCTCGGAGGTCTGGATCAGGTAGTACGCGCCCATCACGTCTTCAAAGCTCGGGCAGTCCACCTCGACGATCTCCGCGCCCTGTGCCTCAAGCTGCGCGTAAGCCTTATCAATGGCGTCCTTCACGCCGTCCTGCGTGCCGGGGCGCTCGAACTGTTTCACGCGGCCGATCTTCACGCCCTTGAGGTCGCCCTTCGCGCCTTCGCGTGCGGCGTCGGCACACGCCGGCACCTCGCGGTCCACGGAGGTGGCGTCGAACTCGTCGTGGCCGCCGATGATCTCGTGCAAAAGCGCGGTATCCAGCACGTTGTTCGCGCACGGGCCCACCTGGTCGAGCGACGACGCACAGGCGATCACGCCGTAGCGCGACACGCCGCCGTAGGTCGGCTTCACACCAACGGTGCCGGTCAGGGATGCCGGCTGGCGGATGGAACCGCCGGTGTCGGTGCCGATGCCAAGCGGAGCCTCACCGGACGCGAGCGCCGCCGCGGTGCCGCCGCCGGAGCCGCCCGGCACGCGCTGAGGATCGTGCGGGTTCTTCGTCTGCTTGTAGGCGGAGTTCTCCGTGGACGAGCCCATGGCGAACTCGTCCAGGTTGGTCTTGCCCAGAATCGGGATGCCGGCGGCGCGCAGCTTGGCCACCACGGTGGCGTCGTACGGGCTCATGTAGCCCTCGAGCATCTTCGAGGCGGCGGTGGTCGGCGCGTCGGTGGTGACCAGCAGGTCCTTCAGAGCCAGCGGCACGCCTGCAAGTTTGGAGGCCGGCTCCTCGCCGCTTTTCACCTGCTCGTCCACCTTGTCCGCAGCCGCGAGCGCCTCCTCGGCGCCGACGTGCAGGAAGGCACCGAGATCGCCGTCGACCTCAGCGATGCGGTCGAGGAAGGCTTGGGTGACCTCGCGGGAGGTGACTTCGCCGGACTGGATCATTGCGGCGAGCTCGTGCGCTGGCTTTGCGACGAGACCCTCGGCCGGAATCGTGTACTGCGTCATTTCCTTCTAGTCTCCCTCTCCGAGAATCTGCGGAACCACGAAGCGATCGTCTTCCACGGCCGGTGCCTGGTCCAGTGCCTCGGCCTGCGTCAGCGTCTTCTTCTCCACGTCCTCGCGCATACCTGCGTCGATGGAGTGCGGGTGGCTCATCGGCGTAACACCTTCAGTGTCCACACTCTGCACCTTCGAGACCGCGTCCACGATCGTGTCCAGCTGCTGGGCAATGTCGTCCAGCTCCTCGTCCTTCAGCGCGATTCGCGCCAGGCGTGCGATGCGCGACACCTCGTCGCGTGAAATCTCAGCCACAGTCCAATCCCTTCCACATCGCGTGGGTTGCGTATGACGCGCCTTATCTTACGTCAACGCAATTCGCTCACCCGCGAGCGGTGAGGCGCACTGGCAGCGAAGCCCAGCCGCCCACAGGGTGAACCTCCCGTTCGCCTTGTCCGGCGCTGGATAGCTCCGCCACTGCGAGGAGTTCCTCGGTGAATGCTTGAAGCTCAACGATGGACAACGTCTTGCCAGGGCAAGCGTGCGGCCCGGCGCCCCAGACCAGGTTCTCGTCGGCGTTCGTCTCCGGTTCGAAGCCGTCCGGGTCTGCAAACGTTTCCGGGTCGCGGTTTGCCGCTGTCCAGTGGATGCGCACCCTTTGGCCTTCGGGCAGATCGTGCCCGTCGAGCGACACCGGGCACGTGGTCACTCGCCGGTTGCTCACAAACGGCGAGTCGGCGCGCAGGATTTCGTCGGCAATCGCAGTGAACTCCTTTTGCGAAACGCCGCCTGCGAGGCGGTCCTGGAGCTGGGGGCGTTCGATCAGCGCTTCGAGCACAACCCCGATGCAGTAGGCCATCGAGCTCAAATCCCCCGCAGTCCAGTTGCGCAGCACCGAGACCACTTCCTCGAATTCCAGACGCCGACCGAGACTCTCGTCGTGGACAAGGCGCGAGGTGACCGAATCGTCGGGGCTGTTCTGAAGGGGCTGCACGACGGAGCGAATGATGTCGTCGAAACGCTCGGCGACCGCCGCTGTGCGCTCGAGTTCGCCGGACCGCGTTGCCGCGTTGTTGTCGGCCACCCACGCAATGAGGGTGTCGTCGAGTTCGCTTGGCCATCCAAGCCAGGCGGTCATCGCGCGGACCGCATACTGGGCGCCCAAGTCGCCGACGGCGTCGACCCTGCCGTTCGACAGCGCTTCTTCTGCCAACTGACGCGCGATCTTTCGGAACATCGGAGCGAGCTGATCGACCTCCTCCGCCGCGAGGTAACGGTCGATCAACGCACGCATCTCGGTGTGCTTTTCGCCGTCGAGACCGTTGGGCAACTGCAAAAATCGCGACACACCCGACGAGAACTGTTCCGGGTTCTCCGCCACTTCGCGGGCGAGAGCGTTGCCCGTGACGACGACCTCCTTGCCGTCGCGAGCCAACTTCGCGCCGTCGCGAAGCAACGCGTCTCCGACCGCGCGGGGCTCGGCGCCGGCGAGTGTGGTCTGCGTGATTTCGGTGCCGCTCATTGTGTTCCTCCTTAGTTAGAAGACTGCTGCGAATTCGACCGTACACCCGCTGCCGGTGTGCCGAATTGCTATAAATAAGGCCATGTCGTACCTCATCCGCGTTTCCCTCCCGGACGTCCCTGGCAGCCTTGGTCAGCTCGCCGAGGCGTTCGGCATGGTCGACGCCGACATCAACTCCGTGGACATCGTGGAGACCTCCACCGACGGCACCGTGACCGACGACATCGTGGTCACGCTGCCCACCGGCGTGATGGTGGACACCTTGATCACCGCCGTCTCCTCTGTCGACGGCGCGGAGGTGGATTCAATCCGCCCGTTCACCGGCCGTGTGGACCGCCGCGGACAGATTCAGATGCTCGCCCAGATCGCGGCCCAGTCCGGCAGCGTCGAGGACCGCCTCAGCGAGCTGGTCAACGTCATGCCGAGCGCCGTGACCTCCTCTTGGGCCGTGGTGCTGCACGCCACTGACGACGGCCTTACCCGCGCCGCCGCCTCCCCCGCCGCGCCGGAGGACGACGGGTCGCACCCAAAGATGCCGCCCATCGAGGCCGCGCGCATCCTCCAGCCGGACTTCGACGGCTGGGCCCCGGAGTCCTGGTTCCAGCTCGGCACTTCGCTCACCATCACTCCCCTGCCGGGCACCGACATGGTGCTGGTGGTCGGCCGTGTGGGCGGACCGGATTTCCTCGCCTCCGAGGTGCGCGAGATTGGCGACCTCGGCTGTATCACCGGCGCGATGCTGCGGTAGCCGCAATCCACACCGTTGCACACTTTCTAGAATTCTGTAATTCTGGAAACCATGCAACCGATTGAAACGCGCCTCTCTGACCTAGAAGCTCGCGTTACCGCGCTCGAACAGACGGCATCGCTGGAACCCACTACTTTCCCCGCTTCCGACGACAAAACGCACCACGGCACAGTGACCTTCAAAGGCGACGTGGAGCTTCCGACCGGCACCTACTCGTACGAGTGGATCCGCCCCGCAGCCTTGATAGCAGACCAACCGTGGGACGACGCGATGGACCGCATCGCCGCGCTCGCGCACCCCGTCCGCGGCGCCATCCTGCGCCACCTCTTAGCCGCACCAGCGAGTGTCACGGAGCTGGTCGAATCTGAGCTGGTCTCCTCCACCGGCACCGCGTACCACCACCTGAAGGAGCTGCAGGCCGCCGGCTGGGTGCGCAAGCAGGGCGGGATGTTTGAGATTCCCCCGGCCCGCGTCATCCCACTGATGGCGATCGTGATCGCCGGAGAGGACCACTGATGCGCGCTACCAACATTGCCACCGGAGGAATCTCCGCCGTCCTCGCCGCCGCGTTGATGCTCTCCACCGGCCCCCGTGAGATTTCCGTGGCCTCCGAGCACACTGGCGATACCGAGATCTCCTCCGCCCTCGAAAGCTTCTCGGAAAACGGCCACCACAACCTCGCCGCCTTCACCTATGACGACGGAGAGGCCCGCTTCGGCGGCCTCGGCGCCGACGAGCACACCGAATTCGAAATCGGCTCGATCACCAAAACATTCAACGCGGAGCTGGTCCGCCAATTCATCGACGCCGGCGAGCTCAGCCTGGACACCAAGGTGCAGGAGCTTATCGACGTCCCCTCCGCCCCCGTCGCCGATGTCACCATCGAGGAGCTGCTCAACCACACCTCCGGGCTCGCCTCCACCGAAAGTCTGAGCCTCGCGGACATGTTCGCGGCCAACATCCGAGACGGCGGCAACCCCTACCGGCGCGACACTCCGCAGGACATCCTCGAGGCCGCCGGTGCCGCCGAGCTGAACAACCGCGGCGAAGAACAGTACTCGAACTACGGCCACGCGCTGCTCGGCCAACTGCTTGCCAAGCATGCCGGCGTGCCCTACGACGAGTTGCTGCGTACCCGAATCTTCGAGCCCGCCGGCATGACGTCGACCTACGTGGCGCTACCGGGCACCGTCGACGAAGCACCGACAGGCCTGGCCGCCAACGGGCACCCCGCCGGCCCGTGGGACATGGACGGCTGGGCCCCGGCCGGCGCGATCCGCTCCACTGCTGCCGACATGGCGAAGTACGTGGAATGGGTGTCCTCGCACGGTGTGCCCGACTACGGCTGGGCCAGCCTCGACGAAGACGGTGAAGAAATCACGTTCCACAACGGCGGCACCGGCGGTTTTCGGACCATGTTGGTCTGGGACCCCGAGCGCACCGACCACAGCCGCGCCGCGTTTGTCGCGGGCGACACAGACGCCTGGGTGGACGCGCTCGGCATCGATCTCATGGAGGAAACCCGATGATCGCACTCGTCATGATTCTGCTGCTCCTTGCGTCCGCGACTTTCAGCGCCGTGCGGAACGCCAAGGGCCTCAGTTACGCCCTCGTCAACGCGGTGATCTCCGCAGCCGTGGTGTGGTTGCTCTCATTCGGCGTGAACTGGAACGGCCAGTTCCCCATCTGGCTGTGGTGGGCCCTCGCCGTCTGGGCGGCTGCACTGATCGGCCTGAGCGCCGCGCGCCTTACGCAAGCGCGTCGGGGCCGCCCTCGAGCAGCTGCACAAATTGCGCCTCGGTAAGGATGGGCCGGCCCAGCTCCTCCGCCTTCGCGGCCTTCGAACCGGCGTTTTCGCCCACGACCACGTAGTCGGTCTTCTTCGACACCGAACCGGCCGCCTTGCCGCCGCGCGACAAGATGGCTTCCTTGATTTCATCGCGGGTGAAGCCCTCCAACGTGCCGGTGGCGACGATGGTCAGCCCTTCCAGCGTCTGCGGGGCGCGGTCCTCCTCGGCGGACTCCATGGTCACACCGGCCGCGGCCCAACTGTCCACGATGTTCTGGTGCCAGTCCACGGTGAACCATTCTTTGAAGCTCTCGGCGATCACGTCGCCCACGCCGTCGGTGTCGGCGAGGTCGGCCACGGGGGCGTCGATAAGCGATTGCATCGAGTGGAAGCGCGACGCGAGCGCGCGGGCCGCGGTGGGGCCGACGTGACGGATGGATAGCGCCACGATGACGCGCCACAGGTCGGCGTGCCGCGCGGTTTCCAGGTTGGCCAGAAGCTTCTTGCCGGAGGCGTTGACCTCGCCGTCCTTGCGGGTGTACACGCTGGACTTTTTCAGGTCCTCCTCGGTGAGGTCGAACAGTTTCGCCTCGTCCTCCAGCACCCCGGAGGCGATGAGGTCCTGCGCGCCCTTCTCCCCCAGCGCCTCGATGTCGAACGCGCCGCGCGAGGCGATGTACTCCAAACGCGTGGCCAGCTGCGCCGGGCACGAGCGTGTGTTCGGGCAGCGCCAGTCCGCGTCACCCTCCTTCGCGGGCGCGAGCTTCGTGCCGCAGGCGGGGCAGTTTTCGGGGTAGACGAACTCGCGCTCGGTGCCGTCGCGAAGATCCGCCACAGGCCCGAGCACCTCCGGGATGATCTCGCCGGCCTTGCGCACCACCACCGTGTCGCCGATCATCACACCCTTGCGCTTGACCTCGTGCTGGTTGTGCAGCGTGGCCATGGACACTGTCGAGCCGGAGACGAACACCGGCTCCAACACCGCGAACGGGGTCGCGCGGCCCGTGCGGCCGACGGAGACCTCGATGTCGAGCAGCTTCGTGGTCACCTCCTGCGGCGGGTACTTGTACGCGATCGCCCACCGCGGCGCGCGCGAGGTCGCGCCCAGGGCGCGCTGCTCGGCCACGGAATCCACCTTGACCACCAAGCCGTCCATCTCGTGGATGGCGTCGTTTCGGTGCTCGCCCCAGTAGTTGACCGCCTCGATGACCTCATCGGCGGTCTCGGCCCGGCGCGTGTACTCGCTGACCGGCAGGCCCCACTCGGCGAGTTTCTCGTAGGCCTCGTGTTGGCTTTCCGGGGCGAAGCCCTCGCGCGCGCCGATGCCGTGGCAAATCATGCGGAGCTTTCGCTTCTTGACGTCCTCCGGGTTCTTCTGCCTCAGCCCACCAGCCGCGGTGTTGCGCGGGTTGGCAAACGGCTTGCCGCCTTCCTTCTGGCGCAACTCGTTGAGCTCCGGGAAGTCCTCGGGGCGGATGAACACTTCGCCGCGGACCTCGAGGAACGCCGGGGCGTCGCCAGTGAGCTTCTGCGGGATGTCCTCGATCACACGGGCGTTGGCGGTGATGTCCTCGCCGGTGGTGCCGTCGCCGCGGGTGGCCGCGCGGGTCAGCTCGCCGTTTTCGTAGACGAGGTCGATGGATAGCCCGTCGATCTTCAGCTCCGTCAAGTACGGGCCGGGGGCCTTGGTAAGCCACTCGCGCATCTCGTCTTCGTTGAAGACGTTGTCCAGGCTCATCATGCGCTCGGGGTGGGTAACGTCCGCGAACGCGGTGTCGGTGGCGGGTGCGCCGACCTCCTTCGTGGGCGAGTCCGGCACCGCCAGCTCCGGGTGATCCTCCTCCAACTTCTGAAGGCGGCGGAACAGCTCGTCGAACTCGCCGTCGGTGATCACCGGCTGGCCGTTGTAGTACAGGTCCCGGTGCTTGCGGACCTCAGCGGCCAGCTCGTCCCATTCACGGTGCAGATCAGCGGAAATTTCACTCACGGCAAGCCAGTGTAGAGATAGTGCGAATCCCTAGTTGTTGAAGAGGGCGAACACGCGTGAGGTGATGCTCGGCGCACCCTGGATCTTCGGCGGCCCAACGACGATGACGGCACCGGTGGCCGGAACTTGGTCGAGGTTTGTCATGACCTCTACCTGGTAAATGTTCTGTTCGAGTACGTAGAGCTCGCCGTACAAAAAGCCGGTTTCGGCAGCAACAACACCGGGATCCGTGTCCAGCGTCTCGTGGCCGATAGCTGAAACGTTGCGCTCCTCCACTAGGAACTTCAGCGCGTCCAGGGTCCAGCCCGGGGTGTGCTGCACGCCGTTGTCGTCGTGGTTTACAAACGCGTCCGGGTCATCCCACGCGTCCGGGTCATCCCAGCGTTTGTGCCAATTGCTCGAGAACGCAACGAAGCTACCGGCTGGGATTTCACCGTGCTCGGCTTCGAAGGCTTCGATGTCTTCCACGGTCACCCCGTGGTCAGGATTCTGCGCAACCGAGTCTTCCAGGTGCAGTACGAACAACGGTAGGATCAGTTCCTCTGCACCAATCGCATCGACAAGCCGCTTTCCGGCGGCGAAGTGGCCCGGCGCGTCGATGTGCGTGCCATACGGGGTGGCCAGGGTGTACTCCTTGGCGAAGAAGCGATGCTCTTCAATCGTGTTGACTGTCCGTTCAGTCATCGGGTTGAAAGCTGGGAAGCGCGGGATACCGGCGTGGACATCGTGTGAGAGATCCACGCGCTTTGCGCTAAGGATCTGCTTCTGCCATTCGCTGAGTTCTGTCATGGAATTGACTATCAGCCACCTGCCTGCGCCAGACAAGTTTCTATTCATCGGTGCACTGGTGCACCTAGAATGCGTTACAGGAAAGGAGGACAGCTCATGACCGCAGCACGAACAACTGCTACTTCGACCCCGACGGAATTTTCCCGTGAGGCCGCAGTGGCGTCGATGAAGCTCGAGGGCCGAAGTCTTCCGCCTGAGTACTCGCGATCTGAAACGACGGCAACCATTCTTTCTGACCTCCGAAGGGCACGCGGGTGGGATTAAACCCCGGGTACCGCGACCCAGTGCCTCTGTCGGAGTTCATCAGCGTGCGCACGCTCGGCGAATGACTTGCCCGCTGCCCGTGTCGGCGCGCTCATTACAATGTCGCCCATGGCCACTTTCGACGCCTCCCGCATGCTCTCCTTCGACCTGGAGACCACCTCCGCCAACCCGCGCGAGGCCCGTGTGGTCACCTCTGCGATCGTGCGTATCGACGGCTCCGAGGTCGACGCCAACGAAACCCTCGCCGACCCCGGGGTGGAGATCCCCGAGGAGGCCGCGAAGGTGCACGGCATCACCACCGAGAAGGCCCGCGCGGAGGGACGCGACCACGACGAGGTGGTGCGCGAGACCGTGGAGGCGATCAAGCAGGGCTGGGAGGACGGCCTGACCCTGGTGGTGTTCAACGCCCCCTACGACCTGACGGTGCTGCGCCAGCTCACCGGGGACTTCACGGTCACCGGCCCGGTGTTCGACCCCCTGCTGATCGACCGTGCCAAGGACCGCTACCGCAAAGGCCCGCGCAACCTGACGTCGATGTGCGAGCACTACGGCGTGCGGCTGGACAACGCGCACGAGGCCACCGCCGACGCGTTCGCCGCCGCGCGCGTGGCGTGGATGCAGGTACGCAAGCTCTACCCGGAGCTTGCCCAGATGGACGCCGGCGAGCTCATGGAGTACCAGGCGGTGCAGTACTTCACGCTGCAGGAGGACCGGAAGCGCTATTTCGAGTCCCAAGGCCGCGACGCCTCGAACGTGCTGCCCGGCTGGCCCATGCTCGGCTAGTTCTGGGCTAGTTGAGCGCAAGCTCCGCGCGCAGCTTCTCGGCGAAGTTGTGCAGACCCCGGTTGTCGCCCTCGGATTCGACCGAGTACGTCTCCCCCGACTTCGTCTTCACCACCATTGCGCCCGACTCGCTGATGATCACGTCGGCGATGCTGGCGGCGTCGAGCTCTGTGGTCTCTTTCTTCTCCACCAGGCGCAGCGTCTGCCCGTCAAAATCGGCCTCGCGCTTGCCCGACAAAAGCCCAAACGCGGCGAAGAACGCGATGCCGATGGCAATGCCGAAAATCATGTCGTCCATCATGAGGCCGAAGACGACGAAGAACATCACGCCGAAAACGATCCCTGTGGAGAGGTCGGCCTTCTTCTTGTCCCAGTGCAGCGGTGCGCTCATGCCTCCACTGTAAGTGCCTCGGCCATCTCCCGAGCCGCCCGGTAGTTCGCCGCGCTGTCCACCAGTGTGGCGGCCGGCTCGGCGTAGACGTCCACGGTCGTGGTGGCCGGGTCGATCTGCAGCTCGTCGAAGAGGTTGTACAGCTCGCGTGGGGCCATCACCGGAATCGCGATGCGTGTGCCGGCGTCCAACAGCCGGGCCAGCGCGTCTTTGTCGGCGCGGCGCGGGTCGCAGGTCAGCCACGGGACGTCGACAAGCTTGGGCGTATGCAGCAGGTGCTCGCCGAAGCGCGCGAGTGTCTCCCCCGGCTCGGGGATCGCGCGGATGGTCTCGAAGTCGGTGGTGCCTTGCAGCGTGCCAGCGACGACCTCGGGCAGGCGCGGCTCGTCAAGCTGCAGCACGCTTTTGCCAAATCGCTTCTCGACGTCCCTCCGGTGCCCCACGCACACCTCCAACAGCGCGTCCGTGAGGTCGCGAAGCGCGCCAGGGTCGGTGATCATGCGGTGGCCGTTGGCCATCTCAATCTCGGCGGCGAGCGTGAACGGGCCCGCCAGCTGCACCTTCACGGTGTCTGCTTTGCCGTGCCAGAGCTCCTCGAGGTGGTCGAGGTCGCGCTCCATGCGGTCCGCATCCTTGCTCGCCCGTGCCGCCACGCGCCAGCCGCGGGGCCCGCGCGCCACAGGGATTTCCAGCATCGCGGCGGTGCGGCCGATCAGGTCCGAGCCGGCGCCACGGTCCGGCAGCTGCGGGACGTGCGGCAGCGGCGACTCGGAGAGCACCACGTCCGCGGCTTGCGCGAGGTCGGTGCCGGGCAGAGGCCCGAGGCCGAACGCTGTGGGAGGAAGTGTTGTCACGGAGCCGATGTTACGCAGTGGCGCAGATGGTTCCGGAGCCCAGCACGATGTCGCCCAAACCGTCCGGGTCCGGCAGGTAGAGCACCGCAGCCTGGCCGCGCGCCACGCCCTCGAGCGGCTCGTGCAGGGCGAGCGTCATCTGATCGCCGTCGATGCGGGCAGTGCAGGGCACGACCCCGCCGTGGGCGCGGATTTGCACGTTGGCCTCGAACTCGCCCTCCATCGCCGGGTGCAGCACCTTCAGGCGGTCGGCGGTGATCTCGTGGACCTTCAGCGCCTCGCGAGGGCCGACGGTGACCGTGCCGGTGGTGGTGTCCACGTCGGTGACGTAGCGCGGCTTGCCGTCTTCCGCAGGCACACGGATATTCAGTCCCTTGCGCTGGCCGATCGTGTACTGGAACGCGCCGTCGTGTTCCTTCAGCTCGCGGCCCTCGGTGTCCTTGATCATGCCGGGGCGCATGCCGATGGAACGGCCCAAAAACGCCTGCGTACTGCCGTCTGGGATGAAGCAAATGTCGTAGGAGTCTGGCTTGGACGCGGTGGCGAACCCGTGGCGGGCCGCCTCCTCGCGGATCTGCGGCTTTTCAGTATCCCCTACAGGGAAGATGCAGCGGTCCAGCTCGTCGCGCGTGAGCACGCCGAGCACGTAGGACTGGTCTTTCTTCGGGTCGGTGGATCGGCGGAGGTTTCCTTGGTCGTCGATAATTGCGTAGTGCCCGGTGGCGATCGCGTCGAAGCCCAAGGTCACCGCGCGGTCGAGCAGTGCCGCGAACTTGATCTTCTCGTTGCAGCGCAGGCACGGGTTGGGGGTCTCGCCGTGCTCGTAGGACCACACGAAGTTGTCGATGACCTCTTCTTTAAAGCGGTCAGAGAAGTCCCACACGTAAAACGGGATACCCAGGTGGTCGCACACGCGGCGCGCGTCGGCGGAGTCCTCCAGGGAACAGCAGCCGCGGGCAGACTCGCGCGTCTGCTGCGCGTCCTTGCTCAGTGCAAGGTGCACGCCGACAACGTCGTGGCCCGCCTCCACCAGGCGCGCAGCAGCGACAGAGGAGTCCACTCCCCCGCTCATGGCCGCCAATACTCGCATGTCGGCGCAGTGTAGTCCCGTGAAGGCGAAAGGTGAAACGTCCGGCTGGTCGCGTGGAAACACCCCCTCGACATATACCCCCCTGGGGTATTAAGGTGGAAGACGGCCGTCGTGCTAGGGCCCCCGGCACGGCCGAACCGACCACAACGATGAACTGCAACGAGAGGACAGAACCATGAACGACAGACACGCCCACTCCAGCACCGAACCCGGTGGGCACGCCAGCCATCACGAACACAGCAACCACGGAGGCCCTGCCGGCCACAACCACACAGAGCACGCGGGCCACGGAGAACATGGAGGCCATGGCCACGCAGGCCACGGCGATCACGTAGCCCAGTTCCGCAGGCTCTTCTGGATCATGCTGGTTCTCGCGATCCCGGTCGTCGGATTTAGCGAAACCTTCGCCCACCTCATCGGCTACCAGCTACCTGACGCGGAATGGACCCGCTGGATCTCGCCGCTCCTGGGCACGGTCATTTACTTCTGGGGAGGTCGCCCGTTCTTGACGGGTGCTGTCTCCGAGATCCGCTCACGAAAACCCGGCATGATGCTGCTGATCGCCCTGGCGATCACGGTCGCTTTCGTCTCCTCCTGGGGTGCGAGCCTGAACTTGCTGGACCGCGAGCTGAATTTCTGGTGGGAACTGGCGCTGCTGGTGGTCATCATGCTGCTGGGGCACTGGATCGAGATGCGCTCCCTCGCCCAGACCACCTCGGCCCTGGATTCGCTCGCCGCACTTCTGCCCGACGAGGCCGAGAAGATCGACGGCGACGAAGTAGTGAAGGTCACCCCGGCGGATCTTGAGGTCGGCGATGTCGTGATCGTGCGGCCCGGCGCGTCCGTGCCTGCCGACGGCATAATCGTCGACGGCAGCGCCAGCATGGACGAGTCGATGGTCACCGGTGAGTCGAAAACGGTGCGGCGCGGTGAGGGCGAGCACGTGGTCGCTGGCACCATCGCGACAGACTCGGGTCTGCGCATCGAGGTCACAGCCACGGGTGGCGACACCGCGTTGGCCGGCATTCAAAAGCTCGTCACCGATGCGCAAGAATCGTCATCGCGGGCGCAGCGCCTCGCAGACAAGGCCGCCGCGTGGTTGTTCTGGTTCACCCTCGGCGCCGCCATTCTGACCGCCGTGGTCTGGACCGTCGTCGGCATGCCAAACGACGCCGTAGTGCGCACCATTACGGTGCTCGTCATCGCCTGCCCTCACGCCCTAGGTCTCGCAATCCCGCTGGTCGTCTCGATTGCGACTGAGCGCGCCGCCCGCGGCGGGGTACTGATCAAGGATCGGCTCGCTCTCGAATCCATGCGCACCGTCGACGCCGTGTTGTTCGACAAGACCGGCACCCTCACCAAAGGCGAACCCACCGTCACCGCGATCGACACCATCAGCGGATATGAGGAAGCAGACGTGCTCGCGCTGGCAGCGGCCGCCGAGGCGGACAGTGAGCACCCACTCGCTCGCGCCATCACCGGTGCGGCGAAGACCCGTGACGTGGCTGTGCCGAGTGCCAGCGACTTCTCCTCGTCGCCAGCTGTGGGCGTGAAGGCAACTGTTGACGGTGAGGTAATCGAGGTCGGCGGCCCCTACCTGCTTGAGAAGCATTCCGCCGAAGAGCTCCCCATCGCAGACGAGTGGCGAAAGGAGGGCGCGATCATTCTCCACGTCCTCGCCGACGGCGAAGTGATCGGAGCACTCCGGCTTGCCGACGAGATCCGCCCCGAGTCCCGCGACGCCGTCGACGCACTGCACTCTGCGGGCGCCCAGGTCGTCATGATCACCGGCGACGCGCAGGCCGTCGCGGACACCGTAGCCAAGGACCTGGGCATTGACCGGGTCTTCGCGGGTGTGCGTCCCGAGCACAAGGCCGCGAAAGTCAAGGAACTGCAAGGCGAGGGCCACAAGGTCGCCATGGTAGGCGACGGCGTCAACGACGCCCCCGCGCTGGCCCAGGCCGATGTCGGCATCGCGATCGGTGCCGGCACAGACGTGGCCATCGGCTCGGCGGGCGTCGTCCTGGCAAGCTCCGACCCGCGATCGGTGCTCTCGGTCATCGAGCTCTCCCGTGCGACCTACCGGAAGATGAAGCAGAACCTGTGGTGGGCGGCCGGCTACAACCTGCTGTCCGTTCCGCTGGCTGCCGGTATCCTCGCCCCAATCGGGTTCGTGATGCCGATGAGCGTCGGCGCAATTCTGATGTCGGCCTCGACCGTCGTCGTGGCGCTGAATGCGCAGCTGCTCCGCCGCCTCGACCTCACCCCGCAGAGCAGCGCCGACCGGATGCTTAACCGGTCCAAGTGACCCGACACCGTCCACACCACTCAGGAGGCCCATGATGAACGACCACGGCTACATCAGCGATAAAGACCGCTACCTCGCCCGGCTCAAACGAATCGAGGGGCAAACCCGCGGTATCCACCGCATGATCGACGAAAACGCCTACTGCATTGACATCCTCACCCAGATCAGTGCGGTCAACGCGGCGCTGAAGGGCGTAGCACTGGGTTTGCTGGACGACCACTTGAAGCACTGTGTTGCCAATGCGATCAGCGACGGGCAGGAAGCCGACGCCAAGATCGAAGAGGCGTCAGCCGCAATCGCGCGAATGGTGAAATCCTAGACAGCCGTGGGAGGACTCGTGCGTCTGTTGCGTGTCCGTACTCAGCGAAAGGTGAAACGTCAGCCTATGTCTGATGGAGGATGCACAGTAAATCCAGCGGAGCGCAATACCTCAGCTGCTTTGGTGGGGTCCCGACGTATTACTGCTTCCGTTTGCTTTTCTACGAATCGGCTACGTCCCTCTTCCACTCGTTCCTCCCACCCCGGCATTGGTTGTGCATCGAACTCTCTAACAACCAATTCCACAACATCCTCTACTGTGACGCGGAATTGCGGGTCACCGAGGGGGAAATGGATATTCTGCTGCTGCGCCGCGGTCTCGTAGCGCCCGCTTCTTGCCAGGAGCAATCCCAGCGGTACAGATTCCGCGTGAAACTGAAAATGACTTGAGGGCTTGTTTCTGGCTTCGCGGTCGAACTCGAACCGAACAATGGGTACAAAGCGTTGCGTAGCTCTAAATTCGACCTTTATCGAGCTTTTCTCGACGGCTACACCGCTCCCGGAACTGCTTGGACGCAGCCGGAACTCGACAGCAAGATGTAATCGATTGCTTCCAGATTTGCCTATTACGAGTTCCTTCGAGATTTTGAACCACGATCGAAGGCTCTCTTTGGAAGTCTCGAAAATTTCGAGTGTGGTCGCCCCTACTAGTGTGCTTTCGAGCAGATCCTGGATTTCCCCGACGAACGTAGTCGCATGTTGTACCCAGGCTGTGTCGGTCAAAGCACTTACCCGTTAAGCATCCACGACAAGGCTTCGTGACGTTCCAGCAGACGTTCTTCGTCGAACTTCAAGGCACCTGCGTCTCGCAGCCTACATAAGACTTCGACGTTGTAGGGCTGTATCTCTTTTTCGATGTTTGCCAATTCCTGAATAATCTCGTCGTTCGAAAGCATTCGGGTAACCGGAGTCGACATTTGCCCTCCTTTCGCGAATATCCCGCAGACGTCGATCCTCTGGATCAGTAGTAGCGATGGTAGCGCAAGACCTTCATTCTTAGGCGTCATACCGCTGTACGACGCGACTGCTCGCGGCAGCCGGCTGGGCCGCCTCGGTGGCCTACCTGCGCGGGACCGACGCGCGCCTCTAGTACCCTCACCTGCCATGGTCGCAAAAAGCGAGTTTTACGAGATCGACACCGGCGTCGCCGAAGTCCTGCACGAACCCGACGGCTCCATGGTGCTGCTGGTCAACGGCGTGCCCAGCTCCCACATCGTCCCCGGCGAGCCGACCCGGCTGGATTTCGAGTACATGCGCTGGATGGCGGACTTCCTCGACTCCGCCTACCCGGAGACAAAGCGGGCCAAGTCGCGCCTGACGCATCTCGGTGGCGGCGCGTGCACCCTCGCCCGCTACTTCGCCGCCGCGTGGCCCGGCTCGCGCAGCACGGTCGTCGAGATCGATTCGGAGCTCGCCGTCCTTGCGCGCGAGCTTTTCGACGTCCCCCGGTCCCCCACCGTGAAAATCCGCGTCGGCGACGCGCGCGAAGTCACCGACGCGTTCAAACCGGCGACGCGTGACGTGATCATCCGCGACGTATTTAGCTCCGCCACCACCCCGCGCAATCTGACGACGGTGGAGTTTTACGCCGCAGCGTGGACGTCGTTAAGCGAAAGCGGCTTCTACGTGGCCAACTGCGGCTCGCACTCGGACCTCAAGGAGGCCAAAGAGGAGCTGGCGGGGATGTTGGAGGTGTTCCCGCACGTCGCGGCAATCGCAGACCCGCCGATGCTCAAGGGCCGCCGCTACGGCAACATCGTGCTCATCGGCGCGGGGTCACCGCTCGAGGCGAGCGATACGCTCACCCGCAACCTGCTCAAGGGCGGGGTGCCGGCGCAGTTCAAGGACGAGGCGTGGTGCCGCCGCCTGGCGACGCAACCTCGGCACGATCCAACCCCCGATCCCGCCGCTTCAGAAACTCCCTGACCACCGCCGCCACGTCGGCGGTTTTCATGTCCGGCAGGTAACAGTTCACCACCGCCAGCCCGATGGAGGCGAGAGCGAGCTCGTCGTCGTAGGCGAGGTTCCAGCTGGTGTGCGTCGGGTGGAACTTGTGCTTCGACGCGGCCAAAGAACGGAAGCCGTAGAGCGGCTCGATGGTCGCGCCCGTCTTGTCCAGGAGGATATCGAGGAACGCCGAAGGCTCGTCTGTACGCGCAAGCGGCGCACCGGACAACGACACCCAACCCAGTCCTTCGCCGCCTGCGACCACCGCCGCCTCCGCGAGGAGAAATTCGATCACGGGGCGGAATCCGTCCGCGTCGCGCCGCATGAAATCTAGCGTGTAGCCGGCCACCGCGCCGTGTTCGTACACGGGGAGCCAGCTGGTCACGCCATGCAGGCGGCCGGACTCGTCGACGGCGAGCAACAATTTGGTGTCCAGATCCCGCAGCTCCTCCAGGCTGCCGAGGGTAAACCCCATCTCGGGCAGCGCCTTGTCCGCCACCCACTGCTCCGACAGCGCAGCGATCTTCTCCCGCATCTCCAGGCTGCACTCCGCCCACGTGGTCCACACCGCGCGCACCCCTTCCTTCCCTGCGCGGTTTCTCGCGGTACGGATGTTCTGGAACTTCTTGCCCTTGAACTCGAGGTTGTCAGTGTACAGCAGCGACTCCTCCGCCACGTGGACGGTGCGGAACCCAGGCCGCGCGAAGTCCTCTGGGACGGAGTACCAGGCCACGCGCCACCCCTGAGAGGCGGCAAATTGCTCGAACTCGCCCGCCACCTCAGCCTGATTACTTCCAGAGACCACCGGCGAGCCGACCGTCACCGCGACATTGTGGGAGACGCGGTACGCCACGTAACCGGCATCGCCGGCGAAGAAGTAGCGGTTGCCTTCCCACAGCCCCATCCATGCGAGGTGGTCGCCGGTGCCGTGGACGAGGATGTCGCGGGCTCGTGCCCGGTCTGCCTCTGCTGCGGGTGACGGAGCCGAAGACAGCACCCGGAACAGCGCCCACAGCGCCGCGCACCAGAACACGACGCCGACCCACTCGTACAGCACCCACGCGCCGGCAGTGTGCGGGAACATGCGGTGCGGCAGCTCGACGGCCACTGCGGGCGGCAAGTACCGCAACGGCAGCTCGAACAGCGTGTTGCGCAGGTTAGCCTCCCCCACGAACCCGTCCGCGAGCAGCAGCGACCCCGCGACCCATGCGGCAGCCGTCGCAAGGAGCGAAATTGCCAGCGGGCGCACGGCACGCCTCCAGTCCGACGCCACGGTGAACTTCCCCCGTGTTGCCACAAGTACGACGATCGACGCCACCCACGGAAGCACGACCAAGGCGCTGTTCGCCGCGCTGACAACGTCGCTCTCCCTACCTGCGACTTGCCCGACCACCACTGCGAGCGACGCCACGCTCAACGCCATGGCTCCCCACCACGCTAGCCTGCGGCCGCGGACGAGCCCGAGCGCCACAACAAGGGCGAGCGCCACCGGCACGACGTTGAGCAGCAGCGGCGCAATCCCGTGGAGTTGGTTGATCGACATCGCCTCCACGCACGAAGCGGCGGTAGGGTCCCCGCACAGTTTGCGCACGTCCTCCGCGTCAAGAGCGGGCTCCCACATGAGCAAGCTTTCCGCGGCGAACGGACCCTGCGCGGCAGGGTTGAGCGCGGTGAGCACCGGGCCGACGGAAACTGCGACGAATCCGGCGGCGACGAGCACTCTTGACTCGCGCAACGACGCGCTGCGCGTCGGCCTGGTGTGGCCCCACACCACTTCCCCGGCGGCCACGCCGGCGATCACGGCGGTGAGCGCGACGACGTCGGAAAGCGTGCCCGAATACAGCACCAGGGTGCCGGTGAGTGTGGCCAGCACCAGGCGCAGCCTCCTGCGCCACAGCACGCCCATGCGCGCCGTGGCGAATGCGAGCGGGCCGATCATCCAGGCGAGTGGAGTGCAGTACACCTCGTTGACCAGGTCGGTACCCCACCTGTTGAATCCGGCTCGTTCGATGGCTGCGCCCACCACGCAGGCGACGGGCATGACCACTGCCTGGGACGACACGGCAGCGACGGCGAAGGCGCGGGAGCCAAGCGCCCGCTCCGCCGGTGCGGCAATCAGCAAAGCGGCAAACGTGGCGTAGACGGCGGCTGCGAGGTTGTTTCCCGTCACGCCGCAGGTGAGCAGGTGCCACAGATGCGCGTCTGCGGGCAGGTCGTAGCCGAGCTGTCCTCGCACAGGAAAGCAGGCCCACAGCGCCACCACCAATGCGAGGGTGAAGGGAATCGTCCGGACAAGTCTCATCGGATGCCTCCCCGCTGCGCCACAAAGTCGAGGTTCTCCCGCAGCGCAACCCGCCATACCTGGTAGCTGTGGCCGCCGGGCAGGGCCGTGTAGGTGGTGTCCATTCCCGCGGCGCGCGCAAGCCTGTTCAAGTGCGGCAGCGCGGTCCGGCTCATGGGGTCGTTTTCGCCGGCGACAAACCGGCCGTGGATGCCTGCGTACTTCTGCGTCCCCGTCGCGCGGATAAGCAGCGTGGAGGGGTTCACCGCCCGGAAAGCGCCCTCGTCGCCGCCGAAGAGTTGGTTCACGGTTTTCTGGTGGCTGCCCACCGACGGCTCAGGTTCCCCGGAGAAGTCGAGGAAGGATCCGAAAGACTGCGGGTTGTTGGTGACTATCTGCAGCGCGCAGGTGCCGCCGTAGCTCAACCCGCCGACGGTCCACTTGGATTGGTCGGGCTCCACCCGGAAGGTCTGCTTCACCACCTCGGGCACGTCGTGTGCGAGGTAGGTCTGCATCTGCGCGTCTGGCCCGTCGATGCACGCCGGGTTGCCGGTGGTCGATCCGGTGCCGTCGGCGCCGACAATAATCGGTGCCTTCCCGTCGTGGTCTTGCTGGAAGTCGTCCGCCGCTTGTGCGGCCTGGCCGTCGGAAAACCATCCGGCTGGCGAACCCGGACTGCCGGAGAGCAGCATCAGCACCGGCAGGTTCGCACCGTGCCAGTAGGCGGGCGGGATGTATGCCACTAGGTCGCGGAACGGGGCCGCAGGCACCGTCACCAACGCGCCGACTTCGCGGCCGTGCAGCTGCGGCGCGGACGTGGTCTTCTGGAATTGCTCGAGCGTCATGTTCACGGTCACCGGCACCGGGTGGAATGCACCGACCGTTGGGTACTGCTGGTACTGCGTGTTCGTACCCAGGTACGCCAGCAGCACTGCGGGCACCGCCACGCACGCCAACAACACCCGCCGCCGCCCGAAGATTAGCGCCGCCAACGCAAACACGCCGACTGCCCAGCTCGCATAGACGGGCGCCGGGATGCCGTCGGGGAACGGCTTCGGCCACACCGAAAGCGCGAAGACCACCGCGCCCATCACCACAACGGTTGCCAGCACCGCCCACAGCGTTCGGCGGCGGAGCCCCAGCAGGGCCAGCACTGCAAAGGCGGCAAGGCCGAGCAGGGCGAAGATCACCACGGCGGCGTCGTGGCCGACCACCGGGATCGATCGAATTGCTTCCACGGTGAGTAGGTTTACTCCCTATGGCGCTCGCGTCCTACATCCCGAGGTGTCTTCCCGACCCCTCCACAGCAACCTCCCAGCCCCACATCGTGGTCGCGCTTCACGGTACCCTCGGCGAGCCTGCCGCTTTCCGCGCACTCGCGGAAGAATTGGCCGTCCAGGGCGTGGGGCTTTTCGCCCCGTTCTACGGGCGCCGGGGCACCCAGCTTCTCGACGTCTGCTCCGCCGAAATCGCCGCACTCGTCATGTCCCTGCCAGAAGACACGACACGGGTCGACATCGTCGGCCACTCCTACGGCGGCCTGGTCGGGCTGCGCGCCCTTGCGGTGCCCGGAGTGCGCGAGCGCGTGCACACGCTTGTCGGCCTTGGCGCGTCCTGGCGCGGCACCGACACCGGCTGGCGTCCGAAATGGCTGGTCCGCCGCGTACTCGGAAAATCGTTCACGCAGCTGGACCAGCACGACACCGCACCTCAGATCCCGGAAGGTGTGAAGGTCGTCTCGATTACCTCCGACGCGGACCGGGTGGTGCCGGCCGCGTCATCGCGTCTGGGCCGCGTGGTGGAAGTGCACGGAGTCGCGCACAATCGCCTGCCGCAGCAGACGGAATCAATCCTGGGTGCGCTCGGCCTTTAGCCCTTGTTCGCTTCCTTCGCGGCGTTGTCCAGCAGGATGAGCAGGTCGCCGATCTGGTAGTCGCCGACCATCATCTTCTGCAGATCCTCAATCGGCAGCTCGCCCTGGCCCGCGAGCGCGCGGACGAGGTTGGCGATGTTGTCTGCGTCGGTCGGGTCGAAGCCGGCGAGACGGGCGGCGTCGATAAGCTGCTGCGCCCCCAGACCGCCCGCGGCGAGCGCGAGAATGGCCACGACGAGCTTGGTGCTGTCTTGCTCGAGCACCGTCAGCTCGCCGGAATCCGGCGCCTGGAACTGTTCCAGCACGCCCCCGCCTGCGCGCAGGTCGCCGGCCGCGAACTGGCCCAGCTGCGCGGCGTTGCCGTTGAAGATGTTCATGTCCACCGGCGTGTTGATGCCCACCACGCGGCCGGAATCGCTGCGCTGCCAGAAGGAAAGCTTGTCCCAGCCGCCGACCGGGGCCGGCGGGCGGTTCTGGTAAGCCGCCAGCCACAGCGGGTACGAGGTGAAGGCGCGGGTATCGTTCATGCGCTCGTACCAGAAGTAGCGGTAGGTGTAGATCATCGGGCGCTTGCCGGTGCGCGCCTCCAGCTCAGAGAGGAACGCCTGCGTCCAGCCCGCCAGCTGCACCGGGCCCAGGCCTTCGTCGACCTCCAGGTCCAGCACGGGCGGAAGCTGGGTCGCCGGGCCGTCGTTGACCACGGAGGCGAAATACCGCGCCTGCGCGACCGGGTCTTCCGCCGGGCGCGCGTAGTGGTAGGCGCCCACCTTCAGCCCGGCGTCAGCTGCGGCCTTGGCGTCTTCGTCGTAGAAGTCGTTCTTCCAGCCGTCGCCCTCGGAGGCCTTCACGTAGGCGAAGTCCTGGCCGCCGACGGTACTCACGGAGCGCCAGTCAATGGCGGCGCCGCCCGGGCGCTGGTGGCCCGCCACGTCCACGCCGGAGACCACGCCCGGGATGGACTGGGCGTCTGCGGGCCCGGTCACCGGGTTGATCACGCTCAGGCCCAAGGCGAGCGCGGTCACGGCGGCGGCTGCGGTACGGATGCGGCGAGAAATCTGCATGACCGACACACTAAACCACTCAAGTCACACACACCACACGCGACACGCGAGTTACAGCGCGCCGGCGGCGCGGGCCCGCTCCACCACCTCCGGGATCGCGGCGAGGAATTTCTCCACGTCCTCGCGCGTGTTCGTCCGCCCCACCGTCACGCGCAGCGCGCCCATCGCCTCGCGCTCGGAAAACCCCATCGCCTCCAGCACGTGGCTCATGCGCAGCACACCGCTGGCGCACGCCGATCCCGCCGACACCTGGATGCCCTGCGCATCCAGCAGCATGATCAGCGCGTCCGCGTTCGCCCCGGGGAACATGAAGTGCGCGTGCCCCGGCAGGCAGGGCTCATGCTTTGCGACGATCACCTCCGGCACCGCCTCTTTCACCCCAGCAATTACCGCATCGCGCAAGTCCGCGATCCGCTGTTGCTCCTGCCCCATCTCTGCGACAGCTTCCTCCAGCGCCGCCGCCGTGGCCGCGGCCGAGGCCACGTCCACCGTGCCGGAGCGGATGCCGCGCTCCTGCCCGCCGCCCAGGATCACCGGCTTCGGCGCCGGCGAACGACGCGCCAGGAGCAGGCCCATACCGCGCGGGCCGCCGAACTTGTGCGCGCTGGCCGCAAGCGTGGCCGCGCCGAGCTCGTGGAAGTCCACCGGAATGTGGCCTACCGCCTGTACCGCGTCCACGTGCACCGGGGTGCCCGCGGCCCCGGCCCGCGCAACCGCCTCGTGCACCGGCTGGATCGCGCCGGTTTCGTTGTTCGCCCACATCACCGCCGACACCGCGGCCGGGGCATCCAGCGCGGCAAGATCCGAAACCACGCCGTCTCGCCCCACCGGCAGCCATTCGGTCTGGCCCAGAGACTTGACTACCTCGAGCACGGCCGGGTGCTCGATCGGGGTGGACACGACGCGGCCACCGCCGGAGGCGTCGTGAAGCCCGCGCACCCCGATGTTGTTCGCCTCGGTGCCGGAGCCGGTGAACACCACCTCCACCGGGTCCGCGCCAAGGGCGGCAGCGATGCGCTCGCGGGCGTCGGCGAGCACCGCGTTCGCCTTGCGCCCGGCGGCGTGCTGGCTGCCGGCGTTGAGCGCTCCTGCGTGCTCCACCCACGCGTCGATGGCGCTTTGGCGCATGGGGGTGGTGGCTGCGTGATCGAGGTAGACCATGCCCCAAAGGTTAGGCGTGCACGCGCGCGCCGCACACATGCGCCACCGCGTCGTCGCCGACGCGCGCGATCACCACGCCCATCTGCCTGTCCCCGCGCAGCTTGAGCTTCTTGCGCAGCTGGTCCGGGTCCACGTCCACCCCGCGCACGAGGATCTCCGCGCTTCCCGCGCCGTGTCCGGCGAGCGTCTTCTTCAGCGCGCGCAGCGGCACCGCCTCGATGAACTCGAAGCCGCTGTACCCCTCTGGGATCGCGTCGCCCGTGGTGTAGGCGATGTGTTCGTCCAGCATGCTCAGCCCGTGGCGCGCCGCCCACTGCCGAACCAGCCCGGCGCGCACGACCGCCCCGTCCGGCTCGATGATCCATTTGCGCGGGCCGGTGACCTTCACCTCGTCCGGCTCGGCGTCAGTGACGCGCTCGTCGAAGTCCCGGAGCACTACTGCTTCTCTGCGAGCTCCGCCCGCCAACCCCGTCGTGTACAGGCACGCCTCCTTGACTCCCCCGTCCACGGACACGACACTGACCAGCCCGTCCCACCCGGAGTAGTCGATGCCCGGCGCGCATTTGACCGCCATCTCGCGGCCTGCGTGCGCGGCCAGCAGGTCCGGCAGCGGCGGCAGGAGCTTCGCCGGGTCCGTGATGCGCTTGCCGCCGGCCCGGCGCGCCGGGTCGGCCACCACTGCCCCGCCCGCGCTCACCGGCGCAAGCGCGTCAGCGCGGGCCAGCCAGGCGTCCGGCCCGAGGTTGTGGCGGGCCATGACCAGGCGGGCGGCGTCCAGGTCAGAGCCGAGCCAACTCATGCCAACCTCGCGGAACGCCGGCGCCTCTGAACCCACCGAGCAGGTCACGTCGTGGACGAACTCCACCCCGGCCGCCGCAATCCGCTGCGCCCTCACACACGCCACGCGCGCCGGGGTGGCCTGCTGGACGGCGTCGGCGTCGGTGAGCCAATCCCCTGGGAACTTCCCCGCCGCCGCGCGCTGGGAGGAGATGAGCACGCTGACCGCGCGAGCGTACTCGCCGAAGCGGGCGTCCAACACCGCGCGGTCGGCGAACACCGACTGCTTGGTCAGCGCCACCTCCGGCGCAACGTCGGCGATCTCCCCGGCGTGCGCCGCCAAAAAGCGGGCTTCTGCAACGCTAAATCCCACCGCGGCGTCCAATCCTGTCCATCGGCGTGAACGAGAAGAAGTCGTGGTAGCGCAGGTCGTCCACCGGGTCGCCCACCACCGGCGACAAGTCCGCGCGCCACGCGGCGGCCAGCGCCTCTTCCGCTCCGTCGAAGCGCGCCACCTCGTTCAGCTGCGCCCACGTCGAGGGCGCCAGGCGCACCAATCCGTGGCGCCAACCCTCCAAGATCAGTTGCGGCGGAAACCAGTTGGCGTCGTCCGCCTCCTCGGTGTTGGAATCCGGCTCCTGACCCTCCGGGTTGGCGGCGACGAAGGTGAAGGTGTCGAACCAGTTGCCGCTTTCAGACTTGCCTACCCACCTCGCGAGCGGTTTGACCAGGTCGGCGCAGACGTTGAGGTTGGACTCGCGGAGCACGTCGGTAAGCGAAAGCTCGTGCGACTCCAGCTTCAGGCGGTGCTCGTGGAAGGGGCGCGCGTCGCCCAGCAGCACGCCGTCGTCGTCCACTGCGAGCAGCGTGCCGGTTTCCTCGAACAGTTCGCGAACCGCCGCGAACAGAAGCGCGTGCGCCTTGTACTTGGTCACGCCCAGCTGGCGGGCCAGGGAAATGGCGGAGCGGCCGAGCCACAGCTCGCCGTCGTCCCACGCGCGCGGCGGAAAATCGCGCGAATCCACCCCGCCGCCGGGAAAGACGGTGATCCCGGGGTAATTCGGCATGGATAACACGCGCTCCTGCATCCACACCTCGAGCCCGTCCGCACCGTCGCGAAGCAGCATCACCGTCGCGGACAGGCGGGCACCTTGAAACCCGCTGCGCTCGTGGACGTCGATGGTGTCGCCGACGTCGTGCGTCAGCACGCCCTGGGTGCGATTCCTTCTCGTGGGCATGGCCGAAAACCCCCAGGCTTACGCCCGGTGCGCACCCCCGCGCTTGGCGCGAGCCCGGCGCGCAGTAAAGCGGCCCTCATCCACCGTGACTTCGATGGGCTGGTGGTAGGCGCGCGAGACGTTTTCGGAGGTCAGCACGTCGTCGATAAGCCCCTGGGCGACCACCTCTCCCTCGTCCAACAGCATGGCGTGGGTGAAGCCCGCCGGGATCTCCTCTAAGTGGTGGGTGATCATGACAATCGCCGGTGCGTCCGGGTCCATGGCCAGATCGCCCAGGTAGGCCAGCAGGTCCTCGCGCCCGCCCAGGTCCATGCCTGCGGCCGGCTCGTCCAGGATCAGAAGCTCCGGGTTGGTCATCACCGCGCGCGCGACCAGCACGCGCTTCTTCTCGCCGTCGGACAGCGTGCCCCAAGTGCGGTCAATCAGGTGGATCGCGCCGACCTGCTCGAGCACCTCGAGGGCTTGCTCGTAATCCATCTCGTCGTAGTCCTCGCGCCAGCGCCCCAAAATGGCGTAGCCGGCGGAGACGACCAGGTCGCCCACCTTCTCGTTGTCCGGCACGCGCTGCGCCACCGCGGACGACGTCACGCCGATCGCCGCGCGCAGGTCGCGCATGTCGGTGGCGCCGACGCGCTCGCCGATGATGAACACGGTGCCCTTGGAAGGGAACTCCTGGGCCGAGGCCATGCGGATCAGGGTGGTCTTGCCGGCGCCGTTGGGGCCGATGACCACCCACCGCTCGTCCAGCTCAACCTGCCATGTCACGGGGCCCACCAGGGTGTTGCCGCCGCGGATGAACTCCACGTCGCGCATGTCCACCAGCAGGTCCGGATCTGTCACCAATTCCTCACTCGCATTCACGCATCCATCTTTACCTATTTCGGCCCGCGTGTGTGGGAGGCCCGCGCTACCCTGGCTAATGGAATGCAGGCAGGTTGAGAGGGTCTGAAAAATGGTTGCTCGCTTTGGCATCGACGATGTGCGCCCCCAAGTTTCCGGTCGCACGTTGCCCGCGAAGGCGGTGGTCGGCGAGGTAGTGCCTATCTCGGCGCTGGTGTGGCGCGAGGGCCACGACGCCATCGCGGCGACGCTGGTGCTGGTCTCGCCGTCCGGCGAGCAGTTCTCGGTGCCGATGCACCAGGAGGTCTACCGCCCGGATTACGTCCACGGCATCTTCATCCCCCGCGAGAAGGGGCTGTGGCGCTACCGCGTGGACGCGTGGAGCGACGTGATGGCCACGTGGCGCAACGCGGTGGAGAAGAAGCTCGCCGCGGGACAGACGGAGAAAGAACTGGCCAACGACATCGCCCATGGCGCGGACCTGTTCGCTGCGGCCATCGCCCAGACCCCCTCGCCGCAGGTGCTGGAGAACGCGCGCACATTGCTTCTCGACGACACGCTGCCGCTCGCCGACCGCATCGCGCCCTGCGTCTCGCAGGAAGTGCGCGACGTGTTGGCCGAGTACCCGCTGCGCGAGCTTGTCACACGCGGACCCGTGGCCGATATCCTGGTGGAGCGCCGCGAGGCGCTGGTGAACTCCTGGTACGAGCTGTTCCCCCGCTCCACCGGCGGCGTGGACGCGATGGGCAACCCCGTCCACGGCACGTGGGAAACCACCGCGGCGCAGCTGCAGCGCGTGGCCGACATGGGCTTCGACACCGTGTACTTCCCGCCGATCCACCCCATCGGCGAGGTCAACCGCAAGGGCCGCAACAACACGCTGACCCCCGAAGACGGCGACGTCGGCTCGCCGTGGGCGATCGGCTCCAAGCACGGCGGCCACGACGCCTTCGACCCGAACTTAGGCGGCGAGGACGAGTTCTTGGACATGATGGACCACGCCAACGAGCTGGGCCTGGAAATCGCCCTCGACTTCGCGCTGCAGGCAGCCCCCGACCACCCGTGGGCGAAAGAGCACCCGGAGTTTTTCACCGTCCTGGCCGACGGCACGATTGCTTACGCCGAAAACCCGCCCAAGAAGTACCAGGACATCTACCCGCTCAACTTCGACAACGCCCCGGAGAAGCTCTACGCGGAGATCTACCGCGTGCTCATGTACTGGGTGGACCTGGGTGTGACCACCTTCCGCGTGGACAACCCCCACACCAAGCCGGTGGATTTCTGGCACTGGCTGATTGCGAAGGTGCACGAGACCGACCCGGACGTGATCTTCCTCGCGGAGGCGTTCACCCGCCCGCCGCGCATGTACGGGCTGTCCAAGGCCGGGTTCTCGCAGTCCTACACCCACTTCACGTGGAAGACCACGAAGGCGGAGCTGACCGATTTCGCACAGCTGCTCGTGGACGTCGCCGACGTCTCCCGCCCCAACCTCTTCGTCAACACCCCCGACATCCTGCACGCCACGCTGCAGCAGGGCGGCCCGGCGGCGTTCGCGCTGCGCGCCACCCTGGCCGCCACCATGAGCCCGCTGTGGGGTGTCTACTCCGGCTACGAGCTCTACGAGGACCGCCCCATGGCCGCAGGCAGCGAGGAGTACCACGACAGCGAGAAGTACCAGCTGCGCCACCGCGACTTCGCCGCCGCGCTGGAAAAGGGAGCCTCGCTTGAGCCGTACCTCACGCTGCTCAACACCATCCGCCGCGACAACCCGGCGCTGCAGCAGCTGCGCCAGATCCGCTTCCACGACATCGCCAACGACAACATCATCGCCTACTCCAAGGTCGACGCGGAGACCGGCAACGCGGTGCTCGTGGTGGTCAACCTGGATCCCTCCTCCACCCAGGAGGGCATGCTGCGTGTCGACGCCTCCGCGGTCGGCCTCAACGACGGCGAAACCTTCGAGGTGCACGACCAGATCACCGGCGAGCGCTACACCTGGACCACCGCCGAGACCGGCAACTTCATCCGCCTCGCACCCGAGAAGAACGTCGCGCATATTTTCCGGTTGCCGGAGGTGCCTTCGGTTCGTCGAGAAGCACTTGCGTACCGTCAGATCTCAGACCACGACTACCGTCCCTAAGGAAGCTCATGAACACCGACCTGCTCATCCCCGAAGGCGACCGCCAGCGCCTCATCGAGTGCAAGCACCACGCGCCCCACGATTTCTACGGCTGGCACCGCGTGGGCGCAGGATCCGTCGTGCGCACCCGCTTCCTCGGCGCCGAGCGCGTGGAGCTGCTCATCCACAACGGCGCCCGCGCCATGGAGCTCATCGGCGACGACATCTGGGCAATCTCGCTTGACGACGAGCACGCGCCCGACTACCGCTTCCGCGTCACCTACCCGGGTGCCGAACCGCGCATTGTGGCGGACGCGTACCACTTCCTGCCCACCCTGGGCTCGCTGGACCTGCACTTGATCAACGAGGGCCGCCACGAACGCCTCTGGGAGGTCCTCGGCGCGAACGTGCGCTCCTACGAGACCTCCCTGGGCGAGGTCAGCGGCACCTCCTTTGCCGTGTGGGCGCCGAACGCCCAGGGCGTGGCCGTCATCGGCGACTTCTGCGGGTGGAACCCCAACCAGTACCCCATGCGCTCATTGGGTGCCTCCGGTGTGTGGGAGGTCTTCATCCCGGGCATCGGCGACGGCGCCACCTACAAGTACGCCATCCAGACCGCCGACGGCACCCGCGTGGACAAGGCCGACCCGCTGGCTAAGCGGACACTCACCCCGCCGGAGACCGTCTCCGTGGTGGCCGCGCCGAGCGAGTTCGAGTGGACCGACGAAGAGTGGATCAACGCGCGCGCCGGCATCGACCCCACCAACTCCGCTATGAGCGTCTACGAGTGCCACATCGGCTCCTGGAAGCAGGGCTCCAACTACGCCCAGCTGACCGAGGAGCTCGTGCCCTACCTGGTGGAAAACGGCTTCACCCACGTGGAATTCCTGCCCGTGGCGGAGCACCCCTTCGGCGGCTCCTGGGGCTACCAGGTCACCGGCTACTACGCCCCGACCGCGCGCTGGGGCAGCCCGGACGAGTTCCGCAAACTCGTGGACACGCTGCACGCCAACGGCATCGGCGTGCTGGTGGACTGGGTGCCGGCCCACTTCCCCAAAGACGACTTCGCGCTCGCGCGTTTCGACGGCACCGCGCTCTACGAGCACCCCGACTGGCGCCGCGGCGAGCAGAAAGACTGGGGCACCTATGTCTTCGACTTCGGCCGCCGCGAAGTGCGCAACTTCCTGGTGGCTAACGCCCTGTACTGGTGCGAGGAGTTCCACCTGGACGGCCTGCGCGTGGACGCCGTGGCCTCCATGCTCTACCTGGACTACTCCCGCGAACCCGGCGAGTGGCTGCCCAACCAGTACGGCGGCCGCGAGCACTGGGAGGCGGTGCAGTTCCTCCAGGAAATGAACGCCACCGTGCACCGCGAGCACCCCGGCGTGCTCACCATCGCCGAGGAATCCACCGCCTGGCCGGGCGTGACCGCGCAGACCGACGCCGACGGACTCGGCTTTTCGCTGAAGTGGAACATGGGCTGGATGAACGACACCTTGGAGTACTTCTCCCTGGATCCCATCCACCGCTCCTACCACCACAACGAGATCACGTTCTCGCTGGTCTACGCGTTCTCCGAGCGCTACGTGCTGCCCTTTAGCCACGACGAAGTGGTCCACGGGAAGGGCTCGCTGTGGACTCGCATGCCCGGCGACGACTGGAACAAGGCCGCGGGCCTTCGCGCCCTGTACGGCTACATGTTCTCGCACCCCGGCAAGCAGCTGTTGTTCATGGGCTGCGAGTGGGGCCAGACCACCGAGTGGGACGAGGCCCACTCCGTCAACTGGGACAACATTGCCGATAGCTGGGGCCACGGCTACCACCGCGGCATCCAGCGCCTCGTGCGCGACTTAAACCGCGTCTACCGCGACACCCCGGCGCTGTACTCGCAGGACAACACCCCGATGGGCTTCCAGTGGGTCAAGGGCGACGACGCCGCGAACAACATCCTCGCCTACATCCGCTGGGGCGTGGACGCCACCCCGGTGCTCGCCGTGGTGAACCTCTCCGGTGCCTCCCAGCCCAACTACCGCCTCGGGCTTCCCGAGGCCGGCGAGTGGGAGCTTTTGGTCAACACCGACGACGCCGTCTACGGCGGCGCCGGCAACGACCTGCCGCAGGTGCTTCACACCGAGCCGACCGAGTGGGACCGCTTCGAGCAGTCCGCCGAGCTGCACGTGCCGGCGATGAGCGCGCAGTACTACATCCTGCGCCGCTAGAACAGGGCGCTGGCGAGCCGGGTGCGCGCCGCGATCACGCGCGGATCACCCGGCTCCAAAAGCGTCAGCAGCTCCAGCAGCCGCTCCTTGGCGCGCGGCTCGGCCTTGACGTGCTCCAGCAGGCGGTCGAAGGCCGCCTCAGGCTGGCCTGCCACAAACTCCTTGTCCGCGAGCCACAGCAGCTTCTCGACGTCACCCTCCGGCTCCCCCTGCCCCTGCACCCTCTTGAGCACGGCCACGGTCGCTTTCGCCTGCTTGATGTCGGCGTTGGTTGGGTCGTCCGCGAGGATCTCGTCGTAGACCGCCGTGGCGGCGTCGAAGTCGCCGGCGTTGAGCGCCTCCGTGGCGCGGTCCAGGCGGGGGTCCTCGGTGTCCTCGGCGGGCGTGGTGTCGTCGGCAAGCCCCTGCAACTGCGGGCCCACCTGGCTGACCAAAGCGCCAACCCACTGCTCGAGCTCGTCCGCCGGCTGGTTGCCCTCGAAGTTGGCCACCGGCCGCCCGCCCGCGAGCGCGACCACCGTAGGCAGCACGCGCACGCCCATTGCTTGGGCGACCTGCGGGGTGGCGTCCGCATCCAGGTAGCCGACCAAGAAGGCGCGCTGGCCCGCCGCCAACTTCTCAAACTGGGCCTTCAAGCTCTCCGAATCTGGGCTGCGCGGCGTGCCGATGAGCAGCACCACGGGAATCTGCATGGAGCGCTCGAAGATGTCCTTTTCAACGTTGGCCTCGGTGACCGTGATGAACGGCTCGAAGCCGCCCTGCGCCTCGTCGTTGCGGTCCGCGAGCGCTCCCAGGTCGATCGCGCCGCCGGTGAACTGCGGGTTGGTCATGTTACGCCTCCAAGTGCTTGTTCAGGGATTCCACTTTCTGCTGCAGCATGTTCTCGTAGCCGGGGCGGATATCCGCCTTGACCACCAGCGACACGCGCGGGGAGACCTCCTCCACCGCCTGCGTCGCCCGTTTGATCACGTCCATGACCTCGTCCCACTCCCCCTCAATGGTGGTGAACATCGCCGTGGTCTCGTGCGGCAGGCCCGACTCGCGGACCACCTTCACCGCCCGGGCGACAACGTCGGACATCTCCGCGTTGGAATTTTCGGTCATGGTCGGTGCCACAGAAAACGCTGCAATCATGCAGCCAATCCTAGCGCCGCTGCCAGCAGTGCTTGTGCCAGTGTCTCCGGTCGTCCGCGCCCCGGCCGGTATCGCGCGGCCACGCCACCACGTGCGCCACCCCGGGTGGGATGTTCTGGTTGCAGCCCGGGCAGATGTAGTACTTCGTCGCAGCCGCCGACCCGATCTGGCGGACCTTGAAGATCTCCCCGTTGGTCCAGCTCGGCCCCTCCATCTCCTGGGTGCCGATGAACGTGGAGCCGTCTTTGGGCAGCACGTACCGCGGCGCCTGATACTGGCGACGGTTCCTGCGCGGCATCAGAACAGGCGCAGCTCCGCGGACTCGATGCCGCGCAGCTCGTCGTAGTCCAGGGTCACGCACTCGAAGCCGCGGTCGCCCGCGAGCGTGCGCGCCTGCGGCTTGATCTCCTGCGCTGCAAACACGCCGCGCACCGGGCGCAGCAGGTCGTCGCGGTTGAGCAGCTCCACGTAGCGGCTGAGCTGCTCCACGCCGTCGATGCCGCCGCGGCGTTTCACCTCCACCGCCAGCGTGCCTCCGTCAGGGTCGCGCGCAAGGATGTCCACCGGCCCGATCGCGGTCGGGTACTCCCGGCGCACCAGGGTCACGCCGTCGCCGAGCGTGGTGATGTGCTCCGCCAGAAGCTCCTGCAGGTGGGACTCCACGCCGTCTTTGACCAGCCCCGGATCCTGGCCGAGCTCCTTCGTTTCATCCAGCACAACCTCGGAGACCGTGATGCGAAGCTGCTCGCCCTTCGGGTTCTCCACGATCCAGAGTTCTTCGCCGGTGTCCTCGCCGTCCACGTCCACCACGTGCTCCACCCGGGTGGTGCACGGCGGCGTCATCCAGTTCAGCGGCTTGTAGGCGCGGTCGTCCGCGTGGATGGACACAGACCCGTCCGCCTTGATCAGAATCAAACGCATCGCCTCCGGCAGGTGCGCATCCAGGCGGCCGACGTAATCCACGGAGCAACGGGCTATGACTAGACGCATGCCTGTCAGGGTACAGCCGCCCTTAACGCTGGTTTGCATCGCGCTGCGCGCGCTGGGCCAGCGAACGCACGTCGATACGCTCCTGGCGCACATCCGGTGCCGCCTCCACCCACGACACCAGCCCCATCTCCGTGTGGCGGTCCGCCGCGAACTCGAAATCGCCCTGCGGGCCAGTAAAGCGGAGGACGTGACCGATCTCCGGCATGAACTCGCGTTCGCCCTCGGTCACGTCCCTGAACCCCTCGAACTCCACCCCGCGGCGATCCAGCTCCACGTCGTGGTGGAACGTCAGCGAGCGCAGCTTGAAAAACAGCAGCCGCTCGCCGTCGTAGCGCAGCACGCCATGCCGCCAGCCGTGGATCCCCTCAGCCGGCAGCTCGCGCATCATCGCCCGCGCGCCGGAGTTGCGCACCATGGCAAAGCGCCACCCCGCGGCCGCTGCGAGGACTACCAGGACTAGCGCTGCAACACTTGCGACGACCATCATCCCGGCCCAACCTCCTCGACCACGCTGGATAGACATTTGCCAGTGATCATATCGCACAAATGCGAAACACCCCCTCCCGGTTTCCCGGGAAGGGGTGCGTTCGTGGCGGTCGGCGTCTATGCCTTCCTTGCCAGAGACTTTTACTGGCTCTGGCGGCGAACCGCGGCGAGCTCCGCCTCGGAACGTGCCTTGACAACGCGGTCCTCGTCGTGGAGGTGGGACTCCGCGTCAGCGGTGTCAACCTCGTCGGCGAAGATCGCGTAGTCGGCCAAGATGGTCACCTTGTCGCCCACAACGGACAGGAACCCACCCTGGACGGCGGCGACGATGCGCTCGCCGTCGGTCGGGCGGATGGTCACCACACCGTTGTCCTTGAGCTGGCCAAGGAGCGGCTCGTGGCCAGGAAGGATGCCGATCTCACCCTCCGTGGTCTGGGCGGTGACGATGCTTGCCTGGCCTTTCCAGAGCATGCGGTCGACCGCGACCAGTTGAGCGGTAAGTTCAGCCATCTTCTACCCTCCTACGCCTGCAGCTTCTTGTACGCAGCCTCGACGTCGTCCAGACCGCCAAGGCCGTTGAAGGCCTGCTCCGGGTAGTGGTCGAACTCGCCCTCGCAGAGACGGTCGAACGCGTCGATCGTCTCCTCGAGCGGCACGTAGGAGCCCTCGTCGCCGGTGAACTTCTTTGCGACGAAGAAGTTCTGGCCCAGGAAGCGCTGGATCTTACGCGCGCGCTGCACGGTGATCTTGTCTTCCTCGGACAGCTCATCCATACCGAGGATGGCGATGATGTCCTGCAGCTCCTTGTTCTTCTGCAGGATACCGATCACCTTCTGCGCGACCGCGTAGTGGCGCTCGCCGACGATGCCCGGCTCGAGGATACGAGACGTGGAGGTCAGCGGGTCCACGGCCGGGTAGATGCCCTTCGACGCGATCGAACGGGAAAGCTCGGTGGTCGCGTCGAGGTGGGCGAAGGTGGTGGCCGGAGCCGGGTCGGTGTAGTCGTCCGCCGGCACGTAGACGGCCTGCAGCGACGTAATCGAACGGCCCTTGGTCGAGGTAATGCGCTCCTGGAGCACACCCATCTCGTCGGCCAGGGTCGGCTGGTAGCCCACGGCGGAAGGCATGCGGCCCAGCAGGGTCGACACCTCGGAGCCCGCCTGGGTGAAGCGGAAGATGTTGTCGATGAACAGCAGCACGTCCTGGTTCTGCACATCGCGGAAGTACTCCGCCATGGTCAGGCCGGACAGGGCCACGCGCATACGGACCCCCGGCGGCTCATCCATCTGGCCGAAGACAAGCGCGGTATCCGGCAGCACGCCCATGTCCTCCATCTCGAGGAACAGGTCGGTGCCCTCACGGGTGCGCTCGCCGACGCCGGCGAAGACCGAGGTACCGGAGAACTCGCGTGCAATACGCGTAATCATCTCCTGGATCAGCACGGTCTTGCCCACACCAGCGCCACCGAACAGGCCGATCTTGCCGCCCTTGACGTACGGGGTGAGCAGGTCGATGACCTTAATACCGGTCTCCAGGATCTCGGTCTTACCCTCGAGGTCCTTGAACGCCGGCGGCTCGCGGTGGATGCCCCAGCGCTCGCCGTTCTCGCCCACCGACGGGTCGTCCAGGCACTGGCCGAGCGCGTTGAACACGTGGCCCTTCACCTGGTCGCCCACCGGCACGGAGATCGGGTTGCCGGAGTCTGCCACCTTAGCGCCGCGGACGAGGCCGTCGGTCGGCGCCATAGCGATGGTGCGCACGAGGTTGTCGCCCAGGAACTGGGCGACCTCGAGCACGATGGTCTTGGACATCTCGCCGAGGTCGATGTCGACCTCGAGCGCGTTGTACAGAGCGGGCAGCTCGCCACGCGGGAACTCCACGTCGACGACTGCGCCGATGACGCGCACGACACGGCCGTTCTCAGAACCGCGCGGGTTCTGAGTGTTCTCGACCTGAGCCGGTGCGGTGTCGGTCTCAGAAGCCGCACCCGCCAGCTCGTCGTTGCGCTCATCAAAAGAGTGAGCAGTAGTCATGATTTAGTCACTTTCTCCACTACCGGACAGCGCGCCAGCGCCGCCGATAATCTCGGTGATTTCCTGGGTGATCTTTGCCTGACGGGCTTGGTTAGCTTCACGGGACAGGTCGTTAGCCAGCTCCGTAGCATTATCCGTCGCGTTCTTCATAGCCGTGCGGCGCGATGCCGACTCCGCTGCAGCGGACTCCAGGAAGATCGAGTAGAGCAACCTGGAGACGTACACCGGAAGCAGTTCTTCCATCAGCGTGTCAGCGTCGGGCTCGAAGCTCATGTCCGGGCCCACCTCGCCGGAGGTGGTCAGCATGTCCTGCTGCTCGTACTTGAACTCCTCCAGCACCGGCTCAATCGGCAGGAGCTGGGTGACCCGGGCCTCCTGCGACAGCATGGAGACGAACTCGGTGTAGACGACCTGCACGACGTCGAAGCCGCGCACGGATGCACCTTCGGCACCGTCGACACGCAGCGGCACCGAGCCTTCGGAGCCTGCCATGTAGCCGTCGATGATCTGGTGGCGCACGCCGTGGGTGTCATCCCACGACGGCTGCTGCGAGAACCCGGTCCAAGAACCTTCAACGTCCATGTCGCGGAACCTGAAGTGCGTGACACCCTTGTTGCCGGTGACGTAGCGCACTACCTCGTACCCGGCATCGGTGAGCATGCGCTCCAGCTGCGCGGCCTTCTTCAGGACGTTGTGGTTGTAACCGCCGGCCATACCGCGGTCAGAAGTGACCACGAGGATTGCCGCGACCCGGCCGTTCTCACGCTCGTGGAGCATGGGGTGGGCCAGGGAGCTCGCGGACGCGAGGCGTTCCATGACGTCTTTCAGCTCGTCGGCGTACGGCTTAGCCGCCTCGACGCGCTGCTGGGCCTTGGTGATCTGCGCGGTGGCGATCAGCTCCTGGGCCTTCGTAATCTTCTTCGTTGAGTTGACGGACCTGATGCGGTCGCGCAATTCGCGAAGCGTTGCCATGGTGTTTCCTCCCTTCCTTTATGTAGTAGTCCTAGTCGCGTTGCACGCGCACTAGGAGCGGCTGACGTTGAGCTGGTTCTTGGCCACGTGCTTGGAGTCGAGCGGCTCCGCCTCGGCCTCGCGGACGATGCGCTCGCCGGAGGAAGCCTGGAAGTTACGCGCCAGGTCCTCGTTGATGCGCAGGATCGCGGCCTGAGAGTCGTCGTCAAGCTGCTTGCCGCCCGCAATCTGGTCGTAGACCTGCGGTGCGTTGGCGCGGATGGCCTCGTGCAGCTCTTCCTCGTAGCGGCGGACATCCTCGACGGGAACGACGTCGAAAACGCCCTCGTTCGCGGACCAGATCGAGATTATCTGGTACTCGACTGCCTGCGGAGAGTTCTCGGACTGCTTCAGCAGCTCCACCAGACGCTGGCCGCGCTCGAGCTGCTTCTTGGAAGCGGCGTCGAGGTCGGACGCGAAGGCCGCGAAGGCCTCCAGGTCGCGGTATGCGGCGAGGTCAAGACGGAGGTTACCGGCAACCTTCTTCATGCCCTTGGTCTGCGCGGCGCCACCGACACGGGACACGGAGATGCCCACGTCGATAGCCGGGCGCACGCCCTGGTTGAAGAGGTCAGACTGCAGGAAGACCTGGCCGTCGGTAATCGAGATGACGTTGGTCGGAATGAAGGCGCCCACGTCGTTCGCCTTCGTCTCGATGATCGGCAGCGCGGTCAGGGAGCCGGCACCGAGCTCGTCGTTGAGCTTGGCGGCACGCTCCAGCAGGCGGGAGTGCAGGTAGAACACATCGCCCGGGTATGCCTCGCGGCCCGGCGGGCGGCGCAGCAGCAGGGAGATGGCACGGTATGCCTCGGCCTGCTTGGTCAGGTCATCGTAGATCACCAGGACGTGCTTGCCCTGGTACATCCAGTGCTGGCCCAGGGCGGCGCCGGAGAACGGTGCCAGCCACTTGAAGCCTGCGGAGTCGGATGCCGGAGCCGCCACGATGGTGGTGTACTCCAGTGCGCCGTTGTCCTCCAGAGTCTGGCGCACACCGGCGATGGTGGAGCCCTTCTGGCCGACGGCGACGTAGATGCAGCGCACCTGCTTCGACGGGTCACCGGTCTCCCAGAATTCCTTCTGGTTGAGGATGGTGTCGATGCAGACTGCGGTCTTGCCGGTCTTGCGGTCGCCAATGATGAGCTGACGCTGGCCGCGGCCGATCGGCGTCATGGCGTCGATCGCCTTGAGGCCGGTCTGCAGCGGCTCCTCGACCGGCTGGCGGTCGAGCACGCTTGCGGCCTGGAGCTCCAAGGCACGCTCTTCGTTGGACTCGATGGGGCCCAGGCCGTCAATCGGCTGGCCCAGGGGGTTGATCACGCGGCCGAGGAAGTTCTCGCCGACCGGGATCGAGAGAACCTCGCCCGTCCGCTTGACTTCGTCGCCCTCGGAAAGGGTCTCAAAATTACCCAGCACCACGACACCGATGGAATCGGTCTCGAGGTTCTGTGCGACGCCGATGACGCCGTTCGGGAACTCGAGCAGCTCGTTCGTCATGCAACCTGGCAGCCCGGAAACCTGGGCAATACCATCTGCAGCCGAAGTCACCACGCCGACCTCCTCACGGGAGGCCTCCGCGGAGTAGCTCGAGGTGTAGTTCGCTATCGCGCTACGGATCTCATCGGAGGAGATCGTCAGCTCCGCCATGTTCTTCCTGCTCTCGGTAGTTTCTTCCAGCATGTTGTTTTCTATTTGGTCGCCTGGGCCGCCATGTCGGTGCGCAGGCGGTTAATCTTCCCGCGCGTCGAACCGTCGATGACCTCATCGCCCACACGGACAACCATTCCGCCGAGGAGGCTGGGGTCAACCTCAGAGTGGATGGCCATCTCGCGACCGTAAATCTGCTCCAGCTTGCGGGCCAGTGCATCGCGCTGGGTGTCGCTGAGTGCCTCAGCGGCCTTCACGCGTGCGACAGCCTTGCCACGCAGCTCCGCGACGCCCGCGGCCAGCTCGGCCAAGTCGTCGACGGGGTTGTGGTTGGGGCGGCCGATAACCTGCAATGCCAGTGCCTCGGTGAACATCGTCACCTTGCCGTAAATCACGCTAGCCAACAGTCCGCGCTTCTGCGCCGGGGTCGCGGTGCGGTCGGAGAGCAGCTGGGTCAGCTCCTTCTCCCCTTCGAGCAGCGTGGAGAGCTGGTACAGCTCGTTTTCCACCTGCTCCAGCTGGCCCTGCTCCTTGGCACCCAGCTCCAGCGCATGACGGCCGAGGTTGACCAGACCGGCGCGGAACTCGCGCGGGGTCGACCACTCCTGCTGCGCCGCAGCGGTGAGGATGTTCAGGGTGGGCTCCGCAACCTTGTTGCCGAAGACGTCGCGAATTATGCCCTCGCGCTGCGAGGACTCCAGCGACGTGTCGGCCACGGCGATACGCAGCGCGCGCTCGGTGTCGAGCTGGTCCACGGTGAGGAACAGCTCGGTACCGATCTGCGCAGCCACGGCGACGGAATTGTCGGCGTTCCGGATCAGCTCCTCGAGCTTGCCCGTAACGTGCGACTGTGCTTCGCGACTAGCTGCCTTCATCTCGCCTACTTCCTCGTCGACACGTGGTCGAGCTCGCTCAGGAACTCGTCGATCGTGTTCGAGCGGCGGGTCGAATCCGACAGCTCGGTGCCCAGCAGACGCTCAGCCAGCGAGATGGAGTTCTGGCCCATCTCGTTGCGCAGCTCAGCGACAACCTGCTCGCGGGAGGCCTGCAGCTGCTTCTCACCGGACTCGATGATGCGGCGGGCCTCTTCCTCGGCGCGGGCACGAGACTCAGCCTCGATTTCCTTGCCGCGGGTGCGGGCGGCTTCACGGATCTCAGCGGCCTCGTGGCGCGCCTCCGCAAGCTCGGCGTTGTTCTTCTCCAGGGCAGCCTTGGCTTCTTTCTGGGCGACCTCAGCACGCTCGATGCCACCCTTGATTCGGTCTTCGCGCTCCGCCAGCACTTCCTGGAACTTCGGAATGACGTACTTCGCAAAAAGTAGGCCGACGATGATGAAAACGACAAGAGACCAAACCACGTCGTACGCTGCCGGCAGAAGAATGGAAGGTTCCTTCTCCAGCGGCAGCTTCTCGCTGGCCTCTGCGGCAGCGAGGAATGCAGTGACGTCAGTCATTGGTTGCTCCTGATCTAAAAATGTACGGGTTACTCGTTCGTGTTTTTAGAACAGGAAGCCGGCGACGAGGCCGATCAGGGCAAGCGCCTCAACGAAGGCGATACCCAGGAACATGGTGGTGCGCAGCTGGCCAGCCATCTCCGGCTGGCGAGCCATGCCCTCGACGGTCTTGCCGACGAGCATGCCGATGCCGATGCCCGGGCCGATGGTTGCGAGGCCGTAGCCGATGGTGCCGAGACCCTCGTAGCGGTTCACGGTCTCCGCTGCCTGAGCAAGAATGATGTCGTTCATGTGAAAGTCGTTCCCTTTCTAGGTGCTCCCCCGCGGGGTGCGGGTGAGCGAGTGACAGATGGTGGGGTTATTCAGTTGGCCGTGTGGTCGCGCTTTGTTAGTGCGCATCCGCGTGCAGCGACAGCTCGATGTACACCGCAGTCAGCAGAGCGAAGATGTACGCCTGCAGGAAGATGATGATCAACTCGTATGCGGTGAACAGCAGCGCTGCGATGAGGGTCAGGCCACTCACTGCCGTCCATGCGTTCAGCTGCCAGAAGAAGAAGTTCGTGGCGGAGTACAGCAGGACGAGAATGATGTGGCCAGCCAGGAAGTTCGCCATAAGACGAAGAGCCAGGGTGACCGGACGCAGAATAAACGTCGAGAAGAACTCGATCGGCACCACCAGAAGGTGGAGCAGCGGCGGAAGGCCGGGAATCACGGTCGAGTGCTTGAAGTATGCGATGCCGTAGCGCTTCACGCCGGCGTAAATCATCGCGATGTAGGCCGCAACCGCCATGACGATCGGCATGCCGATACGTGCGTTAGGCGAGATGTTCAGGCCCGGGATGATCGTTGCGACGTTCATGAACAGCGTGGTGAAGAAGATGGTGCACAGCAGCGGCAGGAACCGCTTGCCGTCCTTCTTCCCCAGCGTGTCCTCCGCGATATGCACGCGGACGAAATCGACACCGATCTCGGCGACATTCTGCAAGCCCTTGGGAACCAGCTTCGGGTTCCGGAAGGCAATAACAAAGAGGAGCACCAAAATCGCCGCCATGAACAGGCGGACGAGCATGATGCGATCGAGTGCGAACCACCCATTAGCGAAGTCTTCGCCAATGAGCTGGCCGTACGTCTGCCCCGGGAAAAATTCTGGACCAAGCGAAGGTGCGTGGAATTCACCCTTCATGGCCAAAGTTGTAACGCTCAGCGTTCTCTCCCGTTCTCGGGCCGCGCTCCGATGCGCTCGGTGCGCGGTGCGATGGACGTCTTCAACAAAGACTGCCTCCGCGGCGGACTCCGTCGCACATCTGCTTCCGCGGGGGCAGGGGATGTCGTTCTTACGCCGGTTTCCCCTGCTTACGAGGGTTAATATCGACTCGGAACAAACCCAGCGGTAATCCTAACAGGCCGTCCGCGCAAAGTAGGTTTTACCTGTGTAGTTGTCCCCCCGACGCACCACCCCAACCCACGAAACCGGGCAACTACCCAGCTCGGACGCTTTTCCGCCCTGCTGTTAGGTCTGTCACAGCTTGCGCGTACCTCTAATCCAGGTAGGTGGTGCGGGTGGTGATCAAGCCCCAGGTTTCGGCACCCAGAGCGACAACTAGGGCCACCATCGTGGTGATGCCGAACGCCTGGTGGTCGTAGAAGTCGAAGCCGCGGATCCACAGGAAAAACAGCACCAGCACACCCATCTTGAGCAGCCAGCCGCCGAGCACGATCGCCATCGTGGCATTCGGGGTGGAGTTCGAGGTGGCCAACACGGTTGCGGCGGTGAGCAGCACGAAGCTTCCGCCCACTGCGACGCCCATCAGCGCGGCCCAGATGCCGGGCAGGTCGCGGGCGGCGCCCCACCCCATCAGCGCGACCACAGTGAGCACCACGAGCGCCCAGCTGGCCACCTTCAGCGCGCGCACGAGAGGCTTGCGGTGGTCGGTCATGGCGTTAGCGTCGTTGACTTCAAGCGGTTTCACGCTGCGTCATCCTACCTGCCGGGCCGATCTTTCCCTTGGCCAAGGGCACCAGCGTGAGCAAAAACGCAACCAGCAGCGCCGCCACGCTTAACGACGCCGCGATTTTGAACGGCACCACGGAAAAGCTCACTGCACCGAAGGCGACGGCGGAGACCCACATGTAGAGCACCAGCACGGTGCGGCGGTGCGTGTGCCCGAGCCGAAGTAGGCGGTGGTGGATGTGCCCTGCGTCCGCGGCAAACGGGCTCTGCCCGCGCGCGGTGCGGCGGATCACGGCCCACACCAGGTCCAGCACTGGCAGCGCGATCGCGGCCAGCACAACGATGATCGGGCTGACCAGCGCCACTAGGTCGGCGGCGCCGTAGAGCGACATGTTGATCTTGCCGGATGCCGAAATCGACGCCGCGGCGAGCAGCAGCCCGATCAGCATCGCCCCGGAGTCGCCCATGAAGATGCGCGCGGGCTCGAAGTTGTGGGGCAAAAATCCCGCGCAGATCCCCACCAGGATCGCGCAGATGATCGCCGGCGGGTAGGCGGAGACCGCTCCGCCTTGGTCGTGGAGCACCGCCAGCGAGTAGATCAGGATCGCAGAGCCCGCGATCATGCCCAGCCCGGCGGCGAGCCCGTCGATGCCGTCGACGAAGTTCACTGCGTTGATGAGCAGCACCGTAAACAGCGCGCTCAAGACCATGCCCTGGGCTTGATCCAGGATGAGCGTGGTGCCTTCCCCGAACGGCAGATAGAACACGGTGAAGATAATGCCCAGCGCGGTCATGATGATCGCGGCGGCGAACTGCCCGATTAGCTTGGTCAGCGCGCGCAGCTCGTACAGGTCGTCCACCACGCCGACGAGCACGATGGCGAGCCCGCCCACCAGTACCGCAGTCATTTCCGGGGTGACGGGGGCGAACCCGCGTGTCAGCGCCGGCAACTGCTGCGCGAGCCCGTAGGCCGCCAAGAAGCCCGTGAACATCGCCAGCCCGCCTAGCGACGGGGTCGGCTGCGTGTGCACGTCGCGCTGGCGGATCTCCGCCACCCTGCCCGTGCGCACGAGCATGGACCGCACCGGCCCGGTGGCCAGGTACGTGACTGCGGCCGCCACGAGCAGGACAAGTCCCAGCTCACGCAGCGGAACACCGGAGGCGTTCATCGGCGGCTACTTCCTCCGCAAGCTCTCCGGGTCAAGCCCTAAGACCTGACCAATGCGTTCGGCGGAGATCGCCCCCTCGCGCAAGATCCGCGGCACGGGCCCGGAAATGTCGATGATTGTGGACGGCTCCCCGATCTCCGCCGTGCCCCCGTCGAGGTAGATGGGCACCGCGTCGCCGAACTGCTGCCGCGCCTCGGCGGCGGTGGTCGCCGGCGGGTTGCCGGAGATGTTGGCGGAGGACACGGCCATCGGCCCGGTCTCCTGCAAAAGCTCGAGTGCCAGCGGCTGGTTCGGCATACGCAGCAGCACGGTGCCGCGCGTGTCGCCCAGGTTCCACGGCAGGCTGGGTGCCTCGGGCACGACGATGGACAACCCACCCGGCCAAAACGCCTCAACCAGCGTCTTGGCGGTTTCGGTGAATTCGCGCACGAGCCCCTGGATGGTCACCCAGGAGCCCACCAGCACCGGCACCGGCATGTCGGGCCCGCGGCGTTTGGTGGCCAGAAGTGTTTCCACGGCGTCGTTGTTGAACGCGTCGCAGCCGATGCCGTACACGGTGTCCGTCGGCAGCACGACGCAGCGGCCGGCCCGGACGGCGTCGGCGGCCGCGCGCACGCCTTCGATGCGCTTCTGCGGGTCGAGGCAGTCGTACGTTTCCCTCAATGTTCGCTCCTTGGCCGTCGGGCAGTTACCGGGCTAGCTTACTCGCCGTGACAAACCGAGCCCGCCCAGTCATGTCCTCCAGCGGGCGCACGTCCGCGAAACCGCCGGCGCGCAGCTCGGCCTGCACAGCCTCGGAGGTGGTGTCGTCGTGCTCGATGCCCACCGCTCCCCCATCTTTGAGCATTTGCTTGACGACGGGCACGAGCCCGCGAATCGCCGCCATCCCGTCTGCGCCCGAAAACACTGCCTCGTGCGGGTCCGCGTAGACCTCCGCCTGTAACTGAAGCGTCTCCGGCACATACGGCGGGTTGGACACCACCACGTCCGCGCCGATCCCGGCGAGCAGCTCCGGGTCGGTCATGTCCCCCGCCACCACCTTGACCTGGGGCGCTTGTTTTTCGACGTTGCGCTGCAGATAAGCGCGCGCGGTCTCCGAGCGTTCCACCGCGTAGACGATCGCATCCGGCCTGTCGCGGGCCACCGCTATGGCTAAGGCTCCGGTGCCGGACCCGAGGTCGACGACGGTGGGAGCCGGAGGTGCGTCGATAAGCTTCCGCACCGCCCACTCGGCGAGGACCTCTGTTTCGGGCCGGGGGATGAACACGCCGGGGCCGACGGCGAGGTCGACGCCGTAAAACGGCGCGGTGCCGGTGATGTGCTGCAGCGGCTCGCGCCCGGCGCGGCGGTCGACGAGCTCGGTGTAGCGCCCGCCGAAGTCCGCCGGCGCATCGGCGAACATGAGCTGCATCGGCGCGACGCCGAGCACGTGCGCGGCAAGCAGGCGCGCATCCACCTCAGGCGAGTCGACGCCCGCCTCGCGCAGCGTGTTTGTGGCGCTCGCGATCTGGGAGCGGACGCTACTCTGCTTCAAGACGCTCCTGGCGCTCGTGGGTCTGCAGCGCCGTGATGAGGTCGTCCATGTTGCCGTCCAGCACCGAATCCAGGTTGTTGGACTTGTAGTTGATGCGGTGGTCCGAGATGCGGTTCTCCGGCCAGTTGTAGGTGCGGATGCGCTCGGAGCGGTCCATGGTGCGCACCTGGGACGCGCGGCCCTCGGCCTCCTCCGCCTCCTGCTTCTCGCGCTCGAGCTGGTCCAAGCGGGCCTGCAGCACCTGCATGGCACGGGCGCGGTTCTGGATCTGCGAGCGCTCGTTCTGGCAGGTCACCACAATGCCGGTGGGCAGGTGGGTGATGCGCACGGCCGAGTCGGTGGTGTTCACGCCCTGGCCGCCCTTGCCGGAGGAGCGGTACACGTCGACGCGCAGATCCTTCTCGTCGATGTTGACGCTTTCAATCTCGTCGGCTTCCGGGAAGACGTACACGCCGGCGGCAGAGGTCTGGATGCGGCCCTGGGACTCGGTGACGGGAATGCGCTGCACGCGGTGCACGCCGCCCTCGAACTTCAGCTTGGACCAGGCGCCGTCGCGCGACGGGTTCTTGGACTTGACCGCGACGGTCATGTCCTTCACGCCGCCCAGATCGGATTCTGCGACGTCGAGGACCTCCCAGGTCAGGGCGTGCTTCTCGCAGTACTTCTGGTACATGCGCGCCAGGTCGCCGGCGAACAACGCGGCTTCCTCGCCGCCGGCGCCAGCCTTGAGCTCCATGATGATGTCGTCGCCGTCGTGCTCGTCGCGCGGCGCGAGCAGGTCGGCCAGCTCCTCCTCCAGGCGGACAATCTCGCCCTCGAGGCGCTTGGCCTCCTCGGCGAACTCCTTGTCCTCGTTGGCCATCTCGGCGGCGGCCTCGTGGTCCTCCTGCGCCTGGGTCAGGTCGTTGTAGACGTTGATAATCGGTTGCAGCTCCGCGTAGCGCTTGGACAGCTTGCGGAACTGGTCCTGGTCGCCCGCGACCTCCGGGTCGCCCATCTGGGCCTGGATGCCCTGGTATTCGGCCACGTAGTCGTCGACAAGCGAAACCTGCGTCTTGTCTGCCATTAGGAGTAGTCCTCCTCCATCTCGGTCTGCGCCATCGGTGCAGAGTTGGCCACGCCGATGAGGAACTCGCCGTTGGTCTTCGTCTTCTTCAGCTGCTTGATCAGCATGTCAATGGACTGCTGCGGATCCAGAGCGGAGAGGATGCGGCGCAGCTTGTGCATCACGCGCGCCTCCTCCGGGCTCATCAACAGCTCGTCCTTGCGGGTGCCGGACGGGTTGACGTCCACAGCCGGGAACACGCGGCGCTCCGCGATCTTGCGGTCCAGCTTGAGCTCGGCGTTGCCGGTGCCCTTGAACTCCTCGAAGATCACCGTGTCGCCGGCCGAGCCGGTCTCCACCATCGCGGTGGCGATGATCGTCAGCGAGCCGCCCTCCTCGATGTTGCGGGCGGCGCCCAGGAAACGCTTCGGCGGGTACAGCGCGTTGGAGTCCACACCACCGGAGAGGATGCGGCCGGACGCCGGGGATGAGTTGTTGTACGCGCGGCCCAGTCGGGTGATGGAATCCAGCAGGACCACCACGTCCTGGCCCATCTCCACCAGGCGCTTCGCGCGCTCGATTGCGAGCTCGGCCACGGCGGTGTGCTCTGACGGCGGGCGGTCGAACGTGGAGGCAATCACCTCGCCGTTGACGCTGCGCTGCATGTCCGTGACTTCCTCCGGACGCTCGTCCACCAGCACCACCATGAGGTAGCACTCCGGGTTGTTGGTGGCGATCGCGTTGGCGATGTTCTGCAGAATCGTCGTCTTACCGGCCTTCGGCGGGGAGACGATCAACGCGCGCTGACCCTTACCAATCGGCATGACCAGGTCGATCACGCGGGTGGTGAGGATCTTCGGCTCAGTTTCCAGACGCAGACGGCGGTTCGGGTACAGCGGGGTGAGCTTGTGGAACTCCTTGCGCGCCTTCGCCGCCTCCGTGGTCTGGCCGTTGATGGAATCCACGCGCACGACCTGGTTGTAGCTGCGGCGGTTGCGGCCGTTGCCCTGCGAGTGGGACTGGCCGTTCGCGCGCACCTGCGCCGTCACCGCGTCGCCGGAACGCAGTCCGGACTGGCGCACCAGCTTCTGCGGCACGTAGACGTCCGCGTTGGACTGGCGGTAGCCGGTGGTGCGGATGAACGCGGAGCCATTGTCCTGCACGTCCGCGATACCCGCGACATCCTGCAGGTCCTCCGGGTTGAAGTTCTGGTTGTCGTTGTTGTTGCCGTTGTTTCCGTTGTTGCCGCCGCCGTTGTTGTGGTCCCGGTTGCGGTTACGGTTGCGGCGCCCGCGACGGCCCCGGCGTCCCCCGCCGTGGTGGTCGTCGTTGTTGTTTCCGCCGTGGTTGTTGTTGCCGCCGTGGTTGTTGCGGCCGCCGCGGTCGTTGTTGCCGCGCTCCTGGTTGCCGTCCTGCTCGTCGCGGTTGTCCTGCTCGTCCCGGTTGTCCCGGTTTTCGCCGCCCTGCTGCTCGTCGTGCTGCGAGCGCGCGCGGTTGCGGCGGGCGCGGCGTGCCGCGGAGCGCGACGCCCCGCGGGACTCGTCGTCGTCGCCAGGCTGCTGCTTCTCAGCTGGCTCGGCCGGCTTCTCAGCCTTCTCCGCTTTCTCCACCGGCTTCTCGGCGGCGCCGTCCTTGCGCGGCACCTGCCCGGTGACGATGGCCTGGATGAGTTCCCCCTTGCGGAGCCCAGAGATCCCCTTGAGTCCCTTCTCGGCGGCGAGCTTGCGCAGCTCCGGAATCTTCATTGCGGCGAGGTCGGCCGCGGTGCCGGTTTCGGTCACGTGTTTCCTTTCGTCGCTAAGCCAGCTGCTTATTCGCGCAGATATTCGCGTTTGCATGCACCGGTAGCGGTCGTGTGCGGTCTTACGGATCCCGCGGGCCCGGGGAAACGTTCCTCCCGGTTGCTCCGCCAACACCCTCGACCGGAAAAGTTCCGGGACGGGTGCAATTCGCACGATCCACGCAGAAGTGTAGCGCATAGAAGGCCCTGCGCTAATCAGGCCCGCGCTAACATGGCCTGCATGCTTTCAACGATGCAGGAGGTGCCGTTCTCCGTCGCCAGGATTTTGGAGTTCGGCACCACCGCCCACGCCAACACGAAGTGCACGACGTGGCGCGCATCCGGCGCGGAGGAGACTACGTTCGCCGAGATTGGCGCGCGCGCCGCGGCCTTTGCGCACGCGCTGCACAGCGACCTCGGCATTGACGGCGACCAGCGCGTGTCCACGCTGCTGTACAACTGCGCGGAGCACATCGAGGTCATGTTCGCCGTCGCCGCGAAAGGCGCGGTGTTCAACCCGTTGAACGTGCAGCTCATGGCGGATCAGATCGCGTACGTGGTCAACCACTCCGAGTCCGAGGTTGTTGTCGCGGACCCTCGCCTGGCGGAGAAGCTGGGCACGATCTTGCGAGACTGCCCCACCGTGCGCGCTGTGGCGTTCACAGGCATCGCCCCGCTCGACGACGCAGCTTCGCACCTCCCCGATTCAGTCCAGGTGTACAGCTACGAGCAGCTTCTCGACGGCCGGCCCACGTCCTACCCATGGCCCGAACTGCCGGAAAACACCGCCGCAGCGCTGGTGTACTCCACCGCCACCACCGGCGCCCCGAAGGGCGTGGCGTATTCGCACCGCTCCCTGTGGTTGGAGGCCACGGGCCTGCGCGCCACAGACTCGTTGGCCGTGACACACGGCGAGACGTTTTTGTGCTGCATCCCCATCTACCACGTGCTCAGCTGGGGCGTGCCGCTCGCCGCGTTTCTGGCCGGCACTCCACTGGTGCTGCCGGATTCGGACATGTCCGCGCCCACCCTGGCCAAGCTCATCGCCGGCACCCACCCTCGCGTGGCGCACGGCGTGCCCACCCTGTGGATCCAGCTGATGGTGCATTACCTGCATAACCCGCCCGAGCGCATGAGCCTGCAGGAGATCTTCGTCGGCGGCTCCCCCGCCCCGCCCGCACTGATCAAGGTGTGGGAGGAGCGCTACGGCGTGGACGTCGTGCACGTGTGGGGCATGACCGAGACGTCCACCGTCGGCACCGTGGCGCGGCCGCCGTCGGGCGCGTCGGGTGAGGCCCGCTGGGCCTACCGCGTCTCCCAGGGCCGCTTCGCCCCCACCCTGCAGTACCGCGTGGTCAACGACGGCCAAGTCATGGCGCCCACCGACCTCACCCAGGGCGAGATCCAGGTCCGCGGCAACATGGTCGCCGCCAGCTACTACCACTCGCCCACCCAGGAGCCCGGCGAGATCGCCTCGCGCTTCCGCGGCGAAGATGTCGACGACGAGCGCGAGCACTTCACCGCCGACGGCTGGCTACGCACCGGCGACGTGGGCACCGTGACCAACGCCGGCTTCCTCACGCTCTACGACCGCGCCCGCGACGTCATCCGCTCCGGCGGCGAATGGATTTACTCCGCCCAGGTGGAGAACCTGATCATGGAGTCCGAAGAAGTCATCGAGTGCGCCGTCATCGGCATTCCCGACGACAAGTGGGGCGAGCGCCCCCTCGCGGTGACCAAGCTGACCGCCGAGGTCGCCCCCACCGCGGAGACCGCCGCCCGCCTGCGCGCCGGGCTCGCCGACGTGCTGCCGAAGTGGATGGCGCCCGAATACTGGACGTTCGTGGACTCCATCGACAAGACGTCCGTGGGCAAGTTCGACAAGAAGGACCTGCGCAAGCACCTCGCCAAAGACGAGTTCGACATCATCGCCTTGCCCGGCCCCGGCAGCCGGCCGAAGGCGACGTCGTAAAGCGAAAAGTCACGGTACGATGGAGGGGCATGACAGCAAAGCCAAGCATTTTCTCCAGTCCATCCCGCTACGTGCAGGGCAAAGATGCCATCCACGAGCTGGGCAAGTACCTGAAGCAGCTCGGCGAGAACCCGCTGCTGCTTTCCGACGACACGGTGTGGGGCCTCGTCGAACAGTCCCTCACCGACGGGTTTGAAAAGGAAGGCCTCCCGGTCAACCGCGTCAAGTTCGAAGGTTTCGCAACCGCCGAGCGTGTCGACGACACGGTCAAGCTGATCAAGGACAATAACTACGACGTGGTGGTCGGCCTCGGCGGCGGCTCCGCCATCGACTCCGCGAAGGCCGCCGGCTTCGAGGCGGACATCCGCTGGGCTTCGGTGCCCACCGCGGCGTCTTCCGACGCTCCGACTTCCACGCTTTCGGTGATCTACACCGAGGACGGCGCCTTCGACGAATACCGCTTCTTCCCCCGCAACCCCGACTTGGTGCTCATCGACACCCAGCTGGTCGCCGGCGCCCCGGAGCAGTTCCTCGTCGCTGGCATCGGCGACGCCATGGCTACCTGGGTGGAGGCACGCGCGACCGCAAGGGGCAACGGCACCACCATGAACGGCGGCCACCCCACTCGCGCAGGCGCTGCTCTTGCAGAGCTGTGCGCTGACATTCTGCGCAAGGACTCCTTCGCCGCCCTCGATGCGGTTCGCGCAGGCGTAGTCACCCCGGCGCTTGACGCCGTGGTGGAGGCGAACACCCTGCTGTCCGGCCTCGGCTTCGAGTCCGGCGGCTTGGCCGCGGCCCACGCCATCCACGACGGCCTGTCCGCCGCCGAGCAAACCCACGGCCTCTCCCACGGCGAGAAGGTCAACATCGGCACTCTCGCCCAGCTGATCATGGAGGGCGCCGACTCCGAGGAGATCGAAGACTTCATCGAGTTCACCACCAAGGTCGGTCTGCCTACCACGCTGACTGAGGTGGGCCTGTCCCCCGAGGACACCGACGTCCTCGAGGCTGTTGCCAAGGCCGCGACCGCCGAAGAGGAGACCATCCACAACATGCCGTTCCCGGTCGAGCCGGCCCAGGTTGTCGAGGCGCTGATCACCCTCGAGCACACCGCCCGCCGCGTCCGCGAAGAGCGCGGCCTGCCGGAACCGAAGAAGTACGAGGCGAAGCACTAAGCTCGCGCGATCCGGGGCCGCACGATGCTGTCGTGCGGCCCCTTTTTATGCCCGTTTTTATGCCTGTTTCCGCAATTGCAGAACGTTCGGACACAACCGGACATATCGAACATACCCCCGTTTTCCATTTTCCATTTTCCATTCTGCAGTTGCGGAACGATCGGACACAATCGGACATTTCCCTAAATGTGCACTTGAGATGGTTCCGCAATTGCAGGATCCGCCCCCAGATGTCCACTAAAATAAACACAAAAATCCTTTATATCGAACATTTTTGCGTTTACGCTCGACGCCAAACAGCAACCGCCAAACCATCCCCGGGGGACCTGCCATGACAGCAGCCATCGAAACCAAGCGCACATCTCTGCTTATCGACGAGCTAAAGCACCACCACCGCAATTCCCACTTCCACCGCGCCGAAATGCTTAACGCCCTCGGCCAACTCGATGAAGCCGACATCGCCTCCCAGTGAGGTGAGACATCCACCGCCACCTGGCTCAAACGCGAGCTCAACCTTGCCACGGCCACGGCTTACGAATACGTCCACGTCTCCCGGGGTCTTCGCAGATTCCGCCTGCTGTATGAGACGTTTCGCTCCGGCATCATGCCCTACTCCACCATGCGCCTGCTGCTGCGCTACATGCACGAGCAGAACGAGGAAGAACTGGTAGACCTCGCTCTAATTCACGGTTACTCCGAACTCGAGCAGGTCCTTGCCGGCAGCGATCCCGCCGAGGAACGGGAGCCGGAGGAACCAGTGGTCACCGCGAAGTTTCGCACGGACGGCATGCTCGATTTCCGCGCACTGCTTCCGGCTGTCCAGGGCCAGGCGCTGCTCTGCGCGCTGAAACTCGCGCAGTTGGCGAACTACTGCGCAGAACTCCCCGATGTGGACGAGCTTGCAGACCCAGAGGAGCTAGAGAGGCTCATTGACGCAGTAGAAAACGAACCGGAGGCGTGCCCTGCAGACGAGACGGTGGAAACAGAACGCCCACGGACAAAGTTGGACATGGACAGCATCTTGCGGCCCCCGTCCCGCTACGGCAATCCGGAAAGGAAGGACCTCTACCCCGCTTTTGTTGCCATGATGGAGATGGTGCGTACGAACCCAGTCAGCGCCCTGCGCGCACCGGGCGCCCACGTCAATATTGTGCTCACGGAGGACGGCGGGGCATGGATGCCGCAGAACACCTCGGCTCGCTCAGCGGAGGTTCGAAGCTACATCGCAAACGCGAATGTTCGGCTGCACCTGCTAGACAAGAAAGGACTGACTATCCACGTCGGCCGGTCCCGCCGCTTCGCCACGGACGCCCAGGTGCTCGCCTTGCTCACGGCCTGGGGCCACCAGTGCGCGATGCCCGGTTGCAACCACAAGCGTTTCATCGAGATCCACCACATCCGGGAATGGGAAGAAGGTGGCGAGACGAACATGGACAACCTGATCCCACTGTGCTCGAGCTGCCACGCAAAGATTAGCCACGGACTCGCCTATATTCAGCCGCACGGCCCTGACCTGTACTTCCGACTTCAGGACGGAACGCAGTATGTGTCTAGGAACCGCTCCCTGCCGACGAGGACGCGCGACCACACTGGTCCGCTGCGCGACACAGTTACGCCGGGTGACTCGTTCGCGGAATAGTTAGTCGCGCACGAGCTCCGCGGTGGCTGGGCCTGCGACGTCGAGTTCGATGACGCGGAGGCCGGCGGAACGGGCTTCGTCGAGAAGCGAAGGCTCCACCTCGGTCGTGGTGAGCACCAGCGCGGTCGGGCCGGCGCCGGAGAGGTAGGCGGCGTGGCCGCGGTTGCGCAGGCGGTTGACCCACTCAGCCGTCACCGGCAGGACGTCGGCGCGGTACGGCTGGTGGAGGCGGTCGCGGGTGCCCTCGAAGAGCAGCTGCGGGTGATGCTGCAGCGCGGCCGTCATCACTGCGGTGCGCGAGACGTTGAAGCGTGCGTCGGTGTGGGTGACGTGGCTGGGCAGCACCTTGCGCACGGCGTTGGTGGAGGCGTGGAAATCAGGAACGAGGGCGACGGCCTTGATTGACTCGTCCACCGGGATGCGCACGGCGCGGTAAGACGGCTTGGACTGGCCGTCGACGGGGATGTCCGTCCAGGACACTACTGCCCCGCCGAGGGCGGACGCGCCGGCGTTGTCGGGGTGGCCCTCGAACTCGGAGGACAGCTGCACGACCGCATCCTCGTCCAGCGGGAAGCCTGCCAGCGCGTTGGCGGCGACCACCCCCGCGACGGCGGCCGAGGCGGAGGAGCCGAGGCCGCGGGACTGCGGGATGGTGTTGTGGCACACCACGCGCAATCCGGGCGCGGAGACGTCGGCGGCGGACAAGCCGGACTGGATGGCCCGGACGACGAGGTTGGAGCTGTCGCGGGGTAGGTCGTCGGCGCCCTCGCCAAAGATTTCCACCTCGAGGCCGGATTCGGTGACCTCCACCTCAACGGTGTCGTAGATGCTCAGCGCGATGCCGAGGGTGTCGAAGCCGGGGCCCAGGTTCGCCGACGAGCCGGGGACGGTGACCTTGACTTTCAGGCCGGGCTGCAGATCGATAGCCATAGACGGAAACCTTAGGAGTCGAGGCGGATGACGGAGTTGACGGCGAGCACGTCGTCGTGGCCGGAAAGCTGTTCCACGATCGCCTTGAGGTCCTCCTCGAGCGCGGCGTGGGTGACAACGATCAGGTGGGCCTCGTCGCCGGACTCCTCCTGGCGCACCGCGGACAGGGAAATGCCTGCCTTGGCGAAGCGGGCGGTGAGGTCGGCGAGCACGCCGACGCGGTCGTTGACCGTCATGTTGATGGTGTAGCGAGTGGTCACCTGCTCAAACGCGACGACCGGGTAGTCCGCGTAGGGGTTCTCGGCCGGGGCGCGGCCGCCGTGGACCTTGTTGCGGGCGGCGCCGACGAGGTCGCCGAGCACTGCGGATGCGGTGGGGGCGCCGCCGGCGCCGTTGCCGTAGAACATGAGTCGACCTGCTGCTTCTGCCTCTACGAAGATGGCGTTGTAGGACTTGTCCACGGAGGCGAGCGGGTGCTCGTTGGGCACCAGCGTCGGGTGGACTCGGGCGTTGACGCCGGTGGTGTTGCCGGCGTCGTCGACAAGCCGCTCGCAGATGGCCAGCAGCTTGATGGTGTGGCCGGACTTCTTCGCGGCCTCGATGTCGTCGGCGGTGATTTTGGTGATGCCTTCGCAGTACACGTCATCGAAGGTCACGCGGGTGTGGAAGCCCATGGAGGCGAGGATCGCGGCCTTGGATGCGGCGTCGTGGCCCTCCACGTCCGCGGTCGGGTCGGCCTCCGCATAGCCGAGGCGGGTGGCCTCGGCGAGCGCTTCCTCGTAGCTCGCGCCGTTGGAGGCCATGGCGTCGAGGATGAAGTTGGTGGTGCCGTTGACGATGCCGGAGATGCTCTGCACTTGGTCGCCCGCCAGCGAGCGACGCAGCATGCCCACCACCGGGATGGCGGCGGCGACGGCCGCCTCGTAGTAGAGGTCGACGCCGGCGGCATTGGCGGCGTCGGCAAGCTCAGCGCTGTGGGCGGCCACCAGCGCCTTGTTCGCGGTGACCACGGACTTGCCCGCCTTGAGCGCCTCCAGCACGAGCTCGCGCGGGTAGTCGATGCCGCCGATCAGCTCGACCACGATGTCCACGTCGTCGCGGGTGACCAGCTCGCGCGCATCCCCGGTCAAGTACAGGCCCTGGACCTCAGAGGCATCTTTGTGCTTCTCGACGTCCGATACCGCGACACCCTTCACCTCGATCGGGCTGCCAATTCGGTGCTCCAAGCTGGAAGAGAACTCCGACAGCAGGCGCAGCACCTCGGTACCGACGGTGCCCTTGCCCAGCACAGCGATACCCACGGGGGTGCCGATACCCTTGCCCGGGTAGTTGCCGTTGTATCCCTCGGCGGTGGCGGAAGTCATGTTGCGTGTAGCTCCTTCGTCGTACGTGGCGGGGATCAGCGGTGAACCGCTTTGTCTACTATCGCGCAAATGGCACCGACGGTCAATTAATATTCGCGGGCAATGAGATCCTCGACCGTCTCCCTACGCACCATCGGCGTGACTTCACCGCCGCGCACGGAAACCACCGCCGGGCGGCCGAACGCGTTGTAGTTCGAGGCCATCGAGTAGCAGTAGGCGCCGGTAGCGGCGAGGGCGATGAGGTCGCCTGGGGCGATGTCGTCGGGCCAGGAGGCCTCCTCCACCAGGATGTCGCCGGACTCGCAGTGGGATCCCACCAGGCGCGTGTCCGTGAGGGCGCCATCGGTGAAGCGGTTGACCACGCGGGCGTCGTAAAGCGCGCCGTACAGCGAGGGGCGGATGTTGTCGCTCATGCCGCCGTCGACGGCGATGTAGCGGCGCGAGGTGGTGTACGAGGTGTCCACGTCCTTGATCACGCCGGCGGTGTACACGGTAACCGCGGACGGGCCGGCGATCGCGCGGCCGGGCTCGACCACCACGGTGGGCGCGGCGATGCCCAGCTCGTCGGCGACCTCCTGGACGGCGGCGAGCAGGTCGCGCGCCACAGCGTTGACATCCAGGGGCGACTCCCCCGGCATGTAGGCGATGCCGTAGCCGCCGCCGAGGTCAAGGTAGCCCAGCGCCACGCCTTGTGTCTTCCAGATCTCGGCGTACAGGCCCAGCACACGCTCGGCGGCGAGCTTGAAGCCCTCGGCGTCGAAGACCTGGGAGCCGACATGGCAGTGTAGGCCGGTCAGCTCCAGCCACTCGGATGCGATGGCTGCGGTGGCGGCGGAAAGCGCGTCGCCAGTCGCGAGCGAGATGCCGAACTTCTGGTCCTCGTGGCTGGTGGCGATGAATTCGTGCGTGTGCGCGTCCACGCCGGGTTTCACGCGCACGAAGACATCCTGTTTCACGCCAGCTTGCTTCGCGACGGCCTCGAGCTGAGCCAGCTCCTGGTGCGAGTCAATGACCACGTGGCCGACCTTGGACTCCACGCACAGGCGCAGAAACTCGTCCGACTTGTTGTTGCCGTGCACGGTGATGCGCTCCGGTGGAAAGTCCGCGGCCAAAGCGATGCGAAGCTCGTTCTCACTGGCCACGTCGAGGGCGAGGCCCTCCTCATCCACCCAGCGCGCCACGCGGCGGGTCAGAAACGCCTTGGAGGCGTAGTGCACATTGCCCGGCGCCAGAAACGCGGCGGCCATGTCGCGGCAGCGGGAGCGGAAGTCGTCCTCGTCGATGACCACGACCGGGGTGCCGTACTCCGCGGCGATCTCGGAAAGGGGCACACCGGCGATGGTGACCACGCCATCTTCTTCGCGCTTGGCGCAGCGGGGCCAGACGTGTGCGGGCAGGTCGTTGAAGTCGCCGCTGTCTTTCTCGTAGGGCGTGGAGACAAAAACGGTCATTTACATCCGCTCCGGTGCGCTCACGCCGATCATGCCGAGGGCGTTTGCGACGACCTGGCGCGACGCCATCGCCAGCGCCAGGCGCGCGGTGTGGATCGGCTCCGCGTCCTCGCCGGCCTTGGGCAGGATCTGGCAGGAGTCGTAGAACTTGTGGAACGCGCTGGCCAGCTCCTCGGTGTAACGGGCGATGCGGTGCGGCTCGCGCAGCTCGGCGGCGGCGCGCACGACGGCCGGGTACTCGCCAAGGGTGCGGATGAGGTCGCCCTCCTTGTCGTGGGTGAGCAGCGCCAGGTCCGGGTCAGCGAAGGACACACCAGCTTCCTCCGCCTTGCGGCCGATGGAGCACAGGCGGGCATGGGCGTACTGCACGTAGTAGACGGGGTTGTCGGAGGACTGCTTCGTCCACAGGTCCAGGTCGATGTCCAGGGTGGAGTCCACCGAGGAGCGCACCAGCGAGTAGCGCGCGCCGTCGACGCCGATGGCGTCCACGAGGTCCTCGAGCGTGATCACGGTGCCGGCGCGCTTGGACATCTTCACGGCCTGGCCGTCACGCACTAGGTTCACCATCTGGCCAATGAGCACCTCGACAGCGTCCGCGTTGTAGCCCAGCGCCTGCGCCGCGGCCTTGAGGCGGGCAATGTAGCCGTGGTGGTCCGCACCCAGCATGTAGATGGCCAGGGTGTGGCCGCGGTCGAACTTGTCGGCCACGTACGCGATGTCGCCGGCGATGTAGGCGGCGTCGCCGTCGGACTTGAGCACGACGCGGTCCTTGTCGTCGCCGAAGTCGCTGGAGCGCAGCCACCACGCGCCGTCGTTTTCGTACAGGTTGCCGTTGTCCTTCAGCGTCTGCACGGCCTTGTCCACAGCGCCCGACTCGAACAGCGAGTTCTCGTGGAAGTACACGTCGAAGTCCACGCCGAACTCGTGTAGGGACTGCTTGATCTGCGCGAACATCATCTCCACGCCAGCCGCGCGGAAGGTCTCCTGCACCTCGGCGTCGGTGCCGTCGAGAGCATCAGGATGCTTTTCGACGACCGCCTGGGCAATCTCGCGGATGTAATCGCCGCCGTAACCGTCTTCCGGGGTGGGCTCGCCCTTCGCCGCGGCGACCAGTGACCGGGAGAAGCGGTCGATCTGCCCGCCGTGGTCGTTGAAGTAGTACTCGCGGGTCACCTCAGCACCGGCGGCTTTGAGCACGCGGCCGAGCGAGTCGCCCACCGCCGCCCAGCGGGTGCCGCCCAGGTGGATCGGGCCGGTGGGGTTGGCGGAGACGAACTCGAGGTTGATCTTCTCGTCCGCGTACAGGTCGCAGTGACCGAACTTCTCGGCCTCCTCCAGTACCTTCGCCACGAGCTGGCCCTGCGCGCCGGCGGCCAGACGAAGGTTGATAAAGCCGGGGCCGGCGATCTCGGCGGAGTCGATTGCGGGGTTGGCCGACAGGTCGTCGACAAGCCAAGTAGCAAGCTCGCGCGGGTTGGTGCCAGCCTTCTTGGCCACCTGGAGCGCGATGTTGGTGGCGTAGTCGCCGTGCTCGGGGTTGCGGGGGCGCTCCACGGTCACGGTCTCAGGGACGACGGAGGCGTCGAGGTCGTGGGCGGCGAGCACGCGGGTCGCGGCCTCTTTCACGGTGGTTGCGAGTTCAGCTGGCGTCATGGGGCACAAGTTTAAAACACCCGCCGACACCGCACGAAGCATGCCCACAGGCACCGCGGTGCAATAGGTCACACCAAAGTAATACCCCTCTATTGGTCACTTCCGGGGTTATGGTGGCATATTGTTTCCCAGTCATTGCCCGTACTGACTCGAAAGAGCCTCCCCCATGGATCAATTCCAAGTGTTCACCGACGCAATCGGTGGCAGCGTGGGCCTTTCGGCACTGGTTTCCACCCTGCCGTTGCTCACCTTCTTCATCATGCTGCTCGGCCTGAAGGCCCGCGCACACACCTCCGGCGCCGTCGCGCTCGTTGTTGCGCTGCTGGTAGCCATCCTCGGCTTCAATATGCCCACCGGCATGGCCATCTCCTCGGCCTTCCGCGGCGGCCTGTTCGGCCTGTTCCCCATCGTCTTCGTGATCCTGACGGCCATCTGGTTCTACCAGATCACCGTCGCCTCCGGCCGCTTCGAAGACCTGCGCCTGGTCTTCGACAAGATGGGCAACGGCGACGTGCGCATCCAGGCGATGCTCATCGCGTTCTGCTTCGGCGGCCTGCTTGAGGCGCTCGCCGGTTTCGGCGCGCCGGTAGCCATTACCGCCACCATGATCCTCGCGCTGGGCATCCCGCCGCTGAAGGCCGCCACCGTGGTGCTGCTCGCCAACACCGCCCCGGTCGCGTTCGGCGCCGTGGGCATTCCGATCACCACCGCCGGCGAGGTCGGCGGCCGCACGGTCGAGCAGACCGAGAACATCGCGGCGATCATCGGTAACCAGACCCCGATCCTGGCGTTCTTCGTCCCCTTCATCATCGCGCTGATCATCGACGGCAAGCGCGGCGTGCGCGAAACCGCACCGGCCGCGTTCACCATCGGCCTGACCTTCGCCGTGGCCAAGTGGTGGACCTCCCACTACTTCGCCTACCAGCTCACCGACGTCGTCGCCTGCATCGTCGCGCTCGGCGCGGCGTTCCTGCTGCTGCGCTTCTGGCAGCCGAAGGGCATCAACGAGATGCGCCAGCGCCTCGAACTCCCGGAGCGCACCGAGGAAGCAGAACTGCCAGGACACCGTGTGTGGATGGCGTTGATGCCGTACGCAGTTGTTGTGGTTATCTTCGGTCTGGCCAACCTGGGCAGCACCATCCCGGACTGGCTGAACAAGTTCAAGATCTCCTTCCCGTGGCCGGGCCTGGACGGCAAGCTTCTCGACGCCGCAGGTGAGACCGTCAACAGCGACTACAACTTCGCCTGGATCAACAACCCGGGCACGCTGCTGGTCATTTCCGCCCTGATCGTGTCCGTGGCGTACATGGTGTTCAACGAGAACGGCCGCTACAGCCTGACCTGGGGCCAGGTGGGCAAAGAATTCACCGATACTGTGTGGAAGATGCGCTGGTCCGCGCTGACCATCGTGCTCGTGCTGGCGCTGGCGTACGTGATGAACTACTCCGGCCAGACCGTGACCATCGGCGAGTTCTTCGCCAACCTCGGCCCGGCGTTCGCCTTCTTCTCCCCGGTCCTCGGCTGGGTTGGCGTGGCTGTGACCGGCTCCGACACTTCCGCCAACGCCCTGTTTGCCAACCTGCAGGTCACCGCCGCGAACAACCTGGGGCTCAACCCGGACCTCATGCTGGCAGCCAACACCACCGGTGGTGTTGTGGGCAAGATGATTTCCCCGCAGTCCCTCGCCATCGCCGCCACCGCGGTGAACATGGAGGGCAAGGAATCCGAGATCTTCAAGAATGTCGTCGGCTGGAGCTTCGGCTTCTTGGTTGCAGTGTGCGTGATAGTCTTCCTTCAGTCGAACGTTCTGAGCGTGCTTGCGCCGGTCGTTCCGTAACTGACAACCGAATATCGGAGCCCTCGAGGTCATCACAGCCTGCGGGGGCTTTCATTTTTCCCTGTGATCTCACAATTTTAGGAGTCCGAACATGCGAGTAGCGCTGTTTTCTACTTGTATCGGCGACGCCCTCTTCCCCGACGCGCACAAGGCTACGGCCATTGTGCTTTCCCGCTTGGGCTACGACGTTGTCTTTCCCGAACAGCAGACCTGCTGCGGCCAGATGCACGTGAACACCGGCTATAAAGAGCAGGCCCTTCCGATCATCGAAACCTACGTCGACGCCTTCTCGGATCCGTCGATCGACTACGTGGTCGCCCCCTCCGGCTCCTGCGCCGGCGCCGTGCGTGAGCAGCACGTCGAGCTTGCAGAGCGCTTTGGCTCCAAGGCGCTTGTCGACGGCGCGAAGACCGCGTCGAAGAAGACCTACGACCTCTCCGAATTCATCGTTGACGTCGCAGGCACCTACGACGTGGGCGCTTTCTTCCCGCACCGCGTGACCTACCACTCCTCCTGCCACTCCCTGCGCTTCCTCAAGGTCGGCGACCGCCCGACCGAGCTGCTGCGCCACGTCGAGGGCCTGGAGCTGGTGGACCTGCAGAACTCCGAGGAGTGCTGCGGCTTCGGCGGTACCTTCTCCGTGAAGATGCCGGAGGTCTCCTCCGCCATGGTCTCGGACAAAGTGCGCCACATCAAGGACACCCAGGCCGAGTACGTCACCGCCGGCGACTCCTCCTGCCTGATGAACATCGCGGGCGCAATGTCCCGCCAGCACCAGGGCATCCGCGCTGTGCACATGGCGGAGATCCTCGCCTCCACCAAGGAGCACCCGCTGACCCCGACGTCCGCGGCATACAAGAAGGAGAAGATGCTGTGAAGGTCGCACTCGGTCAACCCACCATGCCGCCGTACGCGAACGGCCCGTCCCACCTGCGCGGCAAGGAGAAGTTCCAAAAAGCTGCGCACCACGAGCTCAACGACGTAACCAAGCGCCGCAACTACCAGTACGCCACCACCACCATCCGCGTGAAGCGCCAGGCTGTCGTGGACGAGGTGGACGACTGGCAGGATCTGCGCGAGGCAGGTTCCACCATCAAGCGCGACGTCGCTTCCCGCATGCCCGAGCTGCTCGAGCAGTTCGAGGAGAACGTGACCAAACGCGGCGGCCACGTCCACTGGGCGCGCGACTCCAAAGAAGCCAACGAGATCATCCAGGACCTGGTCAAGGCCACCGGCGAGGACAAGATTGTCAAGATCAAGTCCATGGCCACCCAGGAAATCGCCCTGAACGAAGAGCTGGACAAGGCCGGCATCTTCGCGCAGGAGACCGACCTGGCAGAGCTCATCGTGCAGCTCGGCGAGGACTTCCCCTCCCACATCCTTGTCCCGGCGATCCACCGCAACCGTGCGGAGATCCGCGACATCTTCGCCGCGAAGATGCCGAACACGGACGAGACCCTGACCCAGGACCCGGCGGAGCTGGCCGAGGCCGCCCGCAAGTTCCTGCGCCAGCAGTTCATGGAGGCCAAGGTGGCCATCTCCGGCGCCAACTTCGGTTGCGCGGACACCGGCACCGTCTCCATCGTGGAGTCCGAGGGCAACGGCCGTATGTGCCTGACCCTGCCGGAGACCCTGATCACCGTCATGGGCATTGAGAAGCTGCTGCCAAACTTCGAGGACCTCGGCGTGTTCCTGCAGCTGCTGCCGCGCTCCTCTACCGGTGAGCGCATGAACCCGTACACCTCCCTGTGGTCCGGCGTGACCGAGGGCGACGGCCCGCAGAACTTCCACATCATCCTCCTGGACAACGGCCGCACCGCCGCCCTGTCCAGCGAGATCGGCCGCGAGGCCCTGAAGTGCATCCGCTGCTCCGCCTGCCTGAACGTCTGCCCAGTGTACGAGCGTGCTGGCGGCCACTCCTACGGCTCCACTTACCCGGGCCCGATCGGTGCGATCATCACCCCGCAGCTGACCGGCATCGACTCCTCGGACGACCCGAACGGCTCCCTGCCGTACGCGTCCTCCCTGTGCGGCCGCTGCAACGAGGTCTGCCCGGTGAAGATCCCGATCACGGACATCCTGCTGGAGCTGCGCTACCAGAAGGCGAAGAACGAGCCGAACCACCTGGAGAAGGCCGCGTTCACGACCATCTCTCAGGTCTGGGGCCGCAGCAGCGTGTGGGACAAGCTTGTGCGCATGGTGGCCCTGGGCCGCGTGCTCGGCGGCTTCAACGGCAAGATCGACCTCATGCCGCCGCCGATCTCCGGCTGGACCGAGTACCGCGATGTCGCCGTGCCGCCGAAGAAGTCCTTCCGCCAGTGGTGGGGCTCCGAGGAGGCAGAGCGTCTGCTGGCCGAGGCCCGCGAGCAGGGCATCCCGGAGGGCCAGAAGGTCACCGGCAAGCGTTTCGAGGAAGAGGACAAGTAAATGACTACTCGAGTAACCGGTAATTCTGCCCCGCGCGACGCCCGCAACGAGGACGCCAAGCGCGAGATCCTCAAGCGCATCCGCGACGCGCAGCAGCTGTCCAACACCCCGGAGCACGTCGAGGTGGTGCGCAACTACAACACCTCCTCGGACATCTCCGGAGACGAGCTGCGCGAGATCCTCATCGACCGCCTCGTGGACTACAAGGCGGACGTTGTGGAGACCACCGAGGCGACCCTCGCCGAGGACATCGTCAAGGTGCTCGCGGACCGCAAGTGCAACGAGGTCGTCTACGCACCTGGCCTGGACGCCTCGCTTTTCGACGGCTTCGCTGGCACCGCGCGCCCGGATTCCAACGACACTGATCCGCGTGAGCTTTCCGACGTCGATGCCGTGATCACCGATTCCCAGGTCACCTCCGCGCAGACCGGCTCCATCGTGCTGGAGTCCGGCGACGTGTGCGGCCGCCGCGCACTGTCCCTTGTGCCGGACCGCCACATCTGCATCGTGCGCCCGGAAACGGTCGTCTTCGGCGTGCCGGAGATGATTTCCCGCATCAACCCGGAGCGCCCGGCGACCATGATCTCTGGTCCGTCCGCGACCTCCGACATCGAGCTCGTGCGCGTCGAGGGCGTGCACGGCCCGCGCGACCTCATCGTGATGGTTGTGAAGTAGCCGGCGCTTAGCCTGGCATAACGAAACGGCCGGTCCCTTTCGGGGCCGGCCGTTTCGCTGTCATTGTTTCCCGTGTCACGCCGTTCCCGCGGCGCGCACCAATGATTATGCGATATAGGTGTTGCAAATCCATGGGGTGAAGCTGGGAGTCGCCCTAGGGTTCGTTCCAATTTCGTTGGCTGTGGATCCGAGTGCTAATCTAGACGACATTGTCTCCGTAGCTCAGTGGATTAGAGCATCGGTTTCCGGTACCGAAGGTCGCAGGTTCGAATCCTGTCGGGGACACCACTTGACCAGGGAGTTTCACGAAACTACTCCAATTTTTTCACGAAACCCCGCGCCGGCCAAAGGAAATTGGCCGCCAACATAAAAATGACCCGCTCCGTTCGTTCGGAGGGGTCATTTTTCTTGGTCGCAGCTGTAGTAGATGAACAGTAGAGGCGCTTGCACTCAAAGGCTGTGGCTTCGTTCAACTGGTGGCGCGGTTTTTGCAGCGCTCCATGGCGGTCTTGTTGCTGCGATCACGCAGGACTGGCTGCGGGTAGTTGTTGGGGTCTGAACCGAGAGGGGTGCGCCCGGTCGGGGCCGTTTGAAACACTGACGCTACGTCAGAGCCCGAAGGCTCCGCCGCTGACGAGGATCACGATGCCGAGGCCGATGAGAACGATGGGAAAGAGGATGTCCTCCCAGCGTTCGAGCACTTCCGCGATCGGGGGGCGGGTGGCGACGAACTTTGCCAGGGCCACCAGGACCGCAACGAGCGCGAGGAAGATAACGCAGTAGGCGACCACTGCGAGAGGTTCCACACTAAGGAATACAGGGGTGTAGACACCGATGTTGTCGCCGCCATTGGCAAAAGTGACGCCTGCGACTGTCCCTACGCCGACCTTCTTGCCGGATACCTTGGCCTCGTCGTCATCGTCGTCATCGTCTCCGCGCCAGGCCTCCCATGCGGCCCAGAGGCCGAGGCCCAGCGGGATGAGACCAAAGTATGGGATGGCTGCCGGGGGCAGAAATGCTCCGGCGCCGATGGTCACAAGGATCGCGGCGACGAGGATGCCGGCAAATCCGAGGTACTGGCCGGCCAGAATACGGGCGGTGGTGCCGCTCTGGCCTGCCCCTCGCGCGAAGAAGAGGGAGAGCACGATGATGTCGTCGATGTTGGTAGCTGCGAACAGGCCTATCGCCTGCAAGACCGTGGTGAGCATTACGCGCCCACCCCAGCTACGTTGCATCCGGGAAGCGAGCAGGCGGGATCGATGCACGGGGCGTCTTCATCTACTGCCAAGGTGGCATCGACCAGTGTCGTCAGTGCCTGCGCCAGGTGCGGATCGGCGATCTCGTATCGTGTCCGACGACCCTCGGGCTCGGAGACGACGATCCCACAATCGCGCAAGCATGCCAGGTGGTTGGACACGTTCGGGCGTGTCAGGTCCAGATCTCGGGATAGTTCCGCCGGGTAGGCGGGATGGTCGAGCAGGGTCAAGATGATCCGGGATCGAGTGGGGTCGGCCAGTGCACGACCCAGGCGGTTCATCACGTCGAGACGCGAAGCAATAGTCAGCATGCACTGAACTATACAGCGAGCACTGAACTAGTCAAGTTCCGGGTAGCGGTGCAGCTGTGTGTGCTGCTCAAGAGACAGTGGAAGGAGCAGAGATGGCAGAGATTCCGGCAAAGTTGCGAAAACAGCGTCGCCAGCTCGAGATTCAAGTTGCGCACGAGCCTGGCATAGTTCGGGAGATCGGTTTTCAGGCCCCAAGCAATGATCCGAACGGGACAAAACTCGATGGCCTCATCATCTTGAACCGGGAAGGCTCGAACAAACTTATCTACCTCATCCGCAGCCTCGACTCGATTCCCGTTTGCAGCGGGGACACATCGGGGTTCGACGACGGTTCGCGCCGCCAAGGAGAGCCTTGCCGGATGGATTGCCGAGAGGGACAACGAGGGAGACAACACTGGCGAGGGTGCAGACTTGGTTGAACCACGCTCGTTTCAGATGATTGGCCCATGTGCGATTTGTGCCGCGCCCAAGGCAACCGAATTGGCTCGAAGTTCGGTGGAGCGTGGAGCTTGCCGAGAGGCAGGAAGAGGCGGAAGCGGAATTTCCTGACTTCCCGTTCTAAGGAGCGCTCCTGCTCACGTCATATAATTGACGTCTGTCGTGTAACCGGAGTCGGAACCCGGTGTAACCGGGGTGTAGCCACGAACCCGCTACAACTGGTCGGGAAGTTTACTGAAAGCTCCAAGCAGCGGTTTTACACCTAAGCTAACTCGTCCCATTCGGTGTCGACGAGCACGTGGCCGCCGCTGTCCATGGCGACAGGCGGCAGCACTTCCACCGGCGGCAGGCCGTACGACATGAGCATGCGGGCGAAGGAGCGGTGGCTGGGGCTGCGCTCGTCGATAAGCTCTTCCGCTTCCATAATCACCTGCTCTGTGACGACGGTGAGGCCGCGCCAGAAGTCGTCGCGGCTGCCGCTGTAGGTGAACGCTATGTAGCGGGTGGAGGCGTCCTCGACGGTGCCGAAGGTGTAGTCGCAGCCCGGCTCGAGGGCGTCGGCGGCGTGCAGCTTGGCTACCTGGAGCAGGGTGAGCAGAGGGTTGTCGCGTGGGTCGATGAGCACGAGGAACTCGGCGGGAGCGTCGCTGCCGCGCCAATGGTCGACTTCGGCGCGAAGCATGCCGGCGGTCATGTTGGGGTTCGAGTTAGCGATCATCGGCGGTCACCTTCCACTGCGGCGGGATGCGGAAATTGCCATCGCCCAGATGGTGGTCCTTCCAGTTCGCAATTGCGCGTGTCCAGCGGCCCGGATCGGTTTCTTTCCAGCTGTGGTCGCGTTCGATGGAAAGGTGCGCGTCCAGGAGGCGGGTGGTCGCGTCGGTGACGTCGTCGGCCAGGGTGTGGGCGAAGTCGCCGTCGAACAGCTGGTCAGCCCAGCGAACGAACGGTAAGAACAGCGGGTCAGCGAAGTCTTCGCACGGCGGGTCGATGACAGTCCCGTCCGGGAGGTACACGTAGTCGATGACGTGCTGGTTTTGCGCCATTTCCGTCTCCGCAATGTCCATCAGGCGGATCAGGCGCGACGTGTTCAGTATCAGCGCTCCGTCGAACTCTTCGCCGTCCACGCGTGTGATCCAACCGGCATTGACCAATCGCTCGATACATCCTTTGAGCGGAAAGTTGGGTTCGCGCCACCAGGGACGCTCATAGGCCTCCTCCGGGATGTAGTGGATCATCCCGATACACCCGCGGCGGAAGTTCCCGTGGCGATCAATGATCTCGCCGGTGTAGTCATCGGCGTATTTGCTCACATGTGCGAGGGCCGTTTGTTTAGACCACGTATTTAGTAACGGTGTGGTGGGTTTCGGGTAACGCTCGGGTGGGTATCGAGTAACAGCCGGGCCAGTGCGCCTTGAACGTATGCCATGGGTTCTCCTAGCTGTCCGCTC
>NZ_JAPYJX010000009.1:0-147692 GCF_027257105.1 Corynebacterium faecium
GGACGACCAGCCCTCTACGACAACGCTATCGACACCGACTACACCCACTCAATCGGCATCCAAAAAGGCCAAATCTAACCCCCACGACACGCCGAGCCAGACACACTTTTTGTCGTTTAACCCTATATGTGAAACCCCTTCCGCGTCGCTGCGGAAGGGGTTTTCGGGAGTGTGGCCAGAGCCAGGATCGAACTGGCGACCCCACACTTTTCAGGCGTGTGCTCTACCAACTGAGCTATCTGGCCGGAACTACTCGTTTGCCAAGCAATTCAGCGACCCTGACGGGACTTGAACCCGCGACCTCCGCCGTGACAGGGCGGCGCGCTAACCAACTGCGCCACAGGGCCATATTCTGTTGTTTCGGTGCGCCTTCCAGTGTGTTTCACACTGTCGCTTGCACGAGTTGATACATTACACAGCACCCTCATACGGCTACAAATCGCCAGCGTGTGAGAGGTATCACCCCGTTTCAGACCCGGTGCTTTCATGCCTATCGACGAGCTTCCGCACCGTGCCCGCCGCCACCACCTGCCCGCCCGCAGAGCCCGCCCCCGGGCCCAAGTCGATGACGTAATCGGCGCGAGACACCAGCGCTAGGTTGTGCTCCACCACGATCACGGTCGCGCCGGCGTCCACTAGCCGGTCGAACAGGTCCACCAGGCGCGCGGTGTCGGTGAGGTGCAGGCCGGTAGTGGGCTCGTCGAGCACGTAGGCGGACGCGGTCTTTTTCAGGCTCGCCGCGAGCTTGAGGCGTTGGCGCTCGCCGCCGGACAGGGTTGTCAGCGGCTGGCCGAGGGTGACGTAGCCCAGCCCGACGTCGATAAGGTGCCCGCACATCTTGGCGGCCGCGTTGACCTTGTTCTCCTTCAGGTAGGGCTGCGCCTCCTCCGCCGGCATGGACAGCACCTCGGCGATGTTCTTGCCGCCGAGGGTGTGCACCAGCACGGCGTCGCTGAAACGCTTACCCTCGCAGACCTCGCAGGGCACGTCCACGCCCTGCATCACGCCGAGGTCCACGTAAACCACGCCCGCGCCCTTGCAGTGCGGGCAGGCCCCGGCCGAGTTCGGGGAGAACAGCGAGGACGGCTCCCCCGACGCCTTCGCAAACGCCTTGCGGATCGAGTCCAGCGCGCCGGTGTACGTGGCGGGGTTGGAGCGCCGCGAGCCGGAGATGGGGGCCTGGTCCACCCACACCGCGTCTTCCAGCAGCGCGGAATCCTGCAACGCGCGAAGCAGGGAGGACTTGCCGGAACCCGCCACGCCCGTCACCGCGGTGAGCACACCGGTGGGGATGTCCACGTCGATGTCGGCGAGGTTGTTCTCGCTCGCCCCGCGCACATACAACCACCCGGCCGGCTCGCGCGGGTCCTCCTTGATCTCGACGCCGAGCTTCAGGCTCTCCCCTGTCCGAGTGCTGGCCTCGCGAAGTTCCGCAACGGTGCCCTCGAAGACGATCTCGCCGCCTTCGGTGCCCGCGCCAGGGCCGAGCTCGACCACGTGGTCCGCGGCCTCGATCGTCTGCGGGCGGTGCTCTACCACCAGCACGGTGTTGCCCTTGTCCCGCAGCGCGGTGAGCAGGCGGTTCAACCTGTCGATGTCGGCGGCGTGCAGGCCCGCGGTGGGCTCGTCGAAGACGTAGGTGACGTCGGAAAGCGCGGAGCCCAAGTGGCGGATCATCTTCACACGCTGCGACTCGCCGCCGGACAGCGTCGAGCTCGGCCGGTCCAGCGCGATGTAGCCCAGCCCGATGGCAACAAAATTCGCCAGCGCCTCGCGTATGGACGCCACCAGCGGCGCCACGCCCGGCGCGTCCACGCCCTCGAACCACTCGGCCAGGTCCTCGACCTCCATGGCGCACAGCTCGGCGATGTTCTTGCCGTTGATCTTCGATTCCAGCGCGTGCTGCGCCAGCCGGGTGCCGCCGCAGGCGGGGCAATCCACCTGGGTCACGGCGCGGTCCACAAACTCGCGGGCGGCTTTTTGCAGGCCCTCTTTTTCCTTGCTCAGCAGCGAGGCCTCCAGGCGCGGGATGAGACCCTGGTAGGTGGTGTTGAAGCCCAGGTACTGCACCTTCTCGGGCTCGCCGTAGAGCAGAGCGTGGCGCTGCTCGGCCGTGAACTTGCCGACGGGCACGTCCACCGGGAACTTTCCGGCCTCGGCGTAGGCGCGGAACTGCCAGGAGCCGGGCTTGTAGCCGGGCGCGAGGATGGCGCCGTCATCGATGGACAGCGAGTCGTCGACCACCTGCGCCTCGTCGAACCTGCTCGCGCGGCCGGTGCCGGCGCACTCCGGGCACATGCCGCCGGTGCGGGTGAAGTTCTTCACCACCTTCTTCTTGCCGGTCGCGTCCTTGATCGCGCCGCCGCCGGTCACGCTGGGGACGTTGAAGGAGTACGCGCCCGGCCCGCCGGCGTGCGGCTCCGCGATGCGCGAAAACAGCACGCGCAGCATCGGCGTGACGTCCGTGGCGGTGCCGACGGTGGAGCGCACGTTCGCCCCGAGCGCAGACTGGTCCACCACGATCGCCGCGGTCACCCCTTCGAGCCCGACCACGTCCGGCCGCGCCATCGACGGCATGAAGCCCTGGACGAAGGACGAGTACGTCTCGTTGATCAGGCGCTGCGACTCGGCAGCAACGGTGTCGAAGACCAGCGAGGACTTGCCGGACCCGGACACGCCGGCGAACACGGTGAGGCGGCGTTTCGGGATCGTGACAGAGACGTCCCGCAGGTTGTTCTCGTTCGCGCCGGTAACAACGATTACGTCGTGGGCGTCAGCCTTGTTCTTCACGGGTGCCAAGCGTAGCCGTCGCAAAGCAAAAGGCTCGAGGCGTACCTCGAGCTAATGGCGACCCTGACGGGACTTGAACCCGCGACCTCCGCCGTGACAGGGCGGCGCGCTAACCAACTGCGCCACAGGGCCGTACCCCCAACGGGATTCGAACCCGTGTTGCCGCCGTGAAAGGGCGGAGTCCTAGGCCTCTAGACGATGGGGGCCTGTCATCAAAGACAGCCGTTGAATCATACGACACAGCCTTCGCAGCAACCAAACGAGCACTACAGTGGCCTACATGGCTGAAGCAATCATCTACGACGCGACCCTGTCCCCGACAAAAGATGAACTCCTTTCCGCGCACTCCCCCATCGTTGAATCCCTCGGTTCCTACCGTGTGGTGGACCGCGACGGCGAGGTGGGCATCGAAGTCCTTATCGGCCGCGATGTCAACGGCGCGCTGCGGCAGTTCGGTGTCTCCTACCGCGACGCGGGAGCCAAGCTTGACGACGAGCTCACGCCCATGAACCATTCCGTCCTCGGCGCCCGCTCCGTGGCGCCGCTGACCACGGATCCGGTGGCTGTGCGCGAGCTGATCCAGACGATACTTTCCGGCGGCGAGGGCGCGTCCTTCAGCACGGGCGCACCGATCTTCGCGGTGCGCGGCACGGGCCAGACCCCCGACGTGGCGGTCAGTGCGGCGGAGATTGAGGACCACAACGAGTACACCAGCATCGGCTCAGTGGACATCGACGGCGAAAAGCAGCGCTACCAGCTGCGCATCACCCGCGAGATCCTCGACGCCCAGGTGGCGGAGCCGGACGACCTCGCGCTCGTGCGCGCGGACGACGGCGTGATCCTCATGCGCCTCGAGGTCTGGAAGTAGCCCCTACCCCGGCAGAATGAGCAGGCTGGCCGCCATGACGGCCATACCCGCGATGAGTCCGTAGATCGCGGTGTGGTGGCGGCCGGTATGAATTGCCGTGGGCAAAAGCTTGTCCAGGCTGACAAACACCATGATCCCGGCGATGGCGGCGTAGGCCACGCCGAGCGTCTCCGGGCCCAGGAAGGGGCGAAGCAGCACAAACCCGATCAGTGCGCCCAACGGCTCGGCCAAACCAGACAGCGTGGCCCAGCCGGCGGCCTTCCACTTCTTCCCTGTGGCCTGGCGCAGCGGCACGGCCACCGCCACGCCTTCCGGGATGTTGTGGATGGCGATCGCGATGGCAATCGGAAGCCCCAGCGCCGGGTTTTCCAGCGCCGCGATGAACGAGGCGAAGCCCTCCGGGAAGTTGTGCACCGCGATGGCTAAGCCGGTGACCACGCCGACGTTGCGCATGGTCTTTCCGCCCGAAGGGTCTTCGTGCGGGTTGATGTCGTCGGGCACAAACCTGTCGATCAACGCGATCACAGCGATGCCCGCGAAGAACGCGACGGTGCCCCACAGCTGCGCCCTGTCGTCGCCCCCGAGCGAGGCGACCCCCTCCGGCAGCAGCTCCACCAGCGAGATGTAGACCATCACGCCAGCGGAAAACCCCAGCGACGCCGCGAGAAACCTGTCGCTCGGGTTTCGCCTGAGCGCCACAAGCAGGCCGCCGAGGCCGGTGGACAAACCGGCGAACATCGACAGACCGAACGCGAGCCCAAAGTTCATGAGGCAACTCTAGCCCGCTTGACGCACGCTGCGTTGCACTACTGCTTGTCTGCCGGGGCACGGCCGATTGCGGCGGAGACGGGCTTACCCCACTTCACCAGGTCTTGGGTCATGTCGTCGTGCGGGATCTGGGCCTCAATCAGCACTGGACGGTGGGTGTTTTCGCTGGCGGTGCGAAGAGCATCTCGCAGCTCACCTGCAGTCGTAGCGGTGATTCCAATGCCCTCGCCGTCCTCGGCATTGAAGGCATCCATCAGCGCTGCGTAATCCCAGTTCTTGTAGTAATTGTACGGGCCTTCGTGCAGCGCGGACTCGATGACGTAGCCCTTGTTGTTGACCACAATGACGGTGATGTTGTCCTGGTAGCGGATCATGTTGCACACCTCTTGCGCAGTGAGCTGGAAGGACCCGTCGCCGACCATGAGGATGGTGTGGTGGTCATTGCCCTTCGCCACGGCGTACCCGTGCGCCGACGGCACCGACCAGCCGATGGCGCCCCACTGCATCTCAATTTCGAACCCTGCGCCACCCGGCAGCTGCATATGCATGCCGTTAAACCAGGAGTCGCCGGTCTCAGCGAACAGTGTGGAATCCTGCGTGATCAGCTCGTTGATCTGGTGCACCATCTCGGCGCGGGTGAGCTGCTCGCCGTCTGCCGCCGGGGTGTACTCCGCCTGCTCTCCGGTGACGTCGTCGCGGTTGTATTGCTCGATGGTGGCGGAGTTCTTCGCCACCTTCTGGGCGACGGCGTCGAGCACCGGCGCGATGGGCAGGTTGGTGTAGTTGCCCTCCGGGGTGGTCACGCCGTCTTCGGCGATGGCGATGTAGCCGGAATCGTTCGGCACCGTCGTGGTCCAGCCCACCGTGGAGTAGTCAGTGAACATCGGGCCGGCCGCAAGCACGCAATCGGACAAGTCCACCATGGCCTCCGCGCCCGGCGCGGAAGAGGTACCTAGGTAATGGCCGATGTATTGCGGATGATCCTCTGGGAAGAACCCCTTCGCGTTCGGCTGCACGGCAACGGCGCAGCCCAGCGCCTCGGCTAGGCGCTTGAACGCGTCGATGGCGCCGTACGGGCGCAGGTGAGGTCCGGCCAACAAGATCGGCTTCTTGGTGGCATTGAGCTGCTTAGCAACGGCATCTGCGGCCTGCTCCACTGCGTCGGCGTCGTACGGCAGCTCCCATGCACGAGGGAACTGCTTCGGCTGCGGCTCCGGGCACTCGGCGTCCGCCAGGTTCGAGGCGATTTCGATATAGCACGGCTTGGATTCGCGCAGGGCGGTGGCAATGGCGTCGTCGATCTTCGCGGGCGCCTCCTCCGCCGTGAGAATGCGCACGGTCTTGCAAGTCACCGGGCGGAACATTTCCTCCTGGTACGAGTAGTCCGTCGTGCCGATGGTGTGGTGCAGGAAGCGGCCGGAAGCCTCGTCGTTGGTGTTGTAGCCGGCGGAGATGAAGATCATGGGCAGGCGCTCGGCGTAAGCACCGGCAACGCCGTTGAGCGCGGAAAACGCACCGACGTTGAAGGTGATCACGCACGCGGATGCACCGTTTGCTCGCGCGTAGCCCTCCGATGCGTAGGAGGCGTTGAGTTCGTTGGTGCAGCTGACCATTTTCAGGTTGTCGTTCTTCAACAGCTCGTCGAGAAGCTGGAGGTTGTAGTCGCCCGGCACCTGGAAGTAGTGCTCAAGGCCGATCTGCTCCAAGCGGGTGGCGAGGTAGTGGCCAACAGTGGTTGCCATGGTTGCCTTTCTCTAAAAATCTCTCAAAAATTCGGGAACACCCAGGGTAGAGAAAGACACCTTTGATATCACCATTATTTTGGCGACTCAACGCCCAACCTGTGACACGCACAACAAACCCCCACCACAGCATGGTGGCGGGGGTTGAAGGTGGGCCCTGCGGGGATCGAACCCGCGACCTGCGGATTAAAAGTCCGTAGCTCTACCAGCTGAGCTAAAGGCCCGCGGGGGCTAATGGTAGCCCCTGGGACCATTAGCCCGGAAATCGGGGCAGGGTTAGTCCTGCTTCATCATCGTGCCGGTCTCTTCCATGCGCAGGTGGAAGTCGAAGGCGTGGCGCAGATCGTGCGGGGTTGCCTGGTACTTGCACTTGGAAGCGAGCTCGACGTACTCCTCCAGCAGCGGGCGGTACGACGGGTGGGCGATGGAGATCATCTTGGCCACGCGGTCGCGCGGGGCCAGGCCGCGCAGGTCCGCCACGCCGTACTCGGTGATGAAGACCATCGCGTCGTGCTCGTTGTGGTCGATGTGGGACGCGAACGGGACAATGGCGGAAATGGCACCGTCCTTCGCCACCGACGGGGAGATGAAGGAGGAGATGTAGGCGTTGCGGGTGAAGTCGCCGGAGCCGCCCAGGGCGTTCATCAGACGGGAGCCGTTGATGTGCGTGGAGTTGGCGTTGCCGTAGATGTCCGCCTCGATCATGCCGTTGGACGCGATCAGGCCGGTGCGGCGGATGACCTCCGGGTGGTTGGAGATGGACTGCGGGCGCAGGATGATGGACTCGCGGTAGCGCGAGGCCTCGTTGTTCATCTTCTCCGCGTACTCCGGCGACAGGGAGAACGACGTTGCGGACGCCACGGTCATCTTGCCGGCGTCGATCAGGTCGACCATGCCGTCCTGGATCACCTCGGTGTAGGCCTGGATGTTCTCGAACTTGGAGTCCATCAGGCCCGCCATCACGGCGTTGGGGACGTTGCCCACGCCGGACTGCATGACGTAGCCGTCGTACGCCAGGCGGCCGGCCTTGACCTCGTTCTCCAGGAAGTCGAGGAAGTTGCCGGCGATCTGCTCGGAGATCTCGTCCGGCGCCTTGAACGGGGCGTTGCGGTCCGGGGCGTTCGTCTCAATGACGGCGACGACCTTCTCCGGGTCGATCTCGATGTAAGTGGTGCCGATGCGGTCGCCGCACTTGGTGATCGGGATCGGGATGCGGTTCGGCAGCGGCGGCACGGTCCAGATGTCGTGCATGCCCTCGAGCTCCTCGGACTGCCAGGAGTTGACCTCGATGATGATCTTCTTGGCGGCGTTGAGGAACTCCACGGAGTTGCCCACCGAGGAGGACGGGACGATGTTGCCGTCCTCGGTGATGCGCACCGCTTCCACGATGGCCAGGTCGACCTCGCCGAAGAAGCCCTGCTCAACCATCATGCCGGAGTGCGACAGGTGGATGTCCTGGAACTTCATCTCGCCGGCGTTGATCTTGTTACGCATGGTCGGGTCGGACTGGTACGGCATGCGGTAGCGCAGCGCACCGGCCTCGGCGAGCACGCCGTCGCACTCCGGTGCGGTGGAGGCGCCGGTGTACATGTCGATGGAGAAGTCCTGGCCCTTCTCATGGGCGGCCTTCGCCTTCTCCGCGATGGCGGCGGGCATAGCCTTGGGGTAGCCGGCGCCGGTGAAGCCGGAGGTGCCGACCTTGTCGCCGTGGTTGACAAACTGGACAGCCTCTTCGGCGGACATGACCTTGTCGCGCAGCTTGGCGCTTGCAATGCGGTCGCTCATGATGCTCCCTCAAATCGTTTCGTGCGGGTATATAACATTCCCCACCATATTGTGACGTACGCCCCACTGCCAGGATTCGGGCGGAGCTCGTCGAAAAGCAAGTGCTTAGCGACGGCTCCGTACCCCCGAACGGGCGTAAACCCGACGATTGGACGGGACGCGTAGTCCACGGGAAGAATGGGCGGCACTATGACTGCAGTTGCCCCCGCCCTGACTATCGGCGGCATTGACTTGAGCTCCCCCGTCATCCTCGCGCCGATGGCCGGGGTGACAAACATGCCGTTTCGCGTGCTGTGCCGCGAGATTGAAGAAGAGCTCACCGGCACCTCCTCGGGCTTGTACGTCTGCGAGATGATCACGGCGCGCGCCATGGTGGCCCGCAACCAGAAAACCCTGCACATGACCACCTTCGCCGACGTGGAAACCCCGCGGTCGATGCAGCTGTACACCGTGGACCCCAAGTTCACCTACGAGGCCGTGCGCATGATCGTGGAGGAGAACATCGCCGACCACGTGGACATGAACTTCGGCTGCCCGGTGCCCAAGGTCACCCGCAAGGGCGGCGGCTGCGCCATCCCGTACAAGCGCCGCCTGTACGGCAACATCGTCGACGCCGCAGTGCGCGCCGCCGAAGGCTCCGGGATCCCGATCACGGTGAAGTTCCGCATCGGCATCGATGACGAGCACCACACCCACCTCGACGCGGGCCGCATCGCCGCCGAGGCAGGAGCCGCCGCAGTGGCTCTGCACGCCCGCACCGGCGCGGAGCGCTACTCGGGCGAGGCCCACTGGGACGAGATCGGCCGCCTGGTCGAGCACATGGACGGCACCGGCGTACCCGTCATCGGCAACGGCGACATCTTCGCCGCCGACGACGCCGCGAAGATGATGGAGCGAACCGGCTGCCACGGCGTGGAAGTCGGCCGCGGGTGCCTGGGCAGGCCCTGGCTGTTCACCCAACTCGGCGCCCAACTGCGCGGCGAGGAGATCCCGCCGGAGCCGACGCTCGGCCAAGTTGCCGGCATCATCTACCGCCACGCGGAGCTGCTGGCCGCCCACGACGGCGAAGAGCACGCCTGCCGCGACATCCGCAAACACACCGGCTGGTACCTGCGCGGCTTCCCCGTCGGCGGCGAGTTCCGCAAATCGTTGGCCCAAGTCAGCTCCCTGGCGGAGCTCAAAGAGCGCCTCGCCTCCATCGCCGACTCCGATGAAATGGCGCAGCACGCGGACGACGCCCGCGGGCGCCAGGGCTCCGTCGGCAAGATCGCCCTGCCCGAGGGCTGGTTGGAAGACCCGGAGGACGACACCGTGCCCGAAGGCGCCGAAATTGAAAATAACGGCGGGTAAACCCGCCAGTGTGCGTAGCATGAAACCCATGCTGCGCACCGTGTATAGAGAACATCTCGAGGCCTTCAACAAGGACGTTCTAGAGATGTGCGACGCCGTGCGCAAGATCATGGACCACGCCAGCGCAGCGCTTTTGGAACAGTCCCTGGAGGACGCCGAGGCCGCGCTGACGGAGACGGACGCGCTGAAAGAGATCAGCCAGCGCTGCGAGGAACGCAGCATGAGCCTGCTCGCGCTGCACAGCCCCGTGGCGTACGACCTGCGCCAGGTGATCTCCGCCATCTACATCGTGGAAAGCTTCGACCGCATGGGCTCGCTGGCGAAGAATGTTGCCCTGCTGGCCCGGCAGCGCCACCCCTCCCCCGTCTACCCCGAACCGCTGCACGGCTACGTGCAAGAGCTCGCCCGCCTCGTCCACGAAATGGGCGCCGCCACCCGCAAGCTGCTCGGCGAGCCCGACGCCGACGCCGCCGTGGAGCTGCATAACATCGACGAAGGTGTGGACGACATGAAGGCCTTCCTCTGCACGCTGGTCTCCGACCGGGAGTGGCAGTACAGCACCCGGGAGGCTGTCGATGTGTCCATGCTGGCGCGCTATTACGAGCGCTACGCCGACCGCTGCGTCAGCGTCGCCCGGCGCATGGTCTTCCTCATCACCGGGCTCAAGCCCGAGGCGTACGTGGAGCAGCGCGACGAGGTGGACTACGACCCGGTGGCAAAATTCGCCACCATCGAGCGCAAGTTCCGCAAACGGAAATAGGGCCAAAAAGGGCGGCGCCCCTTGCGGTGCGAGGGGCACCGAAGGGGCGCGTCGAAAAGCTGGGTGCTTTAGCCGAAGCGACCGGAGATGTAGTCCTCGGTCTCCTTCTGCTCCGGGTTCTCGAAGATGGTGGTCGTGTCGTTGTACTCGACCAGTTTGCCCGGCTTACCGGTGGCCTCGAGGGAGAAGAAGGCGGTCTTGTCGGACACACGCGCAGCCTGCTGCATGTTGTGGGTCACGATCACGATGGTGTACTCGTTTTTCAGCTCGTGGATGAGGTCCTCCACGGCCAGGGTAGAGATCGGGTCCAGGGCGGAGCACGGCTCGTCCATGAGCAGCACCTCCGGGCGCACCGCGATCGCACGCGCGATGCACAGACGCTGCTGCTGACCGCCGGAGAGGCCACCGCCCGGCTTGTCCAGGCGGTCCTTGACCTCATCCCACAGGTTCGCGCCGCGCAGGGACTGCTCAGCGACCTCCTTGAGCTTCTTCTTGTCCTTCTCACCGGACAGGCGCAGGCCCGCGACGACGTTGTCCTCGATGGACATGGTCGGGAACGGGTTCGCCTTCTGGAACACCATGCCGATGGTGTTGCGCACGGCGACCGGGTCGACGTTCTTGCCGTAAATGTCGTTGCCGTCGAGGAGGATTTCGCCCTTCACGGAGGCGCCGGGGATGACCTCGTGCATGCGGTTCAGGGTGCGCAGCACGGTGGACTTGCCGCAGCCGGACGGGCCGATGAAGGCGGTCACGGCTTTGGACGGGATCTGCATGTTGACGTTCTGCACGGCGTGGAAGTCGCCGTAGTAGATGTTGACGTCGTTGAGTTCGAGCTTGGTAGACATCTGGGTTTCTCCTGGGTGGGTGTGGGAACGCGGGTGGGTTACTTCTTGACCGAGTAGCGCTTCGCCACGAAACGTGCGAGCAGGTTCAGGGTGACAACGAGGATCACGAGCGTCAGTGCCGCGCCCCAGAGTCGGTCGTTTGCCGGGCCGGTCGCACCGGACTTCCACATATCCAGCATGAACAGCGGCAGCGAGGACTGCGGCTTGTCAAACATGTTGAACCAGTTCGTGGTCGGGGTGGAGCCGACGAGGATCAGCACCGGGGCGGACTCGCCCATCACGCGGGCGATGGCGAGCATGACGCCGGTGACGATGCCGGACAGTGCCGTCGGCAGCACGATGCGCATGATGGTCTTCCACTTCGGAACACCCAGTGCGTAGGACGCCTCGCGCAGGTCCATCGGAACCACACGCAGCATCTCCTCGGTGTTGCGGACCACAACCGGGATCATGAGCAGGATCAGCGACAGGGACACTGCGAAGCCGGAACGCTGCTGGCCCAGGATGGTGATCCACAGGGCGTAGACGAACAGCGCGGCGACGATGGACGGCACACCGGAGAGGATGTCCACCATGAAGGTGGTCAGCTTGCCCAGCCTGTTGCCGTTGGAGTACTCCACCAGGTAGATCGCGGTGAAGATGCCGATCGGGATGGAAAACAGCGACGCGACCAGCGTCTGCATCAGCGTGCCGGCGATGGCGTGGAGTGCGCCGCCGCCCGGCTTGGAAGAGCGCACACCGACCATGTCCTGGGTCCACCAGGCCGGGTCGATCACAGCGCCCAGGCCGCGGGAGACCACGGTGATGAGCAGCCAGAGCAGCGGGATCAGGGCGAGGATCATGCACAGCCACATCAGGCCGCCCATGATCGAGTTGGTGGTCTTGCGGCTTGCGGCGATGTCGGTGAACGGGCTTTCACCTTTACGACGCGCCGGAGCGGGGTTCTTGGTTGCTACCTGGGAGGAGCCGTTGTTCGGTACTGCAGTAGACATTTCTGCTTTCCGCTCCTTACTTGTTAACGATCGCGCGGGCGATCGAGTTGACGATGAAGGTCAGCAGGAACAGCACCAGGCCGGCGGCGATGTACGCGCCTGCGGAGACCGGGTTGTTGAACTCTGCGGCGGCGTTGGCGATCGCAGTGGCGAAGGTGGTGCCGCCGTCGAACAGCGAGCCGCGGAAGTCGTTCGCCGGTGCCACAGCCATGTACAGCGCCATGGTCTCACCCAGCGCGCGGCCGAGGCCGAGCATGGAACCGGCGATGAAGCCGGACATGCCGAACGGGATCACGGTCATGCGGATGACTTCCCAGCGGGTGGCGCCGAGAGCCAGTGCCGACTCGATCTGGCCCGGAGGGGTCTGCACGAAGATCTCGCGGGCGGTTGCGGCGATGATCGGCAGGATCATGATGGCCAGGACGATGCCGCCGGTCATCATGTTGCGGGCCGTGGAGAACGGCGGGGAGTTCTGGTAGGTGGCGAACAGGAAGAAGTCGCCGCCCCAGCTGTTGACCCACTTGTAGAAGTCGCCCAGCAGCGGGCCGAGCACCTGCGCGCCCCACAGGCCGTAGACGATGGACGGCACGGCGGCGAGCATGTCCACCAGGGTGCCCAGCGGGCGGACCAGCTTCGGCGGGCAGTAGTTGGACAGGAACAGCGACACGCCAAGGGCGATAGGCATCGCGATGACCAGCGCGATCAGCGAGATGGTCACCGTGGAGAAGAACAGGTTCGGGATACCGAACTTCATTGCGTCCAGGTTCGCCGTCTGCCAGCCGCCGCCGTAGGTGAGGAAGCCGATCAAGCCGCGGTCGTTACGCATCAGCGGCGGGAGGGCCTGGATGAGCAGGAAGATACCGATCGCCGCGACCAGCACAGTGATCAGCGTCGCGGAGGCGGTGGAGAGGAACTCGAAAACGCGGTCACCCGGGCGCTTCACGCCGGAGCCCTTGTTTGCGTTGTCCGCTACCGGGGTGTTTCCGCCGTCGCCTTTTGTCAGGGTGGCGCCCGTTGAGTTCTGGATTACAGGATCAGTGGTGTTCGCGGGTCCTGCTCCGCGGTCGAGGTGATCGTTAGCAGCCATATGCTCGAATCCTTCGAAGATGAATCGTTGTGGACGGCGGAAACTGGGGCTTGCACTCCACTTCTCCGCATAGAGAGACCCCCAAAGATCGGAATCTGAGGGGGTCTATCTGCCTACTGCGGCCTCAGACCGCAGTAGCCGATTGCCAGCAATTACTTGATGGCGTTGATAGCCTCGCGCAGGCGCTCAGCGTGTGCACCCTTGACCGGGATGAAGCCCTCAGCAGCGAGCTCGTCGTCCTGGCTGTCCAGAGCAACGTTGAGGAAGTCCTTGACCATCTTGGAGGTTGCCTCGTCGTAGCCGGCGGAGCAGACGATCTCGTAGGTGGTCAGAACCAGCGGGTATGCGCCAGCAGCGTTGGTCTTGAACAGCTTGTCAGAGTCGACGACCATGTTGTGGCCCTCGGTCTTGAACTCGAGGCCGTCCAGGGTCTTCTCAACAGCCTCGTCGGTCAGCTCAACCGGGCCGCCACCGAAGTCGATGTTGGCCTTCTTGTCAGCGAAGCCAGCCTCAACGTAGGTGATTGCACCCTCGGTTGCGTTGACCTCCTGTGCCACACCGGAGGAGCCGTTGGCGCCGGTGCCCACAGCGTTCGGGAATGCCTTGCCGGTGGACTCCCACTTGCCGTCGGAAGCGGCAGCCAGGAACTTCTGGAAGTTGTCGGAGGTGCCGGACTCGTCGGAGCGGTAGAAGACGTTGATCGGAGCGTCCGGAAGCTCGACGCCCTCGTTGTTCTCGGCGATCTTCGGGTCGTTCCAGGTGGTGATGACGCCCTGGAAGATCTCGACGATGTTGTCGACGGTCAGGTTCAGCTCGTCCACGCCGTCCAGGTTGTAGGCGATTGCGACCGGGCCGATGACGAACGGCAGGTGCCATGCCTCGTTGCCGCCGCAGCGGTCAGCGGCTGCCTGGACCTGGTCGTCCTTCAGCGGGGAGTCGGAGCCAGCGAAGACAGCCTGGTTGGCGATGAAGTTCTTCTGGCCAGCGCCGGAGCCGGACGGGGTGTAGGCCAGCTGAGCACCCGGAACCTCGGATGCGTAGACGGACGCGAAGTAGTCCATCGCGTTCTGCTGGGAGGAAGCGCCCTCTGCGACGAGGGTGCCCTCCTGGCCGGAGAGCTCGTAGTCGCCGGACTTCGAGTCGCTGTCCTTGCTGTCCTTGTCGTCGGAGGACACGGCCTCGGTTGCGGACTCAACAGCGTCGGTAGCTGCGTTGTCCTCGGAGTCGCCGCAAGCGACGAGGGAAGCGGAAGAGAGGGCAACGACGCCAGCGATTGCGGCGGTGCGCTTGAAGTTACGGATCACGGGATACCTTTCCGGTGCTAACGGGTCAGTTTCGAGTGTCGGAACAACTGTCCGATTACTCACGAGTGCAAACCTACGGAACCCTGGTTAATGGCCGGTAGCCAGTTAAGTGAATAACTGGTGAACTCCCGCCCATCACAACGTTTCCGCAGGTAAAAGCCAGGCTACCGGTAGACAACGTGACTTTCATCAACTTTGAAGCCGAGCTGCGTATAGCGCTTCACAGCGGGCTCATTGTCCGCCTCAACATAGAGGATGACCTGCGGGGATCCACCCTCGACCAGGTGCGCCAACCCCATCTGCATCAACGGTCCCCCCATTCCCTCCCCCCGATACTTCGAAGCGAGCCCAACCACATACACCTCACCCGTCCCATCAGGGTGGCGCTTGGTCCAGTGGAACCCAGCCAACTGTTCGCCTTCGTACAGCAGCTGCACACCCGCCGGGTCAAACCACTCAGCCTCCATCGCGCGGTGCAACCGCTCCACGTCCCAGCCTCCCTGTTCCGGGTGCCAGAAAAGGGCGTCGTTGTTCACTTCGAGCCATTGCTTCTCGACGGCGTCCCGTCCCCAACGCTCTACCGCCCCCACATAGTCCAGGGCTTCGAACCCTGCCGGCAGCTCTGGCCCGCCGGCAGGGATGTCGTCGGCGGAAATCCCCATCACCAGCAGCTCCCGGACTACCTCGAGACCCAGTTTTGCCGCGAGCGCCTTCGCCCCCGGAAGGTTGCCGTGCGCCCACAGCCCGGCGTCAGGGTTTTCGGCACGGACTGTGCGCGCCAGCGCTTCGCCGATACCTTCGCGGCGGCGCTCCGGGTGCACGACCAGCTCGGCTGAGCCGTCCTCCGCCAGCCCCGCGCAGGCCACCACCTCGCCGTCGCGCTCGGCCAGGAAGTGGGTGTGGCGGAGGCGATCGTCGTCAAGCCCCTGCACGAAGCTTTCGGAGAAGGCGGCGATGCCGTCGTGGGTTTCGGCGGCCTCAAGCAAGGGTCGCACGCGGTCGCCGGGCAGGTGGGCGCTTAGGATATCTGCAGTCATGGTGCCCAAGGCTACGTGCGGGAAGGAGGGTGCGGTGAAGAAAGCGGTCGTGGTCGCGGCAACTCTCGTCGCCGCCCTCGGGCTCGCGGACACCGCGCTGGCCTCGCACGTGGAGCACGACCTCGCGCGCGACGGCGTGGAGGTGGAGGTCAGCGCCGTGCCCTTTGTGTGGTCGGGCATCTCAGGCCGCGTCCCGCGTGTCACCGTGAAGCGCACCGACGCGGACATCCCCGGCCCCGGGGTGGGCACGGTGAGCGTGGAGATGTTCAACCTCAGGCTGGACACGCCTTCGGATGCGCTGCGCGGCGAGGTCGTCGGCGCGGACGCCCGCCTGGTGCGCCGCCGCATCCGCCTCGACGGCGTGGGCTTCGGCGAGCTGCTGGGCATCACGGACCTGGACATGGCCAACCCCTACGACATTTCACCCACCGGCGGCGTGGCCAGCGAGGCGCGCCTGACCGGCACCGCGCCCGGCGCGCGCGAGCCCGCCACCGTGGTGGTGACGCTGCGGCTTGACGACGGCACGTTCCGCATGCGGCCGAGCCAGCTACTCGACGTCGCGGACGGCGACGAACAGGCCGTGCTGGACGGTTTCAGTCTCGACCTGGACACCCGGGAGCTGCCGCTCGGCGGGCCCGCGGACCTGGTGCAGCTTCGCGGGGGCTCGCTCGAGCTGTCCCGCGACCGGGTAAACACCGTGGTGGAGCCGGCGGATCTGGAGCCGTTGGCGGGAGCGTCTACGCTGGGGCAGCATGACTGATCAAAACAAACTCAACGGCAACGACGCTGTGAACCTCGCGGCGGAGCAGTCCAAGAACACCGCGCACCGCAACATCCCGGAGCTGGGCTTCGAGGACATGCCGCTCGCGGCGGACACCGCAAACCTGCGCTACGGCCCCTCGCTTCACGACGGCCTTCTGGCCCTGCTGCCGCTCGTCGGCGTGTGGACCGGCTCCGGCCAGGCCAACGACCCGTCCGACCCGGAGGGCGATGAATACGCCTTCGGCCAGCAGCTCGTCGTCTCCCACGACGGCGAGAACTACCTGCGCTTCGAGTCCCGCATCTGGCGCCTGGATTCCGAGGGCAACGCCACCGGCGCGGACCAGCGCGAGGTGGGGTTCTGGCGCATCTCGCTCAAGGACGAGATTGAGGTGACGCTGACGAACTCCCGCGGTTTGGTGGAAATCATGTACGGCGGCCTGGTCAACGAGCGCGCGTGGCAGCTCACCAGCGCCTCCACCATCGCCACGGAGACCGGCCCGGCGGCCCACGGCCCAGGCAAGCGCCTCTACGGCCTGATGCCCAACAACAACCTGGGCTGGGTGGACGAGCGTGCCGTCGACGGCGAGATGGTGCCCTACATGTCCGCCGAGCTCAAGCGAGTGGCGGGCTAAGCTATCGCGTCTTCAATGAGCTGCCTGATCTCCGACGCGTTGTCGGGGGCGGGCAGCTTTTCGCCGTCGAGACGCTTCACGCGCGCGGCGATGCGGGTGGAGCTGACCAGCCAGACGGACTCGGCTTTCAGCAGCTCGCCCAAGTAGATGTCCTTGGCCTTGCACTTCCAGCCGAGCTTTTCCGCGTGCTCGAAGACGGCGGCCTGGGTGGTGCCGGCCATCACGCCCGCGCCCGGGGCCGGGGTGCGCAGGCGGCCGCCCTTTTTCACCATGAGCACGCTCGACGTCGCGCCTTCGAGCACGCGCCCGGTCTCCGGGTCGATGTAGATGATGTCGTCCGCGCCCTGCTCCCCCGCCCAGCGCAGCGCCGCCATGGTCAGCGCGTAGTTCAGCGTTTTCGCGCCGTCGCGCATCCACGGCACGTCCAAGTCGATGGCGTAGCCGCGCGGGGTGGTCAGCACGCTCACCCCGCGTTCGCGCTGGCGCAGCACGTTCTCCGGCAGCGGCCGCACCGTGATCCAGGCGGTGGGCACCCCGGTGGTTTCGCGCCCGCGGGTCATGGTCCAAGTAACCTTCGCCTCGATGTCTGCGGCATCCCCGCGCTCACGGCAGTAGTCGGCCACGGCCTCCTCGGTCGCGCGAATCCAGTGCTCCCGGCCCGGCTCGGGCAGGCCCAAAAGCTCCGCGGAACGTACAAAGCGTTTGAAGTGCTTGCCCAGGTTTCGCGGCTTTCCCCCGCGCACCAGGATGGATTCGAAGATGCCGTCGCCGCGGGTGACGGCCGCGTCGTCCCAGAACACGTGCGGCATGTTCGGGTTCTGGCGCCGCACCGAGCCGCCGAACGGCTCCACCAGGTAGATCACGGGCGCGGGCGTTAGCTGGGGAAAAACCATAGTGGCCCTATGATAGGCGCCCATGGGTTACGCATCGGAGCTTTTGACACGTCCCGGCGCACAGGAGCTGCCCGGGGCCTCGCTTCTCGACGCCAAAGGGGTCCCCTGGCACTACGGCAACCCCCTGGTGGAGCAGCGCATCACCGAGCCGACGCTGGTGGACCGCTCCCACCGCACCGTTATCGCCGTCTCCGGGCCGGACGCGCCGGCATTCCTCAACAACCTGCTCTCGCAGAAGCTGGATGACGCCGCCGACGGCTTCGCCGCTGCCGCCTTGGACCTGGACGCGCAGGGCCGCATCCTGCACCACGCCGATGTGGCGGTGGCCGGCGGCGTCTACTACTTCGACCTGCCGTCCTACCAGCGCGAATCCTTCGTGGACTTCCTGCGCAAGATGGTGTTCTGGTCCGAGGTGACCATCGAGGAGCCGGACCTGGCGGTGCTGACCATCCTGGGCCCGGTGGCGCAGCCCGACTTCCGCCAGGTGTTCACCCGCCGCCTGGACGGCTGGGGCGGGATCGGCCGCACCGACATCGCGGTGCCGAAGGCCCGGATCGCCGAGGTCGCGGACCAGTTCCCGCTTGCGGGCCTGATGGCGTTCACCGCCTATCGCGTCGCCGCCGGCGAGCCGGAAACGCGCGCGGACTTGGACGAGAAGTCCATCCCACACGAGGCGCCGAACCTGATCAACCGCGGCGAAAATATCCGCGCCGTCCACCTGGAAAAGGGCTGCTACCGCGGGCAGGAAACCGTCGCGCGCGTGGAGAACCTGGGCCGCTCCCCCAGGCTGCTGGTCAAGCTGCAGCTGGACGGCTCCGCCCCGTCCGAGCCGGAGATCGGCGCCGAGATCACCGCCGGCGGGCGCAAGGTGGGCAGGCTCGGCACCGTTGTGCACGACGCGGACGAAGGCCCGGTCGCCCTCGCGCTGGTGAAGCGTTCGGCGCTACAGGCGCCGCTGGATATCGGCGGCACGGCGGCGTCGGTGGACCAGTCGTCCCTGCCGGCAGATGAGGGCGACCACGCGGGACGCCGGGCCGTCGATAGGCTGAGGCGCGGACCTGAGAGCCGGCTATAAAAGCTTTTCAGACCCCCAAAGCGCATTTTTTCTGAGTGCAAGCTATAGTGTCCTACAGGAAAATATCGTAAATAAGTATGAGGCCGCCTCTTTAGAAGGCCGCCCAAGAACCACCTCAAGGGGGTCACGCCATGGGCCGCGGACGCGCAAAAGCCAAGCAGACCAAGGTTGCTCGCCAGCTGAAGTACAACACTCCTGAAATGGACCTGGATTCCCTGCAGCGAGAGCTTGCAGGCCAGGCCCCGCGACGCAGCTGGGACGACGACGAGGCAGAGGTGGACGACCAGTACGCGGAGTACGCGGACTGGGACGACGAGGACGACGACCGCTAGTCCACCACCTCAATGTAAAAGCACCCCTTACCGGGGTGCTTTTTACGTATTCCTAGTACTGCGGGTGCGAGCCGGTGAGCACCGCGCGGGCAGTATCGCCCTCGCCCGCGGCGCGGACCTCGCCGAGATCCCACGCGTCGATGTGGCGCGCCGCCAGGATGGCCAGGGCGCGGTCCCGGTCCTCCGGGCTGACGATGGCCACCATGCCGACGCCCATGTTGAACGTCTTCTCCATCTCCTCGTCCGGAACCTGGCCGACGGACTTGATGGTGCGGAAGATCGGCCCCGGGGTCCAGGTGGTGCGGCGCATCTCCGCCACTAGCCCCTCGGGGATGATGCGCTCCATGTTGCCGGCCAGGCCGCCTCCGGTGACGTGGCAGAACGTGCGCACCTCGCACTCTGCGGCCAACGCCAGGCAGTCCAGGGCGTAGATGCGGGTCGGCTCGAGCAGCTCCTCGCCGAGGGTGCGGCCCAGCTCCTCCATCTCCGCGTCCAGGGGCAGCCCGGCGCGCTCCAGCAGCACGTGGCGGGCCAGGGAGTAGCCGTTGGAGTGCAGTCCGGAAGACGCCATGGCGATGATGGAGTCGCCCTCGCGAACCTTGTCCGGGCCGAGCAGCTCTGCGGCCTCGACTACGCCGACGGCGGTGGCGGACACGTCGTACTCGTCCGGCTCCATCACGCCCGGGTGCTCAGCGGTCTCGCCGCCGAGCAGCGCGCAGCCGGCTTGGACGCAGCCCTCGGCGATGCCGGAGACAATCTCTGCGACCTTTTCGGGCACGACCTTGCCGATGGCGATGTAGTCCTGCAGGAACAGTGGCTCGGCGCCGCAGACGACCAGGTCGTCCACGCACATGGCCACCAGGTCGATGCCGATGGTGTCGTGCTTGTCCATGGCCTGCGCCACGGCGAGCTTGGTGCCCACGCCGTCGGAGCCTGCGGCCAGCAGCGGTTCCTTGTACTTGCCCAGGGCAAACAGGCCGGCGAAGCCGCCCAGTCCGCCGCGGACCTCCGGGCGGGTTGCGCGCTTGGCGTGCGGGGCGAAAAGTTCCACGGCCTTGTCGCCGGCCTCGATGGACACGCCGGCGGCTTCGTAGGAAACCGGATTCTGTTCAGTACTCATTTAGGCTTCTGCACCTTTCTGGATGCGTCGGACAAGGTCGGCGTTGGGGTTGCCCTCCGGCAGGCCCAGTGGGTAATCGCCGGTGAAGCAGGCCGCGCAGAGGTTTTCCTTGGGCTGGTTCGAGGCGGCGATCATGTCGTCGATAGGCACGAATGCCAGCGAATCCGCCCCGACCATCGTGCGAATGGACTCGGCGACCGCCTCGTCCGAATCGGTGCGGCCGTGGTTGGCAATCAGCTCGCCCGGGCTGGCGAAGTCGATGCCGTAGAAGCACGGCCATTTCACCGGCGGCGAGGCGATGCGCACGTGCACCTCCGCCGCGCCCGCCTCCCGCAGCATGCGGATCAGCTTGCGCTGCGTGTTGCCGCGCACGATGGAATCGTCCACCACCACGAGCTTCTTGCCCTCGATGACCTCGCGCACCGGGTTGAGCTTTAAGCGCAGGCCCAGCTGGCGCAGGGTGTCGGAGGGTTGGATGAACGTTCGGCCCACGTAGGCGTTTTTCATCATGCCCTGCTTGAACGGGATGCCGGCCGCCTCCGCGTAGCCGATGGCGGCGGGGGTGCCGGACTCCGGCACGGGCATGACCAGGTCCGCCTCCACCGGGCTCACCTTGGACAGGCGGCGGCCGATCTCGATGCGGGAGGCGTTGACGGTCTGGCCGTCGATGACGGAGTCGGGCCGCGCCACGTAGACGTACTCGAACACGCAGTGCGCCTTCGGGGTCTCGGCGAAGCGTTCGGAGTGCACGCCGGACTCGTCGATGGCGACCATCTCGCCCGGCTCGATGTCGCGCACGAAGGAGGCGCCGACGATGTCCAGGGCGCAGGTCTCGGAGGCGACCACCCAGCCGCCGTCGAGGCGGCCCAACGACAGCGGGCGCACGCCGTGCGGGTCGCGCGCGGCGTAGAGCGTGTGGCCGTCGGTGACCATGAAGCAGAAGGCGCCTTTGACGCGGGGCAGGAGTTCACGTGCGGCGTCGAGAAGCGTCTTGCCCTCGGTGACCAGATCGGCCAGCAACGCAGAAACCACCGCGGTGTCCGAGGACGAGCCCTGGCCGTTCACCCCGGCCGGCGGGATGAGCTTCTTCGCAATCGCCTCGTTCTGCAACTCCACGTAGTTGACCAGGTTGCCGTTGTGCGCCAGCGCGATGTCGGTGCCGTTGGGCGAGGTGCGGAACATCGGCTGGACGTTCTCCCACGAGTTGCCGCCGGCCGTGGAGTAGCGGGTGTGGCCGATGGCCACGTCGCCCTGCAGCGCCTCCAGTGCGGGTTCGTCGAAGACCTGGCTGACCAGACCGGTGTCCTTGAACACCACCAGCTTGTCCGGGTCTCCCACCGCGATGCCCGCGCCTTCCTGGCCGCGGTGCTGCAGCGCGAACAGGCCGAAGTAGCTCAGCTTGGCCACGTCCTCACCCGGCGCCCAGACGCCGAACACGCCGCACTCGTCGCGCGGGGTGTCGCTGTCGATGTCGAAGTCCTGACTTGGTTTAGGGCTCTCCGTAAACACGCCCCTCACTGTATCCGAGTCCACTCAGCGCAGCGCAATCACGGGAAGACCGACAGCAATCTCGGCGGCGCGGGACCCGGAGGCGTCGATAGTCCCCCGCTGCAGCTCCTCGTCGAAACTGGTCAGCCCGGTGGCGAGCCGCAGCCACGTCTCCGGTTTCATCTCCACCACGTTCGGCGGGGTGCCGCGCGTGTGCCGCGGCCCCTCGACGCACTGCACCGCCACAAACGGCGGCACGCGCAGCTCCACCGAGTGGCCCGGAAGTTCCTCGGCGAGGGTGCGCGCGGTGCGCCTGCAAGCATTTGCAAGCTCGCTTCTCGACGGCTCCGCTGCCCCACCCTCCAGCCACCCAGCCACCTGCTGGATCGCCTCACGTGTCAGCGCCGGGTCTTGTTTCTGCACCATGACGCCCCATATTAAGGTGGCCCCATGCCGAATACCCCCGTCGCCGCCGAGCGCTCCCCATCCGTGACCCTGCGATTCATGGCCTCCCCCACCGACGTGCTGCACCACGGCGCCCAAGGTGTCTCCGGCGGCCGCGTGCTGGAGTGGATCGACAAGGCAGCGTATGCCTGCGCCGCGCAGTGGTCCGCCACCTACTGCGTCACCGCGTACGTCGGCCACATCCACTTCACCCGCCCCATCCCCTCGGGCCACATCGTGGAGGTGCGCTCCCGCATCGCCATGACGGGGCGGTCCTCCATGCACATCGTCAACGAGGTGCTCTCCGCCGACCCCCGCGAGGGCGTGTTCACCCGCGCCTGCGACTGCCTGGTGGTCTTCGTGGCCAAGGACCCGGACACCGGCAAGTCCATGGCGGTGCCGTCGTTTGTGCCGACCGACGACGAGGAGCGCCGCGTCGCCGAGGCCGCCGAGTCGCGCATCGGTCTGCGCAAGGCGATCGAGGAAGAAATGGAGGCGCAGACCTACACCGACGACTCCACCGCGCCGCGCATCGTGCACCGCTTCATGGCTAAGCCCACCGACGTGAACTGGGGCGGCAACGTCCACGGCGGCACCGCCATGGAATGGATCGACGAGGCCGGCCTGGCCTGCACCATGGAGTGGTCCGGCGAGCGCACCGTGGCGGTCTACGCCGGCGGCATCCGCTTCTATCACCCGGTGCACATCGGCGATTTGATCGAGGTGGACGCGCGCATCACCCGCACCGACTCGCGCTCCATCCACACGTCGGTGCACCTGCGCGCCGGCGACCCGCGCGGCGGGCGGGACAACCTGAAGGACGCCATCCACGCCACGTTCACGTACATCGGCATCGACATTGACGGCAACCCCCTGCCGGCGCGCAAGTTCACCCCGGTCACCGAGGAGGACCAGCGCCTCTGGGAGCACACGCAGACGCTGAAGGACCTGCGCGGGCAGTATGAGCCGGTGCCGCTGGTCAAGCCGCTGCCGCCGGTGCAGCGCACGTCCTAGGTCTTTTCGCACCCGTATAAGCGTTTGGGGAATGTGGCAAATATTTGCCGCATTCCCCAAACGCTTAATTGGTGGTCGCGCTACACCGCCGCGTTCGGCGCCGTTGCGGCCGCGAAGTGCGACGGCATGGTCGCCGCCCACGCGCCGGCGAGCTCCGCCACCTGGATCTCCTGCCCAGCCACGCGCAGCACACCGTCGTCAGTGGTCTCGCCCAGCACTGCGACCGGGATGCCCGCGGAGTTCGCGCGCTCCACGGCTGCTTCTGCGCGGTCGCTGGTCACGGCGACCAGGACGCGGGAGGCGGACTCGGAGAACAGCGCGGTGAACGCGTCGGCGTGCACGCCGTCCAGGTTCAGCTCCGCGCCCTTGTCGGAGCCGAGCAGCAGCTCGAACACCGCCTGGGACAGGCCGCCCTCGGACAGGTCGTGCGCAGCCGCGATGCCGGCGGCGTTGCCGGCGAAAAACTCCGCTAGGCGCGCCTCGTTGGCCAGGTCCACCTGCGGCGGAAGGCCGGCCAGGCCCGCGCCGGAGATGTCCTGCCACACGGAGCCGCCGAACTCGTCCTTGGTCTCGCCGAGCAGGATCAGGGTGTACTGCTCGTCCGTGGACGGCAGCGCGTGCGGGATGGCCTTCTCCACGTCCTCCATCACGCCCAGCACGCCGACCACGGGGGTGGGCAGGATCGGCGTCTCGCCGGTCTGGTTGTAGAACGACACGTTGCCGCCGGAGACTGGGATGGCGAGTTCAGCGGAGCCGTCGGCAAGCCCGTGCACTGCCTCGCGGAACTGCCACATCACATCCGGGTTCTCTGGGGAGCCGAAGTTGAGGCAGTTGGTCACGGCGACCGGGGTGGCGCCGGTGACGGCGACGTTGCGGTACGCCTCCGCGAGCGCGAGGCGCGCGCCCATGTTCGGGTCGAGGTAGGTGTAGCGGCCCGACGCGTCAGCGGAGACGGCCACGCCGCGGTTGGTTTCCTCGTTGATGCGCAGCACGCCGGAGTTGGAGTACTTGGCCTGCACGGTGTTGCCGCGCACGTAGCGGTCGTACTGCTCGGTGATGAAGTCGCGGGAGCACAGCGCGGGCGATGCGACCATCTTCAGCCATGCGTCCTTGATGTCGCTCTGCTTCTCGACGTCACCTCCGGCCTGCACACCATCCAGCCAATCCGGACGCGCGTAGGGACGCTCGTAGACCGGGCCCTCGTCGATGGTTGACGGCGGGGCGTCCACAACGAGCTCGCCCTTGTGGAACACCTGCAGGCGGTCCTCGTCCGAGGTGACCTCGCCGATGACGGACGCGAGCACGTCCCACTTGGCGCACATCTCCATGAAGCGGTCCACATCCTCCGGCGCCACAACCGCGCACATGCGCTCCTGCGACTCGGAGGCGAGGATCTCCGCGGCGGACATGTTCTCCGCGCGCAGCGGGACGTTGTCCAGGTTGACGGTCATGCCGCCGTCGCCGGACGCCGCGAGCTCGGAGGTGGCGCAGGACAGGCCGCCGCCGCCCAGGTCCTGGATGCCCTCGACCACGCCGGCGGCGTAGAGCTCGAGGCAGCACTCGATGAGGACCTTCTCCGCGAACGGGTCGCCCACCTGCACGGCCGGCAACTTGCGCTCCTCGCCCTCCTCGAAGGTGGCGGAGCCCAGCACGGACACGCCGCCGATGCCGTCGAGGCCGGTGCGGGAGCCGAACAGGATGACCTTGTTGCCGGTGCCGGAGGCGAACGCCAGGTGGAGGTCCTCCACCTTCAGCGTGCCCACGCACAGAGCGTTGACCAGCGGGTTGCCGGCGTATGCGGGATCGAAGACGGTCTCGCCGCCGATGTTGGGCAGGCCCAGGCAGTTGCCGTAGCCGCCGATGCCGTGGACGACGCCCGGCAGGACACGTTTGGTGTCTTCAGCGTCGATAGGCCCGAAGCGCAGCTGGTCCATCACAGCGATCGGGCGCGCACCCATGGCCATGATGTCGCGGACGATGCCGCCGACGCCGGTGGCCGCGCCCTGGTACGGCTCCACGAAGGAGGGGTGGTTGTGGCTTTCCACGCGGAAGGTCACCGCGTCGCCGCCGCCGATGTCCACCACGCCGGCGTTCTCGCCGATGCCGGCGAGGATCTTCGACGCCATCTCCTCGGTCATGGTCTGGCCGAAGTAGCGCAGGTGCGTCTTGGAGGACTTGTAGGAGCAGTGCTCGGACCACATCACGGAGTACAGCGTCAGCTCCGCGTCAGTAGGCCTGCGGCCCAGAATGGCCTTGATCTTGGCGTACTCGTCGTCCTTCAGCCCCAGCTCGACGTACGGCTGCTCAAACTCCGGGGTGCCGAAGGCGTTGTCGACGGTGTCGTTGTGCACAGTCATTTCTTCTCTACGCTCCGATCTTCGAAATCGCGTCGATGGCGGAAGTGAACAGGCCGAGACCGTCCGTGGACGGACCGGTCAGCGTCTCAATGGCGTGCTCCGGGTGCGGCATGAGACCCACCACGCGGCCGGTCTCGTTAGTCACGCCGGCGATGCCGTTGACGGAGCCGTTGAAGTTATCCGTGTAGCGGAACACCACACGGCCCTCCTTCTCCAGCGCCTCAATGGTCTCCGGGGCGGCCTGAAAACGGCCTTCGCCGTGCTTGGCGGGCACATAGATGCGCTCGCCCAGCTGGCTGGTCCACGCGGTGGAGGTGTTTTCCACCTCGAGGTAGGTGTCCACGCAGTGGAAGTTCAGGCCCTGGTTGCGGGTCAGCGCGCCCGGCAGCAGGCCAGTCTCGGTGAGGATCTGGAAGCCGTTGCAGATGCCGAGCACCGGCATGCCCTTCTTCGCAGCCTCAACGACGGCGCCCATCATCGGCGCCTGCGCGGCGATCGCGCCGGAGCGCAGGTAATCGCCGTAGGAAAAGCCACCCGGGACGACTACCGCATCCACGCCGGTGAGGTCATTGTCCGCGTGCCACAGCTGGCGCGGTTCGGCGCCGGCGAGACGGACGGCGCGCAGCGCGTCGACGTCGTCAAGCGTGCCCGGAAAAGTAATGACTCCGATAGTTGCGCTCATCGCACAACCTCGAAGTCCTCGATAACGGTGTTAGTCAGCAGCGTTTCAGCCATGCGCTTCAGCTCGGCGTCGGAGACCGAATCATCCACCTCAATTTCGAAGCGCTTGCCCTGGCGGACGTCAGTCACCCCCTCGACTCCGATCCGGCCCAGTGCGCGGAGCACCGCCTGACCCTGCGGATCAAGAATTTCGGCCTTGGGCATGACATTGACGACGACTCGTGCCATGAGAATCCTTCACGTTTCGGGAGGTTGATGGACCTTTGCGGTACGCGCGTCAGTATATCGGACGCCCCGACACGGCCCGAAACCCTAGCTGACCGGCAAAAAGTGAACGAATGGTGAATTCTCAGAAAATCCTGCCATCTCGCCAAGCGCACTCTGAGAAGAACAGTTAGTTTGATTTTGCTATTACCCATCTTCCCTTCAGTTTCTCCCGAGAGGTCCCCATGTCCACTTCCCGCAAGAGCCTCGGTGCCGCGTTCGCAATCGCGTTGGCCGCAGGCACCGTTTCAGTCGTCGCACCGACTGCGTCTGCAGCCCCCGACGGTTCCAATGTCGTCATCAACGAGGTCTACGGCGGTGGCGGTAACAGCCGTTCCCTCTACTCCAATGACTTCGTGGAGTTGTACAACCCGACCGACAACGACATCGACGTCACCGGCTGGTTCGTGGACAGGTACTCAGCCGCAGGGAACATTCAGCAGTCCGTAGAACTCAGTGGCACGGTTCCAGCGGGCGGGTACTTCCTTATCCAAGGCAAGATGGGCGCAAACGCTACCGGTGCGCTTCCCACGCCGGACCTGGTCGCAGATACCCTCGACTTCGGTGCAAAGGGAGCCATTGCAGCTCTCCGGAACGGAGACACCGAAATCGACCGCGTCGGTTGGGGTAGTGCTTCCGCATACGAGGGCCGCCCTGCCCGCGCTACTGCGAACGAGACCTCCATTCAGCGCAAGGAAGTCGGAGTCGACACCGATAACAACGCAGACGACTTCATCGTTGCAGCACCAACGCCGAACAGCTCCGGCAATGGCCCGGCAGAGCCCACTCCGACGGATCCGGATCCGACGGACCCAGTGGAGCCGGGCGATCCGAAGCCTGAAGGCGAAATCACTCCGATTGCTGAGATCCAGGGCACCGGCGCAGAGTCACCCCTGCAGGGCAAGACGGTGACCACCGAAGGCGTCGTCACGGCTGTGTACGACGAGGGCGGGAAGAACGGTTTCTTCCTGCAGACCGCAGGCTCTGGCGGGCAGCCGAAGAACCCGGGCGACGCGTCGGAAGGCATCTTCGTCTACATGAATGAGCGAACCGATTACCCCAAGCTCGGCGATTCCCTGCAGGTCACCGGCAAGGTAAGCGAATACTACGAACAGACGCAGATCACAGCGGCAACAATTGTGACGCTTGCGGAGGCACTCGAGGCTCCAAAGGCCATCGAAATCGACGTTCTCCCCGCCGGCAACGACGCCCGCGAGCCGTACGAAGGCATGATCGTGCGCCCCAAGGGACCGTACACGGTGACCAACAACTACACACTGAACAAGCATGGCGAACTTGGACTCGCCCCCGGGAATCTCGCACACCGCACGCCTACCGACGTCACCACGCCTGGCGCCGAGGCACAGAAGCTGCAGGCAGAGCAGGATGCTGAGGTCGTTTACCTCGACGACGGTCGCACCCGCGATTACCTCCAATCTGACCAAAGCACGCCACTGCCGTACATCGCCACCTCGGATCAAGGCATTAAAACCATCCGCACCGGTGACCAAGTGGAATTCCAGACCGACGTTGTGGTGGACTATTCATTTAGCCAGTGGCGCTTCCAGCCGCTGCAGCCGATCACCGGCAAGAACGCTACCGAAGAACTCCCCATCACGTGGGAGGATTCGCGCGCGAAGGCGTACACCGACATCGACAACGTTGAGGGCGATTACTCAATCGGCTTCTTCAACGTGTTGAACTATTTCTCGACCTTGGGCAAGGACGTGTCCAAGTGTGGGTCACACAGCAACATGTATGGTGACCCCGTTGCGGCCAAAAAATGCAAGGTCCGTGGTGCATTCACCCAAGAAGCTTTCCAAGATCAGCAGTCGAAGATCGTCACCGCTATCAATAAACTCGACACCGACGTACTCGGACTTTCCGAGATCGAGAACACCTACGGCGTGACCGGCGATAAAACTCGCCGGGACGAAGCACTGCAGAACCTGGTCGATGCACTCAACGAGAAGGAACCGGGCAAGTGGGATCTTGTGAAGTCCCCGCAGAAGCTGGGCACCGACGAAGATGTTATCCGCGTCGCTTTCATCTATCAGCCGTCGAAGGTGAAGCCGGTCGGCGAATCCATCATTTTTGATGATGCCGCATTCACAAAGACTGCCCGCCAACCGCTGGCCCAAGAGTTCGACACCGTCGGCAACGACGAGGACAAGAATTTCGTGGCAGTGGTCAACCACTTCAAGTCGAAGGGCTCACTGGCCAATGACGACAAGAAGAATGAGGACAAGGGTGACGGTCAGGGCAGCAACGCGGACGTCCGCACCGCGCAGTCCAACGCCCTTCTTAAGCACCTCGCCGCTCAGAACCAGTGGACTGATCTGCCAACTTTCCTCGTCGGTGACTTCAACGCGTACACCAAGGAAGACGCGATTACTGAGCTCGTCAACGGTGGTTTCAACGTCGTACAGTCTGAAAGGGACTTCGATCAGGCGTCCTACCAGTTCGGCGGCGGTTTGGGCTCTCTCGACCACGTCCTGGCCAACGCTGCAGCTATGGAGTTGGTCAGGGACTCCGTGGTGTGGAACATCAACGGTGACGAGCCGTTAGCGTTCGAGTACTCGCGCCGCAATTACAACGCTCAGGACTTCTACGGCGACGGCGCTGACCCGATCTATGGCGCTGGCAACCCGTTCCGTTCCTCCGACCATGACCCGGTGAAGGTCGGCTTCGGTGTCAAGCTCAAGGACGAAGAGGACGCGGACAAGTTCGATCCCCAGGCCGGCGAGGAAGTTACCGTCGAGCAGAGCGCCGAGCTTCCCGACGCCAAGTCTGTGATCACCGGTGCAGACAAGCTGCCGGAGGGCACCACGTTCGAATGGAAGTCCCCGGAGAACACCGACACGGTTGGCGATGGTCAGAAGGGTGAGATCACCGTCACCTACCCAGACAAGAGCACTGACACCGTTGAGGTCGTCGTCAATGTCACGCCGGTGGACGATGAGGAAAAGCCCCGTTACATCGTGAAGGCTGAGGTGAACGACGCTGGCGAGCTGGTTGTGACCTACGACAACGGCGATACCGAAAACCTCGGCAAGGTCACTGGCGAGGACGGTACCGATGGCGAGCAAGGCCCGAAGGGTGACAAGGGCGACACCGGCGCACCTGGCAAGGACGGCAAGGACGGCGCCGACGGCAAGCAGGGCCCGAAGGGCGACAAGGGCGACACCGGCGCACCTGGCAAGGACGGCAAGGACGGCGCCGACGGCAAGCAGGGCCCGAAGGGCGACAAGGGCGACAAGGGCGACAAGGGCGACACCGGCGCACCTGGCAAGGACGGCAAGGACGGCGCCGACGGCAAGCAGGGCCCGAAGGGCGACAAGGGCGACACCGGCGCACCTGGCAAGGACGGCGCCGACGGCAAGCAGGGCCCGAAGGGCGACAAGGGCGACACCGGCGCACCTGGCAAGGACGGTCGTGGTGTGAAGTCGTTCGAGGTCAACGACGCGGGACACTTGATCGTTACCTACTCGGACGGTGAGACCGCAGATCTGGGGAAGGTCACTGGCGAGGACGGTGCCGACGGCGAGCAGGGCCCGAAGGGCGACAAGGGCGACACCGGCGCCGATGGCCGCGACGGCAAGGACGGCGTCGATGGCAAGCCGGGCAAGGACGGTGCCGACGGCAAGCAGGGCCCGAAGGGCGACAAGGGCGACACCGGCGCCGATGGCCGCGACGGCAAGGACGGCGTCGATGGCAAGCCGGGCAAGGACGGTGCCGACGGCAAGCAGGGCCCGAAGGGTGACAAGGGCGACACCGGCGCCGATGGCCGCGACGGCAAGGACGGCACCGCAGGCACCGACGGTCGAGGCATCGCCGAGGCTGCCGTCAACAAGAACGGCGAGCTTGTCCTCACCTACACCGACGGCGAGACCCAGAACTTGGGCCGTGTTGTTGGTACTGACGGTGCTGACGGTAAGGACGGCAAGGACGGCGAGAAGGGCGCAGACGGTGCTGATGGTCGCGACGGCCAAGACGGCAAGCCGGGCAAGGACGGCAAGGACGGCGAGAAGGGTGCCGATGGCGCCGACGGCAAGGATGGCAACGACGGCGCTAACGCCCCGGCTGGCGAGGGCTCCAGCGTGAGTGACCGCTGCCTGCCGTCCGTGGGCATCATGGCGCTGCCGCTGCTGGCGCTGATCCCGCTCGGTCTGGCTGCAACCATGGACATCCCGGCGCTGGCGCCTGTAAAGGAGCAGGTCGATGCGGTTGGTGCATCGGTGCAGAACCAGCTGCCGATCTCCCCGGAGATGCAGCAGGCTGCGGGTGTGGCGCTGGCCGTCGCGGCGATCGCCACGCTGGCCACGCTGTGCTCCACCGAGGGTGGCTCCTCCAAGTAAGCGCGTAGGCTCGCGCAGCTAGCCCCGTCCCGGTCGATCCGGGCCGGGGCTTCCTGTTTTGAAAATGGTTTCCAGTAGTGGTTTAATTTCCCTTATGCGCTATCGTTTTCAATACAGTGTTGGTGTGGTGGCTGCGGTGGTGGCCGTAGGGGCGTCGATAAGCAGTTGCTCCACTGAGACCGCGGATAACGCGGAGATTGTCGCCACCACGAACGTGTGGGCAGACGTGGCCTCAGCAGTCACGGGCAGCGACGTGGACGCGATCATCACCGGTGACGCGGTGGACCCCCACCACTTCGAGCCGTCGGCGAAGGACCTCGCGCGCATTAAGGGCGCAAACACCGTCGTGGCCAACGGGGGCGCGTACGACGCCGCCCTCTACACCGCCGCTGAGCAGGACCGCATCATCTACGCGATCCCGCTTCTCGACGAGCACGACCACGAGCATGCCCACGACCACGCGCACATGCCCGACTCCCTGGACGAGCTCGAGCACGCCTGGTTCGCGCCGGAGAAAATCCGCAAGGTCGCAGAAGACGTCGCGGAGCGCACAGGCGGAGACGCGTCAGACGTCAAGCAGCGGATCGATGACATCCAATCCAAGCTCAACGCGGTGCCGCACGTGCACATCGGCATGACTGAGACGATCGCGGCCGGCCTGGTGTGGGGCACGGAGCTGCACGACATCACGCCCGAGGAGTACGTCAAGGCCAGCCTGAACCACCAGGAGCCGTCCGCGGCGGCGGTGGCGGCCTTCCTGGAGCAGATCGAGCGCGGCGAGCTGGACATGCTGTTTGTGAACCCGCAGAGCACCAACAGCGCCACCCAGCGGTTGGCGGATGCGGCGAAGGCGCATAATGTTCCCGTTGTTGAAATTCGGGAGACGCCCCCGGCCGGCCAGAATTTCCTGGACTACTTCGAGGAGATCGTGGGTCAGATCACCGACATCGCAGCCCACGCTGAGCCGACCGGCCACCACCACTAGGAATTGCCAATTTGATCGCTGAGCTTCGCAGCGCCGCCGTCGAACCACTCTGGCGCGACCTCACCCTCACCGTCGAGCCCGGCGAATTCATCGCGGTGCTCGGCCCAAACGGCGTGGGCAAATCCACCCTGCTGGGCACGCTGATGGGCACGCGCAAGCTCAGTTCCGGAGCTGCGAACGTCCACGGGCAGATCGGCTTCATCCCGCAGCAGCACATGTTTCCGAAGGACTTGCCGGTGCGCGGGCGCGACCTTGTTGCGTTGGCGATGGGAAGGCGGGCGAGGCCGGAGGACGTCGATAAGCAATTGGCTTCCGTGGGGGCGCAATCCTTTTCCGAGCGGCGCGTAGGTGTGCTCTCCGGCGGCCAGCAACAGCTGATCCGCCAGGCGCAGGCATTTTCGCAATCGCCGGAGCTTTTGCTTTGCGACGAGCCCCTGCTCTCCCTTGACCCCGCCCGCGCACGCGACACCGTGCAGCGCCTCGCCGAGCACCCCGCGGCCGTGGTGTGCGTGACGCACTCCATCAACCCTGTGCTGGGCGTTGTGGACCGGGTGCTCTACCTCGGCCCGGAAGGCCACGTGGTGGGCAGCGTTGCCGAAGTCATGCGCTCCGAAGTGCTCAGCGAGCTCTACGGCACCCGCGTGGACGTCGTGGAGGTTGACGGACGGATGGTGGTCCTTTGAGTGCGTTTTTAGCAGACACTTCGTACCTGCTCAGCCAGGACTTCGTGCAGACGACGCTTGTGGCGTGCGCGCTTCTGGGAGTGCTGTCCGGGGTGATGGCGCCGCTGATCGTGCTGCGCCAGATGTCATTTTCGGTGCACGCGACCTCGGAGCTCGCGCTCATGGGTGCCTCCGCGGCGCTGCTGTTCGGTCTCAACGTCGGTTTCGGCGCCGTGGCGGGCGCGGTGGTCGCTGCCCTGGTGCTGGCGGCGCTGGGACTGAAGGGCCAGCAGGATTCCGCGGTAGGGGTGGCCATGAGCTTCGGCATGGCCTTGTCTGTGCTGTTCATCCACCTGTATCCAGGGAATTCGAACCGGGCGCTCGCGCTGCTGACGGGCCAGATTGTCGGCGTGTCCGCGCAGAACGTGATGCTGCTGGCAGGCACAACGGTGCTGGTTGCAGGCGCCGTGCTGGTTCTGTGGCGGCCGCTGCTGTTTTCCTCCGCAGACCCCGTGATGGCCGCCGCGTGCGGTGTTCCCGTGCGCACGATGGCGCTGGTGTTCGCGGTACTCGTGGGCATCGCGTCGGCCCAGTCAGTGCAGATTGTCGGCGCGTTGCTGGTGATGTCGTTGCTGATCACCCCGGGGGCGTCAGCCGCTCAGGTGACGGCGAACCCGAAGCTTGCGGTGGTGCTGTCCATCGTGTTCGCGGAAGTCGCGGCCGTAGGCGGGATGGTGCTTTCGCTCGCCCCAGGTATGCCGGTGAGCGTGTTCGTGGCCTTTATCTCCTTCGGGATCTACCTGGTGTGCCGAGTGATCGGCCGGGTACGCGGCTAGCGGTACTCCCTGTAGTCCGCCGGCATAGCGCCCTTTTCCACCGCGGCGGCGGCTGCGGCAAGGAAGTCGCGGCGCACCTTCTTCTGCCCCAGCTCGCGACCAGAGACGGACAAGCGGATCGTGTTGCCCTTCTCCGCGCCGCGCTCGGCGGCCTTGATCACGTTGCGGCGCCACCACTTCGCGGCGCCGTACCCCTCACCCACCGACAAATTTCGCGCCTGGGAAAACTCCCCCCGCTTAATGCGGTAGATGCCCTTCGTGGAGGCAGCGACGGTAAAACCGAACTCGTCGAGCACCTTTAACGTGCCGTCCGACATGCGCCAGCGCGGCGGCGCGAACATATCCAAGTCGAAACCGAGCGCCGACATCTGACGCGTAGCGCCTTTGAGCCGGAGCCTCGCCTCGTGCTCCCCCAAACTGGCAAACTCGCTGCGCCTTCCCTGCACCGGCTGATCGAAGCCGTTGAGCATGAGGGCGCGGCTTTCGAGCTGCTCGGTGAGCCAGGCGCGGGTGCCGTCGTCCTTGGCCAGATGCCACTTTTTGTCAATGTGGGGCGCAACCAGCAGTGAAACCGGCATCCCCTCGCGGTCCAGGTCGCGCACCATACTGGTGACGTCCTCCAACGTCGCGTCGAAGATGGAGGAAATGGAGACAAGCACGCGCCCAGGCATAGGGGAAATTATCGCACACGCAGACAGTCTGCGCCGGGTGAAATTTTCTCGCGCTGTTCGCACACGTGTTCTACATTGTCGGGGCCGTGTCGGACGGGGTTCTACTATGCGTAGCCAAGTGCAAAGAAAGGAGGTGCTCCAGATGAGTGCAGTGCTAGACCAAGCGGTCAACCAAATCGTCGCCGGGCTAAGGTCGCTTGCCGACGTCATGCGGGAACCGGACTCCCTCCACCTCGCCTCCACCCACGTGGCCATGGAGCGCCTCCACGCCTGCCTGCCGTTGCTGTCCAACGCGGACGTCGCGTTCGCCTTCCTCTGCGACCGGGACGGCGCCGGCGCCCTCGTCGGCGCGAACCACGCCGTGGAGTATCTGACACGGAGCTTGGGCTTGTCCCGTCGAGAAGCATTCGCGCTCCTGGAGCAGGGCAAGAAGCTCTACGGCGAACCCGAGGTGCCTGAGCCGGAGCCGAGCGAAAACAAAGAAGACCGCGAACGCAAGGAGCAGGAGGCGGAAGCGCGCCGCAAGAAGGCGCGCGAGGCGCAGGAGCGGGCGCGACGAGCTGCCGAGATGGCCAACGCGGAGAAGAAGCGCATCATCACCGACGCGCTGAAAGACCTCAACGAGCACGCCAACCCCGGCTACCAGGAGATCCTGGCCGAAGCGATGGAGGCGGCCGAGTCCCTCACCGCCGAGGAGCTGCGGAAGTTCGTCCGCGACCAGGTCAAGCGCGCCAACAAGCGCGGGCGCGACTACGACGGCGAGAAGGACCCCCTCGCCGCGTGGAAGAAGCGCGGCATCTGGCTCGGGGAACCGGACGCGGACGGCGGCTCCTATTTCAACGGCTACCTCGACGCCGCATCACGGGCGAAGTTGGAGGCCTGCCTCGCCGCCGGCGACCACATGGGATCCAACATGGAGGGCGAGGACGCGGCCAAACGGGACAGCCGGCGCAAACACCAGCGCCGACTCGACCAGCTCATGAACGTGCTCGACCGCTACGGCGACGCTGCCACGAAGTCCCGGGGCGGCGTGGGCACGGTGGTGATCTCGCTGACCCTCGACGACCTTTTGGAGGCGGACGCCTTCACCGAGTTCCCCACCAACACCTCGGTGTCGCTCACCCCGCTCGATATTGTCCGACTGGGCCTTGCCGGGGACAGCTTCATCCTCCAGCTCGACTCGGCCACCGGCGTCCCGCTATCCCTCGGCCGCACCCGCCTGGCCTCCGTGGAGCAAAAGCTCGTGCTGCTGGCAATGCAGGGCGTGTGCGCCTGGAACGCCTGCACCAAGCCGGGCGTCGAGCTCGAGGCCCACCACCTGGATTCCTACCTCAGTGGCGGGCTCACCAGCATCGACAACCTGGTCCTACTGTGCCGCGAGCACCACATGTGCAACAACGACAACAAAGACGGCGCCGGCAACAAGGGCCACTTCGGCCGCGACCCCGACACCGGCGACGTGCACTACCACCCCGCCAACGGAGATCCGCCGAGGCACACCAGCACCTACCAGTACCGCAACGCGCCTGGTCAGAGGCTTGCTAAAAAGGCGAGGTCACGGCACGGCGGCAATCAAAACCGCCCGCCGGACCCTGCCCTATTCGACCCGGACGGTTAAACCGCCCGTGCCTTCACCAGCGTCCACGCGTACTCGAACGCGGTCTGCTTCCACTTTGCGTAACGGCCGGACACGCCACCGTGGCCTGCGGACATCTCCGTCTTCAGCAGGATCTCGCCTGCGGTGCCCACCTCACGCAGCTTGGCCACCCACTTCGCGGGCTCGACGTAGAGGACGCGGGTGTCGTTCAAGCTCGTCACCGCGAGAATGTCCGGGTAGTCCTGCGCGGTGACATTTTCGTACGGGGCGTACTTCGCCATGTAGTCGTACACCTCAGGGTCATGGTACGGGTCGCCCCACTCCTCCCACTCGCCCACCGTCAGCGGCAGCTCCGGCTTCAGAATGGAGGTCAGCGGATCCACGAACGGCACGATCGCGAGGATGCCGGCGAACTTCTCCGGCGCCATGTTCGCCACCGCGCCCATGAGCAGCCCACCGGCGGAGCCGCCCTCGGCCACCAACTGCTCGTGGGTGGTCAGGCCCAGCTCCACGACGCGGTCGGCGCACGCGATGAAGTCCGTGAAGGTGTTGGTTTTGTGCAGCATCTTGCCGTTGTCGTACCACGCGCGGCCCATTTCGCCGCCGCCGCGCACGTGGGCGCACACCCACACCATGCCGCGGTCGAGCAAACTCAACCGCGACACCGAGAACCCGGGGTCCGTGGATGCCTCGTACGAGCCGTAGCCGTACAGCAGCGCGGGCGCGGGACCCTCGACGCCCTTGCGGCGCACAACCGAAATCGGAACCCGCTCGCCGTCGGGGGCGGTTGCCCACTCGCGGTAAGCTTCGTACTCGTCCGGGTTGTAGCCGCCCTCGACCTCTTTTTCCTTCAGCAGGGTCAGCTCGCCGGTTGCGACCGTGTAGTCCAGCACCTGCGAGGGCTGGGTGTAGGAGGAGTACCCGATGCGCACCACCGGGGCGTCCCACTCCGGGTTGCCGCCGAGGCCGACGGTGTAGAGCTCCTCGGAGAATTCCAGCTCCTTGAACTCGCCGAAACCGCTGTCGAGCGACGCCACGGCCAGCCGCGGGATCCCGCCGCGCCTGTAGGCCATGAACATGAAGTCGCGGTAGGTGTCGATCGCCTCGACGCGCACGGTTTCGGAGTGCTCCACCAGCACGGGCAGTTCCCGCAGGGGAGGCACAGCGCCGACGGGCGTTGTCGCGACGCAAAAGTTCGCTCCGTGGGCGTTGTGCGTGACCACCCACTGCTCTTCGCCGTCGACGACGCAGAAGTCCGGGTGGTACTCGATGCCGGCCTCGCGCTCCCACAGCACCTGGAACTCGCCGGTGGGATCCGCCATGTCGAGCACGCGGTACTCGGAGGTCAGCGAGGACGACGCGATGATCATGAGGAACCGCTCGGCACGGTCCGCGCCCACGCCGACACCGAACTTCTCGTCCGTCTCCTCGTACACCAGCACGTCTTCGGCAGCGGGCGTGCCCAGCTTGTGGCGCCAGATTTGGTGGGGCCGCCAGGCGTCGTCGCAGCGGACGTAGAACAGGTAGTCCTCGCCCGCCCAGGTCGCGCCGTAGAAGAGGCCCTCAAGCTCGTCGTCGAGCAGTTCGCCGGTATCCAAATTCTTGATCCGCATGGTGAAGCGCTCGTCGCCTTCGGTGTCGAAGGAGTACGCGAGCAGGCGCCCGGAGGTGGACACGGACGATGCCCCGAGCGCGAAGAACTCGTGCCCGGCGGCGAGCTCGTTGACGTCGAGAAGCACTTGCTCTCCAGGCATGTCTTCGGTGACCTCGGGCGGGGTCCACGGGTCTTCCGCGGTTGGGATGCGGCAGGAGATGCCGTAGTCCTTGCCCTCGATGGTGCGGCCGTAGTACCAACAGTCGCCCTGGCGCTGCGGCACGGACATGTCGGTCTCTTTGATGCGGGACTTTATCTCGCCGTAGACGTCGTCCACCAGCCCGGACCACGCGGAAGTACGCTCAGACGTATACGCGTTTTCCGCCTCCAGGTGCGCGAGAACTTCGGGGTTGTCCTTGTCACGCAACCACTCGTAGTTGTCCACGAACTCGCGGCCGTGGAATTTGCGGACAATCGGGCGTTTGTCAGCTACGGGTGGGATCATGCATGCTCCCCCGGCCACTCGGAGAAGCGGCGGCCGGAAAGCCGCTCGTACGCCTCGATGTAGCGGTCGCGGGTTGCCTCCACGACGGAGCCGGGCAGCTCCGGCGGCGTGGTGCCTTCCTCCTGGTCCCAGCCGGACTTCGGGCCGGTGAGCCAGTTGCGCACGTATTGCTTGTCAAAGCTGGGCTGGCTGCGTCCTTCTTCGTAGCCGTCAGCGGGCCAGTAGCGGGAAGAATCCGGCGTGAGCACCTCGTCGGCAAGCACGAGCTCGCCGTTTTCATCCAACCCGAACTCGAGCTTCGTGTCGGCGAGGATGATGCCCTTGGTCTCCGCGTAGTCGGCGGCGCGGCGGTACACCTCGAGCGTGGCGTCGCGCAGGCGCTCGGCGAGGTCCGCCCCGAGCTTGCCCGCCATGTGCTCGAAGGTGACGTTGATGTCGTGGTCGCCCTGCTCAGCCTTGGTTGCGGGGGTGAAAATCGGCTCGTCGAGCTTGGACGCCTCGACCAACCCCTCGGGCAGCTTCACGCCGCACACACGGCCGGTGGCGTCGTACTCCTTCTTGCCGGAGCCGGTGAGGTAGCCGCGGGCGACGCACTCGAACGGCACCATGTCCAGCTTCTTCACCACCATGGCGCGACCGAGGACGTCTTCGGGGATACGTTCGTCGTCGATCGGGCCGGCCAGGTGGTTCGGCACGTCGGAAAGCAGGTCGAAGAAGAACATGGAGGTGGCGGTGAGGATCCGCCCCTTGTCCGGGATCGCCGGTTCGAGGGAGAAGTCGAAGGCGGAGATGCGGTCGGTCGCGACCATGAGCAGGGTCTGCTCATCCACCTCGTAGACCTCGCGAACCTTGCCGCCGGAGATGTGTGAGTAATCTGAAAGCTCTGGACGCATGCGCGCTAGTATATGCGCCGTGAAAAACCGCGCTACCGTTGTCCTCCTCCCGCTTCTTCTCGCAGCGTGCACCGCGCCTTCGGAGTTCAGCGGGGAGATGCCGGAGTTTTACCCTTCGCGCGACGGCGCCACATTCCGTTTCGGCCAGACGGGCAAGATCGTCACCGAGGACGTGCGCTACCACGTGCCGGTGCAGTGGGAAGTCAAGGTAGACGAGCCCACCACCACCCGCGCGCCCCGCAGCGCCGAGCACGCCCGCTCCATCGTGTGCTTCCCGGTCAGTTTCACCCCGGTTGCCATCGGCGAGTTCCCCATGGATGTCACGGTCGCCTTGCCGGAGCTTTTGCCTATCGACGGCGACCTCGCCGCCAACGCAGCCGACCCCAATTACTGCGGCGACTGGGACATCACCGGCTACACCGGTGAGCTGGAGGAAAACCGCACCTACACCGGCTATGTGGCCTCCTGGGCGGGCAGCGCCGACCCAGGGATCATCGGCCGCGGCGTCGAGCTCAAGGGCCGCGACACCACCCTCACGTGGAAGTAACTACAGGATGTCGCCCGGGGTGTAGGCGGCGGCCTGCGGATGCGCGTCGACAAGCTTTTGCACCCTCGCGAGCACCCGGTCCACCTGGGACTCGGCCGCGCCGATGAAGGCGTGGCGATCCGAAAGCGACTCCTCCAACTGGGCCTGATCCAGCGGCAGGCGATCGTCGTCCGCGAGGCGCTCCACCAGGTTCTGCTCCGCGCCGCGCTCGCGCATGTCCAGCGCCATGGCGACCGCGTTTTCCTTGATCACCTCGTGCGCCGTCTCGCGGCCCACGCCGGCGCGCACGGACGCCATGAGGATGCGGGTGGTGGCCAGGAAAGGCAGGTAGCGGTCCAGTTCGCGGTTGATCATGGCCGGGAAGGCGCCGAACTCGTCGAGCACGGTGAGCATGGTCTCCAGCTGGCCGTCGATGGCGAAGAACGCGTCCGGCAGCGCCACGCGGCGCACCACGGAGCAGAACACGTCGCCTTCGTTCCACTGCTGGCCGGACAAATCCGCCACCATGGTGAGGTAGCCGCGCAGGATGACCTGGAAGCCGCCGACGCGCTCGCAGGAGCGCGCGTTCATCTTGTGTGGCATGGCGGACGAGCCCACCTGGCCTTCTTTGAAGCCCTCGGTGACGGTCTCGTTGCCGGCCATGAGCCTAATGGTGGTCGCCAGCGAGGACGGGCCCGCGCCCAGCTGCACCAGCGAGGACACGACGTCGAAGTCGAGGGAGCGCGGGTAGACCTGCCCCACCGAATCAAACACGCGGTCGAAGCCGAGGCCGTCCGCGATGCCCTGCTCGAGCTGGGAAAGCTTCTCCTCGTCGCCGCCCATGAGGTCCAGCATGTCTTGCGCGGTGCCCATCGGGCCCTTGATGCCGCGCAGCGGATACCGCTCCAAGAGCCCCTCGATGCGCTCGACCGCAACCAGGATCTCGTCGGCGGCGGAAGCGAAACGCTTGCCCAGGGTGGTCGCCTGCGCCGCCACGTTGTGGGAGCGGCCGGCCATGACCAGGGACTTGTACTCGCCGGCGCGGTTGCCCACGGCCTTCAGCAGCGCGATCGCCTTGTCGCGGGTGAGCTCGAGGGCGCGGCGCACCTGCAGTTGCTCCACGTTCTCAGTCAGGTCGCGCGAGGTCATGCCCTTGTGGATTTCTTCGTGCCCCGCCAGCGCGTTGAACTCCTCGATGCGCGCCTTCACGTCGTGGCGGGTGATCTTCTCCCGGGAGGCGATGGACTCCAGGTCCACCTGGTCGATGACCTTCTCGTAGTCCTCGATCGCGCCCGGCTCCACGGCAACGCCGAGCTCCTGCTGCGCCTTCAGCACCGCGATCCAGAGCTGGCGCTCCAGGATGATCTTGTGCTCCGGGGCCCACAGGGTGGCCATCTCCGGGGAGGCGTAACGGTTACTCAGGACATTCGCGTTATTCGGCTTCACGGCCTTCATCATAGGGAGATCGCTCCTTCGATCGCGGGGCGGGCGATGTCCTTGCGGTAAAACGACCCGGGAAGTTCAATCCCAGCAATGACCTCGTACGCCTCAGCCACGGCTTCCTCAAGCGTTGCGCCCTTGCCGACGACGCCGAGCACGCGGCCGCCGGAGGCAACGTACTCGCCGTCTTCCAACGCAGTACCGGCGTGCAGCACCTTTGTCGGATCGTCCAACGTCTCGCCGGTAATCACCCCACCGGTCTTGGCGGCCTGCGGGTAGCCCTCGGCGGCGAGCACCACCATGGCGGCGAATCCGTCGCGCCACTGCAGCGGCTCCACCTCGCCCAGGCGGCCCTCCGCGACGGCGAGCAGCACGTCCGCCAGCGGGGTCTCCAGTAGCGACAGCACGGCCTGGGTTTCGGGGTCGCCGAAGCGGGCGTTGAACTCCACCACCGCCGGGCCTTCCGGGCCCCATGCGGCGCCGACGTACAGCAGGCCCTGGTACGGGGTCCCGCGGCGCACCATCTCTTCCGCCACCGGGCGCGCAATCGCATCCACGATGGTCTGCACCCCGTCCTCCGGCAGCCACGGCAGCGGCGCGTAGGCGCCCATACCGCCGGTGTTGGGGCCCTCGTCGTTGTCGTAGGCGCGCTTGTGGTCCTGGGCGGGCAGCAGCGGCACCACCGTCTCGCCGTCCACCAGGCAGAACAGTGAAACCTCGGGGCCTTCCAGGAAGGACTCGAACAGCACCGGGTTGCCAGCCCCGATCACCGCCTCCGCGTGCGCTTTCGCCTCGGCGCGGTCCTCGGTGACCACCACGCCCTTGCCGCCCGCCAGGCCGTCGTCTTTGACCACGTAGCGCGGGCCGTACTCGTCCAGCGCGGCCTCAACTTCTTCCGGCTTCTCGACGCGGGTCGCCGACGCGGTCAGCACACCCGCCGTGGCCATCACGTCCTTGGCGAACGCCTTGGATCCCTCGAGCTGCGCTGCGGCCTTCGTCGGACCGAACACCGGCACACCCGCCTCGATGAGCGCGTCCGCCGCGCCCGCCACCAGGGGCACCTCCGGGCCGATCACCACAAGCTCCGCGTCGATCTCGCGGGCTAGCTCCACGATGGCCTGGGGGGAGGAAACGTCGACGGGCCGTACCGTCGCTAGGCGGGACATGCCCGCGTTACCCGGTGCGACCGTGAGATCGTGGCCTTGCATTGCGTTGAGTAGGGCGTGTTCGCGGCCGCCCGAACCGATGACAAGGATGCGCATGCGCCCCAATTTACCGGTAGCGTCGAGAAGCATGAGCACCGTATTCAGCAAGATCATCGCAGGCGACATCCCGGGCCGGATCGTTTACCAGGACGACACCGTCGCCGCCTTCCTCACCATCGAGCCGGTCGCCTACGGCCACACACTGGTTGTGCCGGTGGAGGAGATCGACAAGTGGACCGACATCCCGGCGGACCTGTGGGCGCACATGAACGAGGTCGCGCAGATGATCGGCAGCGTCATCGTGGACAGGTTCAACGCGGAGCGCGCCGGCTACCTCATCGCCGGCTTCGAGGTGCCACACGCCCACATCCACGTCTTCCCCGCGAACGACATGTCGGGCTACACGCTGTCCACCGCGATGCGTCACGACGAGACCGACGCAGAGAAGATGGACGCCGCCGCGGAAACCATCCGCGAAGGCCTTAAAGCGCAGGAAGCGAAATAGTAAACGTCGAGCCCTCGCCCGGTGCGGTGGCCACCTTCACGGTGCCGCCGTGCGCCTCAATGAGGGACTTGGTGATGGCCAGGCCCAGCCCGGAGCCGCCGGTGGCGCGGTTGCGGGATGAGTCGGCGCGGTAGAAGCGCTCAAAGATGTGCTCCGCGTCTTTCGGGTCCATGCCGCAGCCGTTGTCGGCGACGTCGATGACCACGCGGTCGAGGTTCTTGCGGATGGTCACGGTGACCTCCGCGTCCGCGCCGGCGTGCTTGTAGGCGTTGGTGATCAGGTTCACCAGCACCTGGTGCAGCCGGTCCGGGTCGCCGTTGACCTGCGCGATGTCCGGGGTGTCCTTGATGATTTCCACGGAGCGGTCGGGGAACGCCGCGTCGACGGTGCTCTTTGCGGACAGCACCCACTCCAGCACGTCCATCGGCTTCTTCTCTAGGCGTGCACCTTCGGCGCGGGTGAGCGCCAGCAGGTCCTCCACCAGCAGCTGCATGCGGGCGGACTCTTCGTCGATCTTGCCCAGCACCATGTCTGGGTCGTTCGCCATGCCCTTGCGGTACAGCTCGGTGTAGCCTCGCACGCTGGTCAGCGGCGTGCGCAGCTCGTGCGAGGCGTCCCCGACAAAGCGGCGCATCTGTTCTTCTTGGGTGCGGGCGTTGTCCAGGGAGTCCTGCAGCTTGGACACCATCGTGTTCATGGCGTAAGACAGACTGCCCACTTCCGTCTCGCGTGGCCATGCGGGCACACGACTGTCCGTCTCGCCGTTCGCAATCGCCAACGCCGTGTTCTCCACGATCTTCAGCGGCGCCAGCGCACGGGCCACCATGTAGTTCGCGGCCACGCCGATGCCGAACAGCGCCAGCACACCGACCCCGGCTTCCACCCAGGCGAGCGCGCGCAGCATTTTCGTCTCGGTTTCCAGCGACTTGGCCACGTACTGCACAGTGCCGTCGGACTGCTGGTGGGCCATCGCCCGCCACTTCACGCCTTGGACTTTGTCGTCGACGGACGGGATGGTGGTTGGTTGGTCGAGGCGCTTCACCTTCGAGTAGTCCGGCGGGTTCACCGATCCCCTGCGCGGCACCAGCTGGTCGTGGCCGGGGTACAGGGTGGCCTGGTTGAACTCACTGGGCAGGCTCAGGATGTTGAACTGCCAGGCGGGGGTTTGCTGCGCCCACGTTGCCATGCCCTCGCGCAGTTGGTCGTCTGCGCGGTCGATCAAAAAGTAGCGCATGACAAAGTAGATCAGCACCGAGCTCAGCGCGATGCCGATCGTCGATGCGGCCATCACCACCGCGACAAGCTGCCGCTTGAGCGGCTTTTTCGACGGCGCCGTCAACACCGAATACGGCATGGCACTACTGGCGCGGGGTGCGCAGCACGTAGCCGACGCCGCGGACGGTGTGGATCAGCTGCACGTCGCCGGTGTCGACCTTGCGGCGCAGATACGAGATGTAGGACTCGACCACGTTGCCGTCGCCGCCGAAGTCGTAGTGCCACACGTTGTCCAGGATTTTCGCCTTGGACACCACGACCTCAGCGTTGAGCATGAGGTAGCGGAGCAGGTTGAACTCGGTGGGCGACAGTTCCACGATCTCGCCGGCCTTGGTCACCTCGTGGGTGTCGTCGTTGAGCGTCAGGTCCGCGTAACGCAGGGTGGTGTCTTCGTTGGCGTCCTCGCTGACGTTGCCGCGGCGCAGGATCACGCGCAGGCGGGTGATCACCTCTTCGAGGGAGAACGGCTTGGTCACGTAGTCGTCCGCGCCGATGGTCAGGCCGTGGATGCGGTCTTCCACCGCGTCCTTGGCGGTGAGGAACAGCACCGGCGCATCCAAGCCTTCGGCGCGCAGCTTGCTCAGCAGCTCGAAGCCGTCCATCTCCGGCATCATCACGTCGAGGATGTAGGCGTCCGGCTTCCAGGAATGCGCGAGTTCGATGGCTGCGGGACCGGAGTTTGCGGTCTCCACCTCGAACCCTTGGAACTTCAGGGAAACAGTCAACAGTTCCACAATGTTCGGTTCGTCGTCTACGACGAGCACCTTCAGGTTCTGCGAGTTGTCTGCCATGTCAATCACTTTCCGTTTCGTCGCAATTTCTGCGTTGCTAACAAGATAGAGCGATTAAACCGCACAAGTCTGCACGTTTCCTGTACGTCCACTGAATGGCTCTCGCGGACTTCCCCCGAAATGGCTCCCCGACAACAAGCCCCACAAAAAGAATTGGAGCTGGAGACGGTGCCTGAGGTCACGACATATTTGACGGGGTGTGCCTGCGGAAGGCGTTGTGATCCTTGACAGGTGAGTCGCGTCATTGTTGACACTTAGGGTTACCTCAGCCGTGTCGGTGACGCTTGACTGGTGAGTCGGGACATGTTTGACGCTATGAACAGTCCCAACCGTAATCTCGCCATCGTCAGAGCCGTCAGAGACCAAGGCGGCACACCCACCAGCGTCGCCAAGCGCTTTGGCATCTCACGCCAACGTGTCCACCAGATCCTCAACGCCTACGACGCAGGCGGCGCCGAGGCAATCGCACCGAAATCGCGTGCCCCTCACACCCACCCGCACGCCATCCCGGAAGCACTAAGCAACGACATCATCAGCATCCGCAAGCAACTCACCCGGCACGGACTCGACGCAGGACCCGAAACCATCGCCTACCACCTCGAACAGGCCGGCAAACGTGCCCCGTCAACTTCAACGATCCGCCGCATCCTCACCAAAGAAGGCTTGATCACCCCGCAGCCGCAAAAGAAGCCAAAAAGCTCCTACATCCGCTTCGAAGCCGCAATGCCCAACGAATGCTGGCAAGCCGACATCACCCACCTCTTCCTCGCCGACAACACACGAGTCGAAGTCCTCGACTTCCTCGACGACCACTCGCGATACTTGCTGTCAATCACCGCGGCCGCCGCATTTACAGGCCCCGCCGTCGCCGCCGAACTCACCCGCCTGATCGGCGCGTACGGCCCACCAGCATCCACGCTGACGGACAACGGTTTGGTGTTCACCGCCCGCCTAGCCGGGCGCAAAGGTGGAAGAAACGCGTTTGAAAAAGTGCTCGTCGCACACAAAATCCAACAGAAAAACGGCCGGCCCGGCCACCCCCAAACCCAAGGAAAAATTGAGCGGTTCCACCAAACCCTCAAAAAATGGATCAAGGCCCGACCCACAGCACAAACAGTTGCTGAGCTGCAACAACTCCTCAATGAGTTTCGCCAATACTACAACTGCACCCGGCCCCACCGCGCCCTGGGCAGACGCACCCCGCAGCAGGCATACACCACCGGAGTCAAAGCCACACCCAACGACAACCCCAAAGAAGAATGGCGAACCCGAAACGACACAGTCGACAAAAACGGCAAAGTCACCGTGCGCTACGCCGGCAAACTCTTCCACCTCGGCATCGGACGCGCCTACAAACACAAGAAAATTCTCATGGTCATCACCGACAACCACGTCATCACATCACTAGCCGAAACCGGAGAAGTCATCACCGAGCACTACATCGACACCGCCCGCGACTACCAAAAGGCCTACTGGAAACACGGCGACCCACCACTTCACCCCAAATGAACAAAACCGGCACCCCAGAACAAAAACAACTGGGATGCCGGTCCGTCCAGCATGTCGCGACTCATGCGTCAAGCATGACGCGACTCATGACATTGGAGCTGGAGACGGGACTTGAACCCGCAACCTACGGTTTACAAGACCGTTGCGCTACCAATTGCGCCACTCCAGCAGTGCAGCAAGATCTTACACATGCCCCGCACCTGCGACATAACTGCCCAACCGATAGTGTGAGCGTGTGGCAGAAGGTAACTCATTGTGGGACAGGATCTCCGGCTCGCGGCAGCGTGTGGCAACGATTGACGAGGCCCGCACGTCCCCGCCGCCGTCCGTCCTCGCGCCCATTAACTTGGCAGATCCCGCCGAGGTCGCGGCTGTGATGAACATCGCTGCGCGCATCGGGGAGATCCTCATCGCGAACGCGACCACGTCCGCGGATGCGGCGAAGCAGATCCACACGGTGTGTTCCTCCTATGGCCTGCACTACGTGCATGTGTCGATCACGGTGAACACGATCACGCTCAACACGATCATCGGCGTGGATCAGCGCACACCGGTGAATGTGTTCCGCGTGGTCACGATGATCAGCGAGAACTACCACAAGCTGCAGGAAGTGGACCGCCTGATCCGCTCGATCCGTTCCGGCGCGACCCCGCCGGAGATGGCCGAACGCATCCTCAACGACATCGACACCTCCCCGATCCCCCACCGCAACACCCGCAACCTCGCTGGCTGGACGGTGATGGGTTTCTTCGTGGCCATGCTGTTGGGCGGGGACCTGCTGATGATGACGGTCGGTGGCCTAACGGCCTTCCTCATCATGGGCTTCAACAAGCTGCTCTCGCGCGGCGGCCTGCCTGCGTTTTTCCATAACGTCATCGGCGGTTTCCTCGCCACGGTCCCGGCCGCAATCACCTACGACTTCTCGGCGTCGATCGGACACACAATTGTGCCCAGCCAGCTCATCGCGACGGGCATCATCGTGCTACTCGCGGGTCTGACGCTTGTGCAATCGCTTCTCGACGGCGTCACCGGCTCGCCCTTAAACGCCTCCGCCCGCTTCTTCTCGGCCATGCTGAACACCGGCGGCATCGTGGCTGGCGTGGCCAGCGGCGTGGCGGTCTCGGAAATGGTGGGCATGCCGCTGCCGCCGATCGAGCTTCTACCCGGCAGCGCCGCGTACTCGAACGCCCTGCTCACCGTGGTCGGCGGCGGGATGGCCGCGGCGGCGTTTGCGGTGTGCTGTTTCGCGGAGCGAGCGGCGATCATTTTGTCGTTTGTCACCGCCGCGCTCGGCTCCGCCTGCTACTACATCCTGCTCGCACCGCTGGGCTTGGGCAGGCTGTCGGCCACTGCGGCGTGCGCGATTGTGGTGGGCCTCGTCGGCGGCCTGATTTCCCGCCGGTTCTTGATCAACCCGGTGATCACGGCCGTGGCAGGCGTGACCCCGTTTCTGCCTGGCTCGTGGATTTACCGCGGCATGTACGCGTTGATGAATGAGCAGATGCTGCTAGGCATGATGAACTTGTTCACCGCCATTGGCACCTGCATGGCCTTGGCCGCCGGTGTGGTGTTCGGCGAGTGGGTTGCGCGCCGCATCCGCCGGCCGCAGCTGTATGTGCCGTACCAAGCGTTCAAGCGCGCCGGCCGCTTCACGTTCGAGCAGCTGCTCAGGGTGCGGCGACGCAGATAAGTTCATCGCGTAGGATGAAAACCCTTGACGCCTGATGGAAGAAGGAGAACGTAGTGCCACCCAAGATCACCGATTCGCGCCCTACCGCCGAGGCGATGCACGCTGTTGAGGAGCAGACGGCTTCGGGTGCCCGTCGGATCGTGGCAACGTACGCCGAGGATTTCCTGGACGGCGTAACCCTGATGTCCATGTTGGGGGTTGCCCCGAAGGGCTTCGTGTACAAGCGCTACGTGGAGGATCTGGAGCAGGAGGCCGAGGAGGAAGCTCCGAAGAAGGCCACCAAGAAGAAGGCGACCAAGAAGAAAGCCACGAAGAAGAAGGCGACCAAGAAGAAGGCTACGAAGAAGAAGACCACCAAGAAGGCGAGCAAGAAGGCCACCAAGAAGTCGACGAAGAAAACTGCCAAGAAGGCCTAGATGGGGGACAACGAGTTCGTCGTCGTGGCGAACCGCCTGCCGGTGGACAAGGTGGGAGACCACTACGAGGTCTCCCCTGGCGGCCTCGTCGCCGCCCTCGCCCCGGTGTTGCGTGCCCGCGAGGGTTGCTGGGTGGGGTGGCCCGGCAACATCGGGGAAACGCTTGAGCCGTTCGAGTTCGGCGGCATTTCCCTCTTGCCGGTCGCACTCGACCAGGACGATTTCGAGGGCTTCTACGAGGGCTTCTCCAACTCCACGCTCTGGCCGCTCTACCACGACCTGATCGTCCAGCCGGAGTACAACCAGGCCTGGTGGGACCGTTACGTCGAGGTGAACCGCAAGTTTGCGGAGGCGACCGCGAAGGCCGCCGCCGAAAACGCCACGGTGTGGGTGCAGGACTACCAGCTCCAGCTCGTGCCGGGGATGCTCAAAGCAATCCGCTCCGACGTGACCGTCGGTTTTTTCCTGCACATCCCCTTCCCCGCCCCGGCGTTGTTCCAGCAGTTGCCGTGGCGCGACGAGATCCTCGAGGGGTTGAAAGGCTGCGACCTGATCGGCTTTCAGCGCCACACCGACGAGGACAACTTCCGCCTGCTCACCGACGACATCCGCACCGGCACCTTCCCCATTTCCATCGATTCGGGGGAGATCGCAACTGCCACACAGCACCAGGTCGAAGCGTTACGCGACGCCGTCGGCAGCCCGAAGCACCTGCTGCTCGGCGTGGACCGCCTGGACTACACCAAGGGCATCCTGCAGCGCCTGCTCGCCATCGAATCGCTTCTGGAGGAGGGCAAGCTCGACGACATCGCCTTTGTCCAGATCGCGACCCCGTCGCGCGAGCGTATCGAGCACTACCGCACGACCCGCAAGCAGGTCGAGGAGGCCATCGGGCGTATCAACGGCCGCTTCGGCGAGGTGGGTCGGCCGGTCGTGCACTACGTGCACCGCAGCGTGTCGAAGGAGCACCTGGGCACTTTTTACGCCGCCGCGGACATTATGCTGGTCACCCCGTTCAAGGACGGCATGAATCTGGTGGCGAAGGAGTATGTGGCGGCCCACCCGGACGCGGACGGCGCGTTGGTGCTCTCCGAGTTCGCGGGTGCCGCCGTGGAGCTCAACCAGGCGTATTTGTGCAACCCGTTTGACTTGGAGTCCGTCAAGGAGGCGATCCTCGAGGCCACCGACCCGGACCCGGCGCGCATGCGCCACATGCACGATTGGGTGATGGAGCACGATGTGGCCGCGTGGGCGAAATCGTTCTTGGAGGAGCTGTGAAGCGCGCCCTCGCACTCATAACACTTTTTGCCCTGGCAGCCTGTGCGCCCGCCCCCACGTGGCAGCTCGTCTCGCTGCGCACCAGCGAGGACCAGCCCGCCACTGAGGCGTCAATCGCACGCGTGCGTATCGACGACCAAAGGTTCACCGGCACCACCGGCTGCGCCGACGTGTCCGGCTCGTTCGAGGGCGAAGACACCATCACGCTGGAAAACATCGCACTCGGCGACCCGGGCGATTGCTCCGGCTGGGCCCGCCACACCCACGACCAGCTAGAACATCTCCTCACCGAAAACACGACCTTCCAGGTCTCCCACCCCTCCGACTTCGAGATGATCCTCGTGGCCGACACCGGCGAAACGATAAGGCTGATGCGATGAGGCTCCTCGTCTGCCTGGATTTCGACGGCACCCTCGCCGAGCTCAACCCGGACCCGTACGCGGTCCGCATCCACCCACAATCAGAGGCCGCCATCCGCCGCCTCGCCGCCGTCCCCGACACCGAGGTGGCCATCCTCACCGGCCGCCACATCGAGGGCATTAAACAGGTCCTCCCGCAAAACCTACCCGTCACCCTCATCGGCTCCCACGGCGCGGAGCCGGGGCCGGCACTCTCCGACCAAGACCGCGCCTACCTCGACCGCATCGAAAGCCAGCTCAACACCCTCGCCACCGACGGCGCCTACGTGGAGGTCAAGCCGTACCAGCGCGTCCTCCACGTGGCACAAGTCCACGACCGCGATGTCGCAGCAACCATCCTCGCCGCGGCGAACGCCATCGACACGCACGGCCGGCCGACAACCCAGGGCCACAACGTGGTGGAGTTTTCCGCGGTGGAGATCACCAAGGGCACCTGGCTCAGCGCCTACAAGCAGGCCTTCGACCGCACGATTTTCGCCGGCGACGACGACACGGATGAGCACGCGATGGCGGTGCTCGAGGAACACGACCTCGGCATCAAGGTCGGCACGAAGCCGTCGCGGGCCACCCGCCGAGTCCCAAATATCGACGCCATGGCACAATTGCTCACCCAACTCGCCGACGAAAGGGAAGCATGGAGCGCCACGCGCTAGTCCACCAGGGCCACGAGCGCCGCTGGATCGAGATCGAAGGCACGACCAACACCCTCCTGCTGGTCTTGCACGGCTCGCTGCAATCCGGCAACGTGCTGCGCAACTTCACGGACCGCACCTTCGAGGGCCTCGGCCCCACCGTGGTCTACCCGGACGGCATCAAGCACCACTTCAACGACCTGCGCGCGGGCTTCAGCGAGGATGCGCGCCGCATGCGCATCGACGACGTCGGCTTCCTCACGAAACTTGTCGAGCAGTACAACACCGACACCGTCATCGGCTGCGGGTTCTCCAACGGCGGGCAGATGATCATGCGCCTGCTTTTCGACGCCCCAGGGCTGCTCACCGGCGCCGCCACCTTCGGCGCGTCGATGCCCACCGAAGACAACACCCTGACCACCGCCGACAACTACCAGCCGACGCAACTCCTGGCTGTGCAGGGCACAAAAGACAAGCTCGTGCCTTACGACGGCGGCATGGCCGGCATCGGCGGCAACAACCGAGGACCCACAAGATCCGCCACAAACTCCGCCGAGTTCTTTGCGGAACTGAACGGGTGCGTCGGCCACGAAACGTCGACAAGCGAAAAGCTCCGCGTCGACGATTGGGCCGGCGAGCACCCGGTCCGCCTCGTCTCCCTCGAAGGCGCTGGGCATATGGTGCCGGTGGACAAGGACCTCGATCCGCGCCTGGGCCACAACCCGAAGTCTCCTACCGGCGGGGAGCTTATCCGCGAGTTCTTCTTTGCCTAGCGAACTCGCTTAGCACCACGCCCGCGGCGACGGAGGCGTTGAGGGATTCCACCCAGTCCTCCATGGGCACGGACATGATCACGTCGCAGTTCTCGCGCACCAGGCGCGAAATCCCCTTACCTTCGGAGCCGACGACGATGACCACGTTGTCGGCGGCCTGGTCGAAGGTGTCCAGGGTGTGCTCGCCGCCCGCGTCGAGGCCGACGACGGTGTAGCCGTTGTCCTGGAACTGCTTGACGGTGCGGGTCACGTTGGTCACGCGCGCCACGGGCAGGCGGGCCGCGGTGCCTGCGGAGGTCCTCCACGCCACGCCGGTGACCTGCGCCGAGCGGCGCTCCGGGATGATCACGCCGTTCCCCCCGAAAGCAGCGGTCGAGCGGATCACCGCACCCAGATTGCGCGGATCCGTAATGTTGTCCAGCACCACGAACATGCCGGGGCCGTCCACGGACTCGAGCAAATCGTCCAAGTCGGCGTACTTGTACGGCTGGATCTTCAGGCCGATACCCTGGTGCATGCCGTTGCCGGTCATCGCGTCGAGCTGCTGGCGTGGCACCTCGTGCACCGGGATCCCCTTGGAGTTGGCCATGCCGACCGCCTCGCTCAGCCGCTCGTCGTGGCCGGTACCAGCGACCACGTACAGCGCTTCCGCTGGCACCTTCGCCTTCAGGCACTCCACCACCGGGTTGCGGCCGACCACCATGTCGGCGACTTCTCTATCGTGGCGTCCCTGCGCGCGGCGCTGGCGGTCCAGCTTGCGCTTGTGCGCGGCGTGGTAGACGCGGTCCTCCGCCTTCGGGGTCGCGCCCTTGCCGCGCAGCCCGCGGCGGCGCTGCCCGCCGGAGCCCTTCGTGGGGCCCTTCTTGTTCTTCTTTTGCTTGTCGGGCCGCTCGTACGGTTTCGCCATGATCTACTCCTTCACCTGCCACTGCGGCCCGTCGGCCGTGTCGGTCACCTCGATGCCGGCCGCGGCCAGCCGGTCGCGCACCTCGTCGGCAGTCGCCCAGTCCTTCTCCGCGCGGGCGACCGCGCGCCGCTCCAGCTCGGCGCGCACCAGCACATCGAGCGCGTTGCTATTGCTTGTCGACGACGGCCACGCCCCCGGATCCACACCCAACACCGCCGCCATCGCACGCACCTGAGCTGCGATAGGAGCGGGATCAGAAGATTTATTGCCCTCGCGCACCATGTTGTGGATCTCGGCGAGCGCCTTGGGCACTGAGAAGTCGTCGTTGAGCGCTTCGGCGAACCCGTCGGTCCAGGTCGTGGGCTCGGGCATGCCGGCGCGTTTGACGAATTCCTCGATGCGCCGGTAGCCAGCCGCCGCCTCCTGCAGAGCCTCGGGCGAGTACTCCAGGACGCTGCGGTAGTGCGCCGAGCCGAGGTAGTAGCGCAGCTCCACGGGGCGAACTTCCTCGAGCATGTTGTCGATGGACAGCACGTTGCCAAGCGACTTCGACATCTTCTCGCCCGCCATGGTCACCCAGTGGTTGTGCATCCAGAAGCGCGCAAAATTGTCGCCGGCCGCATGCGACTGTGCCTGCTCGTTCTCGTGGTGCGGGAACTGCAGGTCCAGCCCGCCGCCGTGGATGTCGAACTCGGAGCCGAGGTACCACGTGGACATTGCCGAGCACTCGAGGTGCCAGCCGGGGCGGCCCGGCCCCCACGGGGTGGGCCAGCTCGGCTCGCCCGGTTTGGCGGCCTTCCACAGGGCGAAGTCCGGGTCGTCGCCAGTCATATCCTCCAGCTTGTTGCCGGAGATCGAGCCGTAGTCCCCGCCGGCTTTCACCCAGGCGTTCACGTCGAAGTAGACGGAGCCTTCGCGGGTGTAGGCGAAGCCTGCGTCGATAAGCCGCTGCATGTAGTCGACCATCTGGGTGACGTGCCCGGTCGCGCGCGGCTCCACGGAGGGCGGCAGCACTCCGAGGGTGTCGTACGCGCGGGTGAACTCGCGCTCGTAGGTGGAGACCCACTCCCACCAGGGACGATTGTGCTCGCGCGCCTTGGTCAGGATCTTGTCGTCGATGTCCGTGACGTTGCGCGCGAACGCGACGTCGTAGTCGTTGGCCAAAAACCAGCGGCGGACGATGTCGAACGCGACACCCGAACGCAGGTGCCCGATGTGCGGTTTGGCCTGCGGGGTGGCGCCGCACAGGTAGATCGAGACGTGGCCGGGCCTAATCGGCTCGAAGTCGCGCAGCGTGCGGGTTTTGGTGTCGAAAATGCGTTGCTTCACAACACCGCAGTCTACAGAGACGACTCGTCCACCCTGAGCTCCGAGTAGCGCGCCTCCGGAACGCTGAACTCGTACTGCTTACCCACCGGCTCCCAGACCTGGTCCGCGCTGCACTTCACGTCCTGCGCGTCGCCGTCGAGCATGGTGAAGCCCCACACGAGCCTGCCCTGCTTGCCGGCGTCGAGGGTGTACGGGCCGACCACCTGGTTCAGCGACCAGGTGGCCTGGTGCACGTAGTTCCAGCCGTACGCGCGGGAGACGTTCTTCACCAGGTCACCCTTCGGTGTGAAGGTGCCGGAAACCTCCAGGGTCTGCACACGCTTCTGCTTCACGGTCTGCTCCACCGGCACCCGGCCTTCGGTGTCGTTGCCCACGCTCGCGGCGTCGGTCTGCTTGAACCAGCGGCGGGTCGCGTCGACGTAGGTGTCGGTGAGACCCGGGGTGGCGCAATGGCTGCCCGGGGCGAGGTCCTCGTTCCAGCGCTGCGGGAGCTCGAAATCGTAGGACTGCGCGTTGGCGGGGGCAGCAAACAGCAGCATTGCCGCCAGCGCAGGGATCACCCGTTTCATTTACGCACCCCAGTCGATGTTGTCGCGGGTGCTCACGCGGACGTGACGCTCCTTCGGCATCGTCGCGGTGAACGTGTTGCCGGCAGCTTCCCAGGTGCCGTCTGCGCCGCACACGGTCTCCTGGCCCTTGAAGTCAGAGACGATCCAGCCGGCCTGCAGCACGGCGGTCTTGCCTGGGGCGATGTTGTACGGGCCGACCTTTTCGCCGACCTCGTAGGACTGCTCGTTCGTGTAGCTGGTGGAGAAGGTGAACTGGATCAGCTTGGCCACGTCGAAGCTCAGGCCCGCGGTGACGTTCCAGGTCTTGGTCTTGGTTTCGGTGATGGAGCGGGTCACGGGCAGCGGCTCGTCGTTGTAGTTGGCCACGGTCCAGGTGCCGGCGGAGCCGTCGAAGTAGCTGCGGACGATCTCCACGGTCTGACCGCGGTCGCCCGGGTTGGCGCATTTGTCGCCGATGGTGGTCGGGTTCGTCTCGTCGTAGGTGCGCTGCGGCAGGGCGTTCGCGGCCGGGGCGAGAGCGATAACAGCGGCGGTGGTGAGCAGAGCGATGGTGCGTTTCATGGTTGTTCCTTAGAGGTAGGTTTGGGTGGGTACGGGGAGGTTGCGGTACTCGTCTGGGGTGACGTCGATGACCCGCTCGGTTCCGTCCTTGCTGGTTACGGTGGCTTCCGCCCAGAAACCGGACGGCGCCGCCGACTGCGGGTGCGTGACCACGCGGGAGTACTTGCCGTCGCGGCCGGCGGAGATTTCGCTGTAGTTGATGCGCGTCATCGTGGTGCCGTACTCGACGCGGACTCGGTCGCCCGGCTTCAGGTCGATGGGCTTCAGCGGGGTGTTCACCGGCATGTAGGCGCGCTTGACCGCACCGACGGAGGTGAGCCAGCCTTCCGGCAGCCGACCGTCTTCGCCCATCCAATTCAGGTACTGGTTGTTCTCCGCGCCGACGACGTAATCCGTCACCGGGCGGAAGGTGTAGTCGCCCTTGGACCAGTTCAGGAAGTCCTGCGAGTAGCCCGGCTTGCGGAAGGTCGGCGCGACCGCCTCGATGTCGTAGGGGTACCAGGACTTGTCGCCCTCGCGGGCGGGCTCGTTCAGCTGCGGCCACTCCTCGTCGCGGCGGAAGGAAGCATCAGGCTTCACGACGGCGTCCCGTTCCCCCGCCACCTTCTCCAAGCTCGGACCAGAGGTGGCGGTGTACGTGTCGCCGGCAGGCTTCGAGTTCGCGCCCTCAGCACGGGCGGGGATCTCCATGGCCAGGTTGGATACGGAGCCGTCCGCCTTGATGATGTACGCGAACGCGTAGCGCTCCGCCGGGCCGGTGCCACGGATGACGTTCGCGCCCGGGCCGTTGCGCAGCACGCCGTTGTCGCAGGTGACGAACATGGAGATGAAGTCCTTCTCCAGCACGCCGTAATCCACCCGGAAGGACTCGCCAGGGCCGAGCTCGATCGGGCCGAAGGTCTCGCCCTCGATCCAGCCGTTGGACTCCTTCAGGCCGATGTCGGCCTTCGCGGTGGTGTCCCAGCCGCTGGGCAGGGCCGCCTTCGAGTTGGCCTCGATCTTGCGGTTCGTGCCCGTCTCCACCGTCGCCGTGTAGGGCACGGTCTGGTCGGTGCGGTTGGTGAACTGGAGGGTGCCGTCCGCGAGGTAGCGGCGGGCGGTCTCGCCGTAGCGCCACTCGGGCGTGACACCGGCGCTGCACTCCGTGTCCAGGTTCTCAATGGGGTACCCCTGCGGCATCGCCGGGACCGCCGCCGCGATGGGGGCGTGGGCCACCGCGACCGTTCCAAGCACCGCAGCGAGCGCTGTACGTATTTTTCGCATGCGGTCACGATAAGCCGAAAACTCTCTGAACGGAAGCTAAAACCGCAGGTAGGGAACTTTAGTTACGAAATAGGGAACTTTCGTTCCACCAACGCCGTCGCGATGGCCGCGCGGCCCTCCCCGCTGCCGGTGAACCCCATGTGGTCCGTAGTCGTCGCCGAGACGGACACCGGGGCGCCGAGGGCCTCCGAGAGCACCCGTTCCGCCTCCTCGCGCACCGGCGACATCTTCGGGGTCTGGCCGATCAGTTGGGCGGAGACGTTGACGACGCTGTGGCCGTGGGCGTCGAGAAGCTCTTTGAGCTCCTGCAGAAGCTGGACACCTTTCACCCCGTCGTACTCCGGGCGGCCGACACCGACGAAGGAGCCCAGGTCGCCCAGGCCGGAGGCAGACAACACGGCGTCGACGATGACGTGGCTGACCACGTCGCCGTCCGAGTGACCCTCGCAGCCGTCCTGGCCTTCGTGGAGGATGCCGGCGATCCAGCATTCTTTCCCGGGTTGGATCTGGTGGGCGTCGAACGCCGTGCCTACTCGAAGATTTGTCATAGGTACGACGCTACTTCAGGGTCCGGCGGATAGTCGCGGATGGCGTAGTACTCGTGCATCTCCGCGCACTCCACTTCTCTCCAGTGCCATTCCAGCGCGGCGAGGATATCCAAAGGGTCCTCCGGCTGCTTTTTCGGCGGGTACTCGAATGTCATGCCGAACCGGTCCTCCAGGGCGTGGATGGTGGCCATGCATGCGTCGTAGTCGAGGTCGTTTTCGTACTTCTCCACCGCGGAGTGACACCGGTTGTAGAACTCCGCCCGGTCCTTGCGTTTCTGGCGCCGTTTCTCCAGCGTCGTCTTCCATCTCGGGTTCGTCGGCTGCAGGTAGTCGGTGATGAACCCTTCCGGCGCCGAGACCTGGAAGGTGCCGTCCGCGTGCAGCCACACAATTTCGCCGGTGACAGGGTCTGGCACGTAGTACACGCGACGATCGGTTTTGATGTTGTGGTGGTGTGCACACAGGCTGAACAGGTTGGACACGGTGGTCTTGCCGCCCTCGTCGTACGGGATGCGGTGGTCCAGCTGGCAGTTTTCGGCCTTCACGTTGCAGCCGGGCCAGAGGCAGACCCCGTCGCGGGCCTGCACCAGCGCGCGGATGGCGGCGGTGGGCACGTATGCCTCGGTTTCGGCGTGCTCGGCTTCGTCCAGGTCCACGATGTGGGGCGGGTTGTCCTCCAGCATCTGCTCCACCGCGGCGGTGCCGTCGGCGTCCGTCCAGCCGAAGTTGGGAATGTAGTAGGAGCTGCCCGGCGTTTTCGAGGTGAACATGTAGAGCACGACCTTGGGCGTCGCGCGAATGTCACCGGTGAGGATGGCCTTGATCGCGTCGTCCCGCGAGAGCTTGTGCTCGCGCGCCACTTGTTCGGTGTAGCGCTCCATCAGGCCGACCGTGGCGGGATCGCCCTCGACGTTCAGCCCCGCGTCGCCGTCGTCCTGGCCGTAGAAGTGGCTCCGGCAGGTGCCGAACGGCATGTCTTTCTCTTTCTTCCGCTCCTTGATCTTCTTTTGGTTCGGCGCGAGGTCGGAATCGATGCGCTGGATCCGCTCGCGCAGGCGGCGACGCAGCGAGCTTGGCGACGGCAACTCCGCCCCCACCCGCCGCGGCGTGAACACCTTGACCAGGTACTCATCCATGTCCGCGAGAATGTCTGGCGTGGCCAGGTCATTGAGACGGTTCAGTGTGGACTCGATGGCCGACAACCTCCGAACGTCCAACCTGCGGGTCTCCTCCTGCAGCGCACACAGCTTCGGCAAATCCGCCAGCACTGAGTACCCGAGGATCCCGCTTTCAGCCCAACTCTGGCTCTCGCCGACTGCCATCGCGATGGAATAGGCCTCTAGTTCGAAGTCCTCTACCTCCACCAACGGTTTGGCGTACCGGTGAAAGATTGCAAACTCCGCTTCCCGCATCGCCTGGCCTGCAGCTGCGACCGGACAACCTTCCTTTTCTGTGACAAATGTTCCGTTCATGTCTCACCCTCCTTCCCGAAACTAATATCGAACATAATGCCGACCAGCAACCAGAGTCAAGGGTTTTCAAAACTTTTTTCGGCAACTTTTTCGAACGCCTAAAAACGCGAAAATCCCCCGCGCATACCTATAGCAAACGACCCCGACACGGGCCCTAGACTGCGCCGACCACGCTTTCCGCGAGCTTCAGGTCCAGCGGGGTGGTGATTTTGAACGCCATGGGATCCCCCTCTACAGACACCACCGGCACCCCGAACCACTCCATCAACGAGGCGTCGTCGGTGGCGACAAACGCAGGCGTTTCGGCGAGGTACTTCTCGTTCGCGTCACGCAGCATCCGCAGGTCAAAGCCCTGCGGCGTCTGGGCGGCGCGCAACGCGGACCGGTCCAGGGTTGCTTCGATAGTCTGTCCCGATACCCGCTTCACCGTGTCCGCAACCGGCACCACCGGCACGACGGCGGGAGCGCCACCCAGCACCGCGTCGACCACGCGCGAGACCATCGCGGCGGGGGTTAACGCGCGGGCGGCGTCGTGGACGACCACGCAGGCGTCGTCAAGCGTAATTGCTTTGAGCGCAGCGAAGATGGAGTCCGCGCGCTCCGCGCCCCCGTGCACGAATTGGACCGTATAGTCCGCGAGAAGTTCGCGGGCGCGCGCTTCCATTGACGGGCTGACTACCACGACGACATGGTCGACGACCTCGGACATCGTGGCCACGGAGCGCTCGAGCAGCGTGCGGCCGCCGAGCTCCACGTACGCCTTGGGCACCTCGGCGCCGAGGCGGGTTCCCTGGCCGGCGGCGGCGACGACCGCCACTGTTTCGCGGCGCAATTTACTTGTCGTCATCCTCGTCGTCGAAGGAGAGGTCGTCCAGATCCACCTCGTCATCGTCGTCGACCTGGCCCGGATCCTCGGAAATACCGGCCTTGACCTGCGCGTCGATGATGGCCTGGATCTGCTTTTCCATCTCCTCGACCTTCTTCTCGTCCACCGGCTCCGCCAGCGCGAGCTCGCCGACGAGAATCTGCCGCGCCTTGCCCAGCATGCGCTTTTCACCTGCGGAAAGGCCCTTACCCTGGTCGCGGCGCCAGAGGTCGCGGACCACCTCGGCCACCTTATTGATGTCACCGGACGCGAGGCGCTCCTGGTTGGCCTTGTAACGGCGGGACCAGTTGCCCGCCTCCTCCACATCGGTCTCGCGCAGCACGGAGAACACCTTCTGCAGGCCTTCCTCGTTGACCACGTCGCGCACACCGACGAGCTCGGAGTTCTTCACCGGAACGCGCACTTCAAGGTCCGAGTGGAGAATCTGCAGCACCAGGTAATCGAGCGTCTCCCCGCGCATCTCGCGCTGCTCGATGTCGGCGATGCGGGCCGCTCCGTGGTGCGGGTACACGACCACTTCTCCGACCTTGAATTCCATTGCGGCTCCTTGCGTCGTTAGGCGAAGTTCAGACCCCAACACCCTACCACCGAGCATTTTGCTTCTCGACGACCAAAGGTCGGCTCGCCCAATAGGGGGAGCAAGTGGGAAAACTTACTGTGCAGACGCTAGAGTAAGGCGGAGAAAACCCTCGAATGAGTTTGATGATGGAGGACACCCCCGTGAAGTCCCTGAAGCGCGTCGCTGCCGCCGCCGTCGCTGGCTGCGCCACCCTGGCCCTCGTCGGCTGCTCCGCCGGCCAGATCACCCAGACCTCGAACCAGGTTGCGGCCGTTGACGGCGCAAGCGCCTCCACCGAGGACGGTTCCGTCGCCGTGCACGACGTGACCGTGGTGCTCGCTGAGGACGGCCAGGCCGCACTGAAGTTCACCGCCACCAACCAGGACACCTCCATGAAGGACCACACCTTGAAGTCCGTGGAAGTTGACGGCAAGCCGGCGACCGTTTCCAGCACCTCCGCAATCGCCTACAACTGCGCGCTGGTCGCGGATTCCAAGGACGGCCTGGAGCGCATGCCGCAGGACAAGAACGACAACTGCATCGAGTACACCGCCACCTCCCTGGTGAACGACGGCTTCGCCTACGGCGGCAACGTCCCGGTCACCTTCAAGTTCGATACCGGCTCCGTGGACGTGGACGCGACCGTGTCCGCCCCGACGCTGGCTTCCGGCCAGGTGGACCGCGAGGTTTAGTTCCTCTTTCAGAATTTGCCGCTGGCTTGACCAGCGGTTTTTCGTGTTCGAACGCCGTGTCGGGGCCGTGTTATACGGTGTGCCGCATGGCAAAGAAACCCCGTGTGATCCACACCTGCACCGAGTGCGGTTACTCCTCCCCCAAGTGGCTCGGCCGCTGCCCCGAGTGCGGGTCCTGGGGCACGCTCCAAGAAGAGGCACCGGTTGCGTCGGGGCCGGTGAAGACGTCCTCGCTGACACCGTCGGCTCCCGCGAGCCCGATCACGAAGGTGGAGGCCGCGGCGACGAAGACGGTGAAGTCCGGCATCCGGGAGCTGGACCGCGTGCTCGGCTCCGGTGTGGTGCCCGGCTCCGTGGTGCTGATGGCGGGCGAGCCCGGTGTGGGCAAGTCCACGCTGCTGCTGGAGGTGGCGTCGCGGTGGGCGAAGCAGGGACGCAAGGCGCTCTACGTCACGGCCGAAGAGTCCGCGGGCCAGGTCCGGGCCCGCGCCGAGCGCACCGAGGCGCTGGTGGACACGCTGTACCTTGCCGCAGAGTCCAACCTGGACGTGGTGTTCGGGCACGTGGAACAGCTGAAACCCTCGCTGCTGATTGTGGATTCGGTGCAGACCATGCACGCCGCCGGCGTCGAAGGCGTGGCCGGTGGCGTGGCGCAGTCCCGCGCGGTGACGGCGGCGCTGACCACGCTGGCCAAGACCACGAACATCCCGGTGCTGTTGGTGGGGCACGTGACCAAGGACGGCAACGTGGCCGGCCCGCGCGTGCTGGAGCACCTGGTGGACGTGGTGTTGAACTTTGAGGGGGACAGGCAGTCGTCGCTAAGAATGCTCCGGGGCATTAAGAACCGCTTCGGCGCCACCGACGAGGTCGGCTGCTTCGAGCAGACCTCCGGCGGCATCCGAGAGGTGCCGGACCCGTCGGGGCTGTTCCTGTCGCACCGCGGGCAAACGCCGGACGGGTCGGCGGTGACGGTGGCGATGGACGGCGTGCGCCCCATCCTCGCCGAGGTGCAGGCGCTGACCGTGGACCCGGTGAATAAGAGCCCGCGGCGCGTGGTCACCGGCCTGGATTTCAACCGGGTGCCCATGGTGCTGGCGGTGCTGCAGGCGCGCTGCGGGGAACGCACGAACGACAAGGACGCCTATGTGGCCACCGTCGGCGGGGTGAAGATCACGGAGACGGCCACGGACCTCGCGGTCGCGCTTGCCACTTGGTCGAGCTTGCACGAGAAGCCACTGCCTGCGAAAACGGTGGTTGTGGGCGAGGTGGGGCTGGCGGGAGAGATCAGGCGCGTGCCCAACCTCGGCCGGCGCCTCCAAGAAGCGGCGCGCATGGGCTACACCGGCGCGATCGTGCCTGCCGGTGAGAAGCTGTCTATCGACGGCCTGACGGTCCGCCCCGTCTCCACCCTCGCGGAGGCGCTGTCCTTGCTACAGTAGGCGCCATGAATGAGGGGGAAATTCAGCGGGCTATTCACGTGCTCCGCGAACACACGGCAGATCCAAACCATGTTGTTGCAGTAATTGAGACGGCGACGTTTCTGTTGCGGGGAGGGCTGCAAGACCAGGCGTTGGGCCTCGTATCCGGCACCGAGCCGTTCATCGAGTATCCGGCGGAGGCGATGGGCGCCCTCGGGGAATTCTTCGCGGTCGCGGCCGAGGCGGGGCTGGGGGAATATCCGCTCGTGCGGTTCACCTCCCCGCGCTGGCCGGGCACAGACCCGCAGGTGGCGTCGCTGGCGAAGGCGTTCGAGGGACGGTACAAGCGGGTGGAGGAGTCTTGCCTCGACCTGGCGGATTTCGCGGACACGGTGGTGTTTTCGTTGACGGCCCCCGTCGGGACGCACCTGCCGGAGCCGGACCAGCTGGTGGAGCAGGTGATGGTGCTGCAGGACCTGGACCTGGGCACGGAGCAGGCCCGCCAGATCTTCGACGCGGCCGGCGCGGTGGCGTTCCACCCGTCGCTGGACTACGTGGTGGTGTTCCAGCTCGCGCTGCTTGCCGACGAGGCGCGGCGTCCCCTGGACACCTTAGCGTTTCTGGACGCGCTGTCGCAGCTGCCGGAGCGAATCTGTCCCGGCATGGAAGAGATAGATCTCGCACTGGTGAAGGCCGCGAACTACATGGACCTGGGCGCCACTCGCGACGCCGCGGCGTGCCTGCTGCGGGACACCGCCGGTGCAGACCCGGACACCGCGCTGCGCCGGTATTCGCTGGTGATGCGCAGACTGCTACGTGCAGACGAGTTCGACGCCGCGCTGTACTTGGTCTCCCCCACCCAGGACATTGTGGACGCGGGGCAGGGTGCGCCGTGGTGGCGCCTGCAGGGGGCGTCGGCGGTGGCGCAGTGGGTCGCCTCCGCGGCAGACCCGGGGTTCGGCGAGCTGTGGCCGTCGGCGCGGGGCCGGCTTGAGCTCGTGTTTTCCGAGTACGTGGACAGCGGCGGGGCGGAAAGCTTGGGCGCGCAATACATTGGCAACGTGGTTACAGCGCTGCAAAAAACGCAGCGAGCCGAAGAAGCGGTGGATCTGTCGTCGTGGGCGCTGCCGGTCGCCGCAGAGTCGAACAACCCGCGGGAGACGCTGTTTACGCTGTGCGACAACGCAGTGTCGCTGTTTTGCTGCGAGCGCTTCGCGGAATCCGCGATGGTGCTTGAGTCCGTGCACCAGCGGGCGCGCGAGGTGGGCGACGCGGAGGCCATGGGCTGGGCCGTGAACTACCTGCGCGACTTCGGGGTGTTCTCGGGATCACCCGCGTATTCGCAGGCGCTCAAGCGGCTTAGGTGATGTTGAAGGGGCTGGCGTCGGAGGCGTTGTCTCCGATCACGCCGTGCAGGAAGTAGGAACCGGCCTTCACTTCCGGACGGTTGTCGCACTGCCCCGGCTGCGATGCGGTGGCGGACCAGCGGGCCTCCCAGCGCCGCTTCTCGCCCGGCGCGAACTCGACGGAGCCGGCGGCGACTGGCGGGTAGCAGTCGGTGTCGGACCAGATGCGGTCGTTGGTGGCCATGTCGTAGACCTCGAAGCGCAGCAGGTTGTTGTCCAGGTTGATCACGCAGTCGGTGTCCGTGGGGTTTTCCACCTCCATGTAGAACACCGGCTGGACCCCAACCGCATACGAGGGCTGGTTGCTGGACGCGTGGATTTGCAGGTCAGCCAGCTCGCAGCTGCCCTTCTTCACCGGGGCGGCGGCGGTTTCCTCGGTCGGTTGGGTGGGTGCCTCCGAGGATGTCGGTGTCGTGCTCTCCTCGGAAAGCTGCACCGTCGGCTCGGTGGCCAGGGTGGTGGACGGGGCTTCCGCCACGGTTTCGGGGGTGTTTTCCGTCTCGTCCGTCTTTCCGCTGCGGGCGAACGCGGACAGGCCCCACACCAAAAGCGCCACAACCACCAGCAGGATGACGAGTGCCGCCACGCGGCGGCGCATGTAAATCTCTGGAGGCAGTGGGCGCTGGTTCGACATGCCTATAACTTAATCGCCGAAGTTTTCGTAGGTGGTCTCGACACGGCCGTCGGACAGGCGGTAGCGTGCACCGACCACTCCGACCGTCTTGCGCTCCAGCCCGGAAATGACGGCCGGGATGCGCGCCACCAGGTGCTCTGCCCCGTTGCGGGCGTGCGCCTGCTCCACCTGTTCGCCGCGGGTTTTCGCCTCCGCCACGGCCGGCGAAATCTTCTCCACGAACACGCGCGTCAGCCCAGGCGGGATGTCACCGGACTCGAGCGCGGACACCGCGGCGCCCACAGCGCCGCACTTCTCATGGGCGAGGAAGAGCACGAGGTCCACCCCGAGGCCGTCCACGGCGTACTCCACCGACGCCGACACGGCGGAGTCCACGCAGCCGCCGGCGGTGCGGATGACAAAGATGTCGCCGAAGCCGGCGTCGAACAGCAGCTCAATGGGCACACGGGAGTCCGAGCAGCCCACCACGCACACCGCGGGGTTCTGGCCCGAGGTGAGCTGCTGGCGGGTGGCTGGGTCGCGGCGCGGGTCCGCGGTGTGGCCGGTGGCGAAGCGCTCGTTGCCGGCTTGGAGCAGCTCCCACACCTCGCGGGGTGTGGCGGCGGCCTGGAGATCGGTTACATCAGTCATGCCCACTATTGTTGCACGCATTGTGACGAAACTTCCCCCAAACAAGGTCATCGATTGGTACCGGGCCAACGCCCGCGAACTGCCGTGGCGTGTGGCGGGTACTTCTCCCTGGGGCGTGCTGCTCAGTGAGGTGATGAGCCACCAAACTCAGGTCGAGCGGGTCGCCCCCATCTGGCAGGAATGGATGGAACGATGGCCCACCCCGGCGGCGTTCGCGCAGGCTGGCACGGACGAGATCCTGCGGGCCTGGGGCAGCCTGGGCTACCCGCGCCGGGCGCTGCGTTTGAAGGAATGTGCGCAGGTCATCGTGGATGAGCATGGCGGCGAGGTGCCGGAGGACGTCGATAAGCTGCTGGCGCTTCCCGGCATCGGCGACTACACCGCGCGGGCGGTAACGTGCTTCGCGTACGGCAAGAATGTGCCGGTGGTGGACACGAATGTGCGACGCGTGGTGGCCCGCGTGGTGCGCGGCGAGGCGCTCGGGGCGCCCGGCAAGAAGGAAATCGAGCAGGTTGCGGCGCTGTTGCCGGAGCAGAATGGCCCCGAGTTTTCTGTCGGGCTGATGGAGCTCGGCGCGCTCGTGTGCACCGCGCGGGCACCGAAATGCGAGGAGTGCCCCGTAAGTGACGAATGCACGTGGCTCGCAGCCGGAAAGCCTGAGGCCGAGGTGAAAAAGCGCTCGCAGCGCTTTGTTGGCACCGACCGCCAGGTGCGCGGCAAGATCATGCGGTTGTTGCGGGAGTCCGAAAGCCCAGTGGAGCAAAAGCTTATCGACGCCCTCTGGCACGACCCCGCACAGCTTTCCCGCGCGCTATTTTCCCTGCTCGAAGACGGTCTGGCCGAGCAGGACGAGAAGGGTTACTTCCACCTGCCGCGGTAGTGCAGCCCGCCGGGCAGCTTCACGTACACGCCGCCGCGGGAATTGAAAGTGACCGGCCCGATCTTCCTTGATGCGGACACGCCGGACTTGGAGTAGTTGAGCCAGCTGCCGTCGCTGATCTTTTGGCGCTTGCGGTACTGAATTCCCATGGACGGGAGCTTACACTGCTTCATATGCGTAAACGGTGGTGTCTTTTTGCTGTCCCGCTCCTGATTTGTCCATCTGCGCACGCTGAGGATTTGAGCGCGGAGTCCCTGTCGTCGTTGTCGTCGGTTGGCTCGTCCACGAGGGATGTGGTCCGCGACGCGTCATCGTTGTCGTCCATACCGGAGCTGTCTTCGCAATCGTTTGACGGCGCGGCGGGTGGCACTGCCGGCAAGCTCGACGCGAAGAAGCGGGTGCTGGGGTCCAACGGCAAACGCATCCGCTACACCTCCGTCAACGAACGCGGCGAGAAAGTGCCGGTCACCGGCGCGTTGTACGACCGTCCGTTTGCGAAGGGCCTGGTTGTTCTCGCTCCGGGCACGCGCGGCCTGGGCGACCAGTGCGCGCCGTCGGCGGCGTCCTCCATGCTGTCTTCGCTCGGCCTCGACGGCACGGTGAACATCAACTACGAGGCACCTATGGTGCAGATGCTTCTCGACGACGGTTACCGCGTGGTCGTCACCGACTACATGGGGCTGGGCACCGACGGCCTGCACACCTACCTCAACCGCGTCGACCAGGGCCGCGCGGTCATCGATGCCGCCCGCGCCGTGTCCAAACGCGGCGAGAAGGTGGCGTTCTGGGGCTACTCTCAGGGCGGCGGTGCGGCTGCCGCGGCCGCGGAGCTCGTCGGCGACTATGCCCCGGAGCTCAACGTGGTGGGGACGTTTGCCGGCGCTCCCCCGGCCGACCCGTTGGCCGTGCTGCAGCAGGCATCCGCGTCGATGCTCACCGCCGTGGCGGGCTTCGCCGCCGCCAGCTACTCGGAGACCTACCCCGAGTTCCGCGACGCCATCCAGGAGTACCTCACCGACGACGGCAAGAAACTGTTGGAGGATCTGAAAACGTCGTGCGTGGTGGACGCGTCGATGCGCGCCCCGAAGATCACGGGCGACATCTTCGTCGACGGCAAGACCTTCGCGGAGATTGCGGAGGAAGACGAGCGGATTGGCAAGTACCTCGAGCGCAACAAGTTGGGCAAGGTGAAGCCGAACGCCCCGATTATGGTGCTGACCAACCCGGACGACGACCTCGTCCCGGAGCCGCAGGCCACCCAGTTGGCCGAGGACTACTGCGCGATCGGCGCCGATGTGGAGTACCGGCGCGTGGTGGTGCCGGGGTCGCCGACGCAGCCCTTGTCGTCCGGCCGCCGCGAGCTCACCCCGCGCGCGCCGGGTTCCGGCCACGCGCTGCCGCTGGTGCTGCAGACGGGCAACGTCTCGGACTGGCTGTCCGACCGCTTCAAGGGCAAGCCCATGAAACAGGTGTGCCCCTCCGACCACCCCGAGTATGAGGTGGTCGAGGGGCTCAACGCCGTGGAGATCACTGCGATCGTTGTCGCAATCCTCGGCGCCCTGGGCTTGTGGGCTTACACCGGCTCGGGGCCGTTGCCCTCGTTGCCGTCGCTACCGTCCTTGCCGTCGTTGCCCTTCTGATCTTCGCGCTCATCCGGGAACTCTGAGGCCTCGGACTCCGGCTGGGTGCGCTCCGGCTCGATGTCGCGGACTTCGTCCTCCGGCTCCACGTCGAAGGCCTCGGCCGGCAGCGGGCGCGGGCGCGGGGTGAAGGTGAACTTCGCGTCCGGCGCGGCCTTGCCACGCTCCTTGCGCGCGGACTCAACGTCGCCGTCCCAGCCCTCGACGTCCACGGTGATGATCTCGCCGGCGCCGATCTCGCCGAACAGGATCTTCTCCGACAGGATGTCTTCGATCTCGCGCTGGATCGTGCGGCGCAGCGGGCGGGCGCCCAACACCGGGTCGAAGCCGCGGACCGCGAGCAGGTTCTTCGCGTTCTCGGTCAGCTCGATGCCCATATCCTGCGCGGCCAGGTTCTTGTCCACGCGGCCGATGAGCAGATCCACCATCTTGACAATCTCGTCCTGGCTGAGCTGCTTGAACACCACGATCTCGTCGATGCGGTTCAAGAACTCGGGGCGGAAGTGCTTCTTCAGCTCGTCGTGGACCTTGCCCTTCATGCGCTCGTACTGCGCATCGGAATCCGCGGCGGTGTCGCCGGTGAAGCCCAGGCCGACCGGCTTGGAGATGTCGGACGTGCCCAGGTTCGAGGTGAAGATCAGCACCGTGTTCTTGAAGTCCACGTTGCGGCCCTGGCCGTCGGTGACGTGGCCCTCTTCGAGTACCTGGAGAAGCGTGTTGTAGATCTCCTTGTGCGCCTTTTCGATCTCGTCGAAAAGCACCACGCTAAACGGCTTGCGGCGCACCTTCTCGGTGAGCTGGCCGCCCTCTTCGTAGCCGACGTATCCCGGAGGGGCGCCGAAGAGGCGCGAGGCGGTGAAGCGGTCGTGGAACTCGCCCATGTCCACCTGGATCAGGGAGTCGTCGTCGCCGAAGAGGAACTCGGCGAGCGCCTTGGACAGCTCCGTCTTACCCACACCGGACGGGCCGGCGAAGATGAAGGAGCCGGACGGACGGTTCGGGTCCTTCAGGCCGGCACGGGTGCGGCGGATGGAGCGGGAGACGGCCTTGACTGCCTCGTCCTGGCCGATGATGCGCTTGTGCAGCTCGTCTTCCATGTGGAGGAGACGGCTGGACTCGCTTTCGGTGAGCTTGAACACCGGGATGCCAGTCCAGTTGGCCAGCACGTCCGCGATCTGGTCCTCGCCGACCTCGGCGATTTCCTCCAGGTCGTCGGAGCGCCACTTCTTCTCCTTGGCGGAGCGCTCCTCCCCCAGCTTGCGCTCGGTGTCGCGCAGGCCGGCGGCCTTTTCGAAGTCCTGGGCGTCGATCGCCGCTTCCTTTTCCTTGCGCACCTCGGAGATGCGGTCGTCCACCTCACGCAGGTCCTCCGGTGCGGTCATGCGTTTGATGCGCATGCGGGCACCGGCCTCGTCGAGCAGGTCGACGGCCTTGTCCGGCAGGAAGCGGTCGTTGATGTAGCGGTCCGACAACGCCGCGGCAGCCTTGAGCGCGTCGTCGGTGTAGGACACGCGGTGGTGTGCCTCGTAGCGGTCGCGCAGGCCCTTGAGGATCTGCACGGTGTCTTCCACGGACGGCTCGTCCACCTGCACCGGCTGGAAGCGGCGCTCGAGGGCCGCGTCCTTCTCGATGTGCTTGCGGTACTCGTCCAGCGTGGTCGCGCCGATGGTCTGGAGCTCGCCGCGCGCCAGCTTCGGCTTCAAAAGCGACGCCGCGTCGATGGCGCCTTCGGCGGCACCTGCGCCGACGAGGGTGTGGATCTCGTCGATGAACAGGATGATGTCGCCGCGCTGGTTAATCTCCTTGAGCACCTTCTTCAGGCGCTCCTCGAAGTCGCCGCGGTAGCGGGAACCCGCAACCAGGGAGCCCAGATCCAGGGAGTAGACCTGCTTGTCCTTCAGCGTCTCCGGGACCTTGCCATTGGCGATGTCCAGGGCAAGGCCCTCCACCACGGCGGTCTTACCCACACCGGGCTCGCCGATGAGCACCGGGTTGTTCTTGGTGCGGCGCGACAGCACCTGCATGACGCGCTCGATCTCCTTGTCGCGGCCGACAACTGGGTCGAGCTTGCCTTCCTTCGCGGCTGCGGTGAGGTTGCGACCGAACTGGTCCAGCACCAGCGAGTTGGAGCGCTCGCCGCCCTGCGGGCCGCCGCCAGCGCGCGGACCCGCGCCCGCACCCGCGAAGCCCGGCTGGTTCTGCTGCGGGGACTCCGGGTTCTGGCCCTCGCCGCCCTCGTAGCCGGACAGCAGCTGGATAACCTGCTGGCGCACGCGCGGAAGATCCGCGCCGAGCTTGATCAGCACCTGTGCTGCCACGCCGTCGCCCTCACGGATGAGGCCGAGCAGCAGGAACTCGGTGCCGATGTACTTGTGGCCCATCTGCAGGCCCTCGCGCAGGGAAAGCTCCAGCACCTTCTTCGCGCGCGGGGTGAACGGGATGTGGCCGGTCACCGGCTGGGTGCCGTGGCCGATAATGTCGATGACCTCGCGGCGCACGTCGTCGAGGTTGATGCCCATGGACTCGAGCGCCTTCGCTGCGACGCCCTCGCCCTCCTTGATCAGGCCGAGCAGGATGTGCTCGGTGCCCATGTAATTGTGGTTGAGCTCGCGCGCCTCCTCCTGTGCAAGGACGATGACGCGACGGGCGCGGTCCGTGAACCTCTCGAACATGTGGCAGACCCCTTTGCAATGCGGTTCCTAAACGAATTGTCCCCCACCATAACGCGCGGGTTCCACACGACTTCCCGCCTTTTTGGGCCTTTGCTTGCCGACGCCCCCTTTTTCCTGCTCAGACCCGGTGTTTGCTGGTAGCGAACGGCCGTCGAAAAGCAAAAATGCCCCGCTTTGTGCTACCGTCTCCCCCAGCCCGAAAGGGTGCCACAACAGATCCTTTAAGAACCGCGCACTGACGCGGAGAAGGAGCAGAATAATGAGCGAACTCATGGACGCTGCGGATATCAACCGCACGCTCGACCGCATTTCGCACCAGATCATTGAGAAGACCGCGGACGCTGACCGCGTTGTCCTCCTGGGAATCCCCTCCGGTGGCGTTCCCTTGGCGAAGCGCCTCGCCACCAAGATCGAGCAGTACGGGGGAAAGACAATCCCCTCCGGCTCTCTTGACACCACGCTTTACCGTGATGACCTGCGCGGACGCCCGCACCGCGCGCTGCAGCCCACCTCCATCCCCGACGAGGGGATCGACGGCGCCACCGTTGTGCTGGTGGACGACGTGCTGTACTCCGGCCGCACCATCCGCGCCGCGCTCGACAGCCTGCGCGACCTGGGCCGCCCCGCGCGCATCCAACTGGCGGTCCTGGTGGACCGCGGCCACCGCGAGCTGCCAATTCGGGCGGACTACGTGGGCAAGAACCTGCCCACCTCCACCGAAGAAAAGGTCGCTGTGCTGCTGGAAGAGATTGACGGCGGCGACTCGGTCATCCTCACTCGAAAGGAAGCGTAAGAAGCGTGAAGCACCTCCTGAGCATTTCTGACCTGTCCAAGGACGAGATCGTCGCCCTGATGGACACCGCCGACCGCTTCCGCGAGTCGCTCGAGGGCCGCTCTGTGCCCCAGCTGCCCACGCTGCGCGGCCGCATGGTGTTCAACCTCTTCTACGAGAACTCCACGCGCACCCGCTCCTCCTTCGAGGCCGCGGGCAAGGCGCTGTCGGCCAACATGATGAACATCGCCGCCTCCACCTCCTCGGTGAAGAAGGGCGAGTCCCTGCGGGACACGGGCCTGACGCTGAAGGCGCTGGGCGCCGACGCGATCATCATCCGCCACCCGCTCTCCGGCGCGCCCCAGCACCTGGCCGAGGTTGTCGCCCCGGGCGGCAAGGGCCCGAGCGTGATCAACGCCGGCGACGGCCGCCACCAGCACCCCACCCAGGCCCTGCTGGACGCGGTAACCATGCGCTCGCGCATCGGGGACGTTGCCGGCAAGAAGGTTGTCATCTGCGGCGACTGCCTGCACTCGCGCGTGGTGCGCTCCAACGTGGACCTGTTGTCCACCCTCGGCGCGGAGGTGGTGCTCGTGGCGCCGCCGACCCTGTTGCCGGTGGGCGTGGAGAACTGGCCGGTGCGCACCTCCGCCGACTTCGACGCCGAACTGCCCGACGCGGACGTGGTGATGATGCTGCGCGTGCAGGCCGAGCGCATGCTGGGCGGCTTCTTCCCGTCCAACCGCGAGTACTCCGCGCTCTTCGGCATGAACGAGGAGCGCTCCGCCGCGATGAAGCCCGGCGCGATTGTCATGCACCCCGGCCCGATGCTGCGCGGCATGGAGATGGACTACGTGGTGCCGGACCAGGACAAGTCCACCGTGCTGCAGCAGGTGACCACCGGCGTGCACGCCCGCATGGCCGTGCTCTACACCCTTCTTGCCAACGAGGATCTGGCCTAACCGGGCCGCGAAAGGACGACTTCCATGACTTCCCTGCTCATCACCAACGTCCGCCCCTACGGCGAGGGCGAGCCGGTTAACGTGCTGGTGGAAAACGGCGTGATCGCCTCCGTCAACGCGGGCGCGGACGCCCAGGCGGATTCCGCGCTCGACGGCAAGGGCGCCGTGCTCCTGCCGGGCCTGGTGGACATGCACGTGCACCTGCGCGAGCCCGGCGGCGAAGACGCCGAGACCATCGAGACCGGCTCCCGCGCCGCCGCGCGCGGCGGGTTCACTGCCGTGTTCGCCATGGCGAACACCACCCCGGTGAATGATTCCCCGGTGATCTCCGAGGCCATCTGGCACAAGGGCCAGCAGGTGGGCCTGTGCGACGTGCACCCGGTGGGCGCCATTACCAAGGGCCTAGAGGGCGAGACGCTCACCGAGTTCGGCCTCATGGCCCGCTCCGACGCCAAGGTGCGCATGTTCTCCGACGACGGCAAGTGCGTCGACAACCCGCGCGTCATGCGCCGCGCCATCGAGTACGCCCGCGGTACCGACGTGTTGCTGGCCCAGCACTGCGAGGAGCCGCGCCTGACCGAGGGGGCCAGCGCCCACGAGGGCGAGAACGCTGGCCGCCTCGGCCTGGGCGGCTGGCCACGTGCCGCCGAGGAGTCCATCGTGGCCCGCGACATCCTGCTTGCCCGCGACTACCACGGCCGCGTCCACTTCTGCCACGCCTCCACCGCCGGCTCCGTCGAGCTGATCGCATGGGGCAAGCAGCAGGGCGCGGACATCACCGCCGAGGTAACCCCGCACCACCTCCTGCTCTCCGACGACCTGCTGGACACCTACGACGGCACCTACCGCGTCAACCCGCCGCTGCGCGAGGAGACCGATGTGGAGGCGTTGCGCAGGGCGCTTCTCGACGGCACCGTGGACGTCGTCGCCACCGACCACGCACCCCACACCCCCGAGGACAAGGCATGCGAGTTCGAGCTCGCCCGCCCGGGCATGCTGGGCATGGAGACCTCCCTGGCCATCATCGCCGAGATCTTTGTCAAGGGCGGCCTCGCCGACTGGCGCTGGGTGGCCAAGGTCATGTCCGAGCGCCCCGCCGAGATCACCCGCCTCGCCGACCAGGGCCGGCCCATCGCCGAGGGCGAGCCGGCCAACCTGACCCTGGTCAACGAGGACGACACGTGGGCGGTGGACGAGGCCGGCTTCGCCTCCAAGTCCAGCAACACGCCGTACCGCGGCCACACCTTCAGCACCCGCGTCGCCGCGACGGTGTTGCGGGGCGAGGTGACGTTCGCTGGGGATCGTCGATAAGCAAACGGTGATAATTGTCATACGCGTTGGGCATAGAACAAGCAGCCGCCCCGGCGCTACCATCGGCAGTGGATGGAATTCCCACCGTCCCTTCCCAACGCGAAAAGGAGTTTCCAATGCCTGTCAGCCTCAGCGGCCGCAACTTCACCAAGTTGCTCGACTTCACCCCCGATGAAATCCGCTACCTGATCAAGCTCTCCAAAGAGTTCAAGAATCTGAAGCTCACCGGCACCCCGCACCGCTACCTTGAGGGCAAGAACATCGTCCTGCTCTTTGAGAAGACCTCCACCCGCACCCGCTGCGCCTTCGAGGTCGCCGGCATGGACCTGGGCATGGGCGTGACCTACCTGGACCCGGGCTCCTCGCAGATGGGCAAGAAGGAATCCATCGAGGACACCGCCCGCGTGCTCGGCCGGATGTACGACGGCATCGAGTACCGTGGCTTCGCCCAGGAGATCGTCGAGGACCTGGCCGCCAACGCCGGCGTGCCGGTGTGGAACGGCCTGACCACGGAGTTCCACCCCACCCAGATGATCGCGGACATGCTCACGGTGGAGGAGAACTTCCCGCAGGGCCTCAAGGGCCTCAAGTTCGTGTTCATGGGCGACGCCCAGAACAACGTGGCCAACTCGCTCATGGTCGTCTGCGCCAAGCTGGGCCTGGACTTCGTCGCCTGCGGCCCGCAGGAGCAGATGCCCGAGGCCGAGCTGGTGGAGCAGTGCAAGGAGATTGCCGCTGAGAACGGCGGCTCCGTCACCCTGACCGAGGACGTGGACGCGGCCGCCACCGGCGCGCACGTGATCTACACCGACATCTGGGTGTCCATGGGCGAGCCCGACGACATCTGGGAGTCCCGCATCAAGCTCCTCGAGCCCTACCGCGTTACCAAGGACGTCATGGCCAAGGCCGCCGACGACGCCATCTTCATGCACTGCCTGCCCTCCTTCCACGACACGAAGACCACCATCGGCGCCGACATCGCCGAGAAGTTCGGCGTGTCCGAGATGGAGGTCTCCGACGAGGTCTTCGAGTCCGCGCAGTCCAAGGTTTTCGACGAGGCCGAGAACCGCATGCACACCATCAAGGCCGTCATGTACGCCACCCTCAGCTAGGAGAATCAACATGGGACACCGTTTGGTTGTCGCCCTCGGCGGGAACGCCTTGGGCAACTCGCCCCATGAGCAGCTCGAGCTGATCCAGGGCACCGCCACCGCGCTGGTCGACCTCATCGAAGGCGGCCACGAGGTGATCATCACCCACGGCAACGGCCCCCAGGTGGGCATGATCAAGGTTGCCACCGACAATTCGGCCGAGAAGGTCGGCGGCACGCCGGAGATCCCGTTCCCCGAGTGCTCCGCCATGAGCCAGGGCTACATCGGCTACCACCTGCAGCAGGCGCTGGAAAACGAGCTCCGCAAGCGGGACATTGCCAAGCCCGTGGCGTCGCTGATCACCCAGACACTAGTTCAGGCCGATGACCCGGCCTTCAACAACCCGAACAAACCCGTCGGCTCCTTCTACTCCGAGGAGGACGCGAAGCGCCTCATGGAGGAGACCGGCGAGACGTACGTGGAGGACTCCGGCCGCGGCTGGCGCTGGGTTGTGGCGTCGCCGCAGCCGACGGAGATCGTCGAGGGCGAGGCCATCACCTCGCTCGTCAACGCAGGCGCAGTGGTTATCTCCACGGGCGGCGGCGGCATCCCCGTTGTCCGCCGCGACGGCGGCGGCTTCGAGGGCGTGCCCGCCGTGATTGACAAGGACCGCTCCGCCGCGATCATGGCTGACCAAGTTGGCGCGAGCCACCTGATCATCCTCACGGCCGTGGCGAACGTGGCAGTCAACTTCAACACGCCCGAGCAGCGCGACCTGACCGAGATCACCGTCGACGAGGCCAAGCAGCACATGGCGGACGGCCAGTTCGCCCCCGGCTCCATGCTTCCCAAGGTGGAGGCGTGCGTCTCCTACGTCGAGGGCAGCGCCGGGCGGACCGCCATCATCACCTCGCTGGAGAACGCCGGCGAGGCCCTGAACGGCACCGTGGGCACCTCCATCAAGAGCTAAGCCCGCCGCCCGATCGCGGGGCACGGAACCTTTCCAGGTTCCGCGCCCCGTTTTTCGTGGCCAAATAGTTGGCGCGCACCAACTTGTCCGCAATGCGGAGGCTTGACGCGCGGAGGGGGGCAAAAAACACGCACGTTATAGGCGCCGTTTCTGCTGGTAGAAATCCAGTGGGAAGCATTTTTATAATGACAACGAGCGGGAGCTGGGCTACCACGAGCTCGAGATTGCGCTGACCGTGTACGGCGAGACCGGCGGGTAGGACGTCGAGAAGCAACCCGGGTACTACCGGCGGCGTTAAAGATCGGGGAGATCGCGTACAACGGGGACGACGAGCTACTGGGCGGCGGAGGCGGCGTGCGCTCCGCGGCAGACGGTATCCGGGTACGGTCTGCCGATCGGCCGGAAGCTGGTGCAGGCGCTGACGGGCATCGTTCCCATCGCCCGCACCACCCCGAAAATCACCCTGGCCACGCCTACTTGCCCAACAACATCGGCGTGCCGAGCGCCGGGGGGTGCACGCACACACGCTTCATCGAGGTCCACCACGTTAAGGAATGGAAAAACGGGGCCACACAGATCTGGAGAATCTGCTGCCCCTGTGTTCCGCGTGCCATTCACTGGTGACGGACGGCTACCTGCGCATCGTTCGGGAGGCGTCGCACCTCCACTTCATCTACGGCGACGGTAGCCGGTACGTCTCCGTGAACCACTCCCTGCCCCGCCGAGGGCGGGGGGAGGGCGCCGGCCCTAGCTGTAGATGAGCACCTGCGCGACAAGCATCGCGCCGCCGAAGACGATCATGAACACCACCATCGGCCAGACGAACTTCAACCAGTGGGAGTACTTGATATGCAGCATCTGCAGCGTGGCCATAACCAGGCCGGTCGGGGCGATGAAGAGCATCGCGTACTGGCCCCAGTTGTAGGCGGACACGGCGATGAAGCGGGGGATGCCCACGGAGTCCGCGAGCGGGGCGATGATCGGCATCGCCAGCACGGCGAGGCCGGAGGACGAGGGCACCACGAAGCCGAGGAAGAAGAACACCACCATCAGCATCAGGATGAACACGGGGCCGTGCATGCCGGAGACGAGGCGGGTGGCAGCGTCGAGCATGGTGTCGGAGATCATGCCCTCGTTGAGGACCAAGTTGATGCCGCGGGCGAGGCCGATGATCAGGGCCACGCCCACCATCTCGGAAGCGCCCTGCGAGAAGGACTCAACTACCTCGCCCTCGCTGAGCTTGTGCTTGCCAAACAGCGACAGGATCATGATGATGATCGCGATGATGAGGAAGGACGCTGCCATGGTGGGGAACCACCAGCTCTGGCTCATCACGCCCCACACCATGATGGGGAAGGCCGCGGCGAAGAGGATCAGGATGACCTTCTGCTTCAGGTCGAACGGCCGGATGTCCTCCTCCGCGGTGTCGAGCTGCCACTGCGCGTTGAACTTCTCGCGGTCCTCGTAGGTGATGGAGGCCGAGGGGTCCTTCTTAATCTTCTTGGCGTACCAGTACAGGTAGGCAATCACCACGATCGCGCCCACCACCGCGCCGGCGACACGCCAGCCGATACCCTCGGTGAACTTAATGCCCGCGGAGTTGGAGGCGATGATGACCGAGAACGGGTTGATGGTGGAGAATGCCGAGCCGATGGAGCCGGCGAGGAACACCGAGCCAACCACAATGATCGCGTCGAAGCCGAGCGAGATGAAGATGGGGGCGAGGATGGGGTAAAACGCCACCGCCTCCTCCTCGAGGCCGCAGAAGGAGCCGCCCATTACCATGAGGATCGACACCGCGGCGACGAGAATGAACTCGCGGCCCTTCGTCTTCTTGGTCAGCGCGAACAAGCCGGATTCGAACGCCCCGGTTGCGCGCACTACGCCGATGAGGCCGCCGAGCACCAGGATGAACACGATGATGTCCACGCCCTCGATGGTGCCGCGCACCATGCTGAGCGGGATGTCCATAAAGCCGGCGTGGTTCGGGTCAACGTGCTCGTAGGTGCCGGGGATGGAGACGGGTTTGGTGATGTCCCCGCCGGTGAAGCTGTCGATGTTGATCGGCACGCCCAGCTGGTCCAGGGTTTCCTGGGTGGCGGGCATGTCGCTGGTTTCGCCGCTCGGCGCGGTGACGACGAAGTCGCCGGCGCCCTCGTTGTACTCCACCTTGGAGTAGGAGCCGGCTGGCACCCACCAGGTACAGAGCACCGCGATGACGGTGAGGAAAAAGAGAATGGTGAAGGCCGACGGGAACTCGAATTTCTTCTTCTTCTTCTTCTCCGGGGCCTGTTGCTGGGGAACTGCCGTGGTCACGGTGTTAGTCCTTCCCTGGCTAGGCGCCCGAGGCGAACGTCCCAGGCGCGTGGTCGGTACAGGAATAAGTGTAAACCCGCCACCATGCGCCACAGGCATCGCGAGAGGGTGATTATTCTTACAGCAATTGCCCTCGGGTATCAGAGCAGGTCGTGCGCTGCGTCGCGGGCCTGCGCCGCCGTGGGCGCGGCGAGGGCCCGGCGCGCCATCTCGCGGCACGTATCCAGGTCGTGCCCGCAGAGCGCGGCCCGCACCGGCCCGATTCTGGAGGGCGCCATGCTTAGCGACGCCACCCCGAGCCCCACCAACACCAGAGCTGCAAGCGGGTCCCCGCCCGCCTCCCCGCACACCCCGACTGGCTTGCCGGCGGCCCGGCCACCCTCGGCGGCGGCGCGGATCATAGCGAGCACGGCGGGTTGCCACACGGACAGCAGCGGGGCGAGCTCGCCCTGCATGCGGTCGGCGGCCATCGTGTACTGGGACAGGCCGTTCGTGCCGATGGAGGCGATGTCCGCCGCACCCAGGAGCTGTTCGGCGGTCAAGGCAGCTTGCCCTTCATCCGCTCGTACTGCGCCTCGGAATCCGTGGCGATGTTCGCCCTTAGCGAACAGGCCGGAAATACACATCCTCGTGGGCCTTGCAGCCGGGGTTGAAAGGGTGCCCGCACGAGGGACAGGACGCTCCGTATTCGGCATGCGTCATCATGCGCCCGCACGCGCCGCACATCACGGAGGGCAGTTGCCTATCGACGGGCACGAAACCGTGATCGGCCAACTCGTCGTGGCATAGCGAGCAGGCCCACAGTTTCTCGCATTCGCCGCACGTGTTGGCAACAACGTCGCGCTCGGAGTGCCAGTGAGCGCAACGTCCTTGCCCATCGACGTCGATTCCGTGGATCAGAGCAGATCCTTCAGCACCGGATCGGCGAGGTTCAGCACGGCCTCGCGTGCGATCTTCGCGGTGCGGGCGTCGACGGCGAAGTTGGCCATTTGACGGCAGGTGTCGAAGTCGTGCAGGCGCAGTGCCGCGCGCACGGCGTTGACCTTGCCTGGGGCCATCGACAGGGACTTCACGCCGAGGCCCACCAGCACCAGGGCCATCAGCGGGTCGCCGCCCGCCTCGCCGCACACGCCGACCGGCTTGCCGGTGGCCTCGCCGCCGCGACAGGTCTCGCGGATCATGGACAGCACCGCGGGCTGCCACGGCGAGAGCAGCTCAGCGAGTTCGCCCTGCATGCGGTCCGCGGCCATCGTGTACTGCGACAGGTCGTTGGTGCCGATGGAGGCGAAGTCCACCTCTTCCAGCACCTGCCCGGCGCGGATGGCGGCCGCCGGGGTTTCCACCATCACGCCGACCTTCTTCAGTCCCGCGCCGCGGGCGCGCTCAGCGAACCAATTGGCTTCTTCCACGGTGGCGACCATCGGGGCCATGACCCACAGCTCGGAGTCGGGGACGTTGTGAGCTGCGCTTGCAAGCGCCTCCAGCTGCGTGGCAAGGAGGTCTTCACGTGCCTGCGAGAGGCGCAGGCCGCGGCGGCCCAGGGCGGGGTTTTCTTCTTCGCCGAGGTCCGCGAACGACAGCGGCTTGTCCGCGCCGGCATCCAGGGTGCGCACCACCACGCGGCGGTTGCCGAAGCCCTCGAGCACCTTCGTGTAAGTCTCGGTCTGCTCCTCCAGGCTGGGCGCTGCGTCGCGGTCGAGGAAGAGGAACTCGGAGCGGAACAGGCCGGAGCCCTCGAGGTCGTAGCCGGCTGCCTTCTGCGCGTCCTCGGCGGTGCCGGTATTGGCCAGCAGCTTCACCTTGTAGCCGTCGCGGGTCGCGCCCTCGCCGGAGGAACCGGCCAGGGCAGCCGCGCGGCGGCGGGAGCGTTCCTCGAGCTCGTCCACGTCGGATGCGTTCGGCGCGACGATCACTTCGCCGACGCCGCCGTCGAGGGCGACCAGCGGTGCGTCCACAGTCGCCTCCGCGATGCCCTTGACCTGCACGGCACACGGGATGCCCAGCTGCGCCGCCAGGATGGCGGTGTGGGACGTCGCACCGCCCGCCTCGGTGACGATGCCGAGCACCAGGTTCTTGTCCAGCGTCGCCGTCTCCGCCGGCGCGAGGTCGTGCGCGATCAGGATGGACGACTCAGTCAGGTCCGGGATTCCCGGCTCCGGCAGGCCGCGCAGGCGCGCGGTGGCGCGGTCGCGGATGTCGTAGAGGTCGGTGACGCGCTCGGCCATGAAGCCGCCGATTTTGCGCAGCTTGTTGGCGTAGAGCTCCACCGCGTCGTGGATCGCCTTCGTCGGGCCGGTGCCCTTCTTCAGCTCCTTGTCGATGCCGCGGATTAAGCCCTTGTCGGTTGCCAAGGAAGCCGTCGCATCCATCACGGCTTTCGCCGAGTCCGAGTTGGCGTGCTCGGCGCGTGCGGAAAGCGACGCCGCGACGTCGTTAAGCACAGCGCGAATGCGCTCGCTGTCGGCCTCCGGATCTGTGGAGGCGGGCTCGTGCTCGTCGATGCCCACTGCGGGCGTGACTACGGCGATCGGGCCGGACGCGGTGCCGGCCGAAACGCCGATGCCGTGCAGGACGGTGCGGTTAGACATTCGTGTTCACCTCAGTTGTGACCTCGAGAATAGGATCGCCGGCGGCGACCGTGCCGTCCGCAACGTCATTGACGCCACCGAGCTTCTTCGAGTTCACCACTGTAGTGATAACCGTCGTGTCCACGCCGTGGCCGGCGATTGCGGCGAAGTCAACCTCCGCCAGCGGGTCGCCCGCGTTGACCATCTGCTTCTTCTCCGCCAGCGGGGTGAAACCCTCGCCGCCGAGCTTGACGGTGTCCACGCCGATGTGGACGAGCAGCTCCACACCATTATCGGTCTTGATGCCGTAGGCGTGACCCGTCTTGGCTACGGAAATCACCTTGCCGGCCGCCGGGGCGACCACGGTGAGCTTGGTGTTTTCGGGTGTGATGCCGACGGCCTGGCCGAGGGCGCCGGAGGCAAACGCGGCGTCCGAAAGCGCTTCCATCGCAACAACCTCGCCCGCAACGGGCGCGAGCACAGTGGCATCCGCATCGCTTGCCGACGTCAGCTTCGCCGGGTCATCCGTGGCCGTGACCTCGTCCTCGACCAGCTCAGCCTCCTCGGCCTCGTCGGCGTTGCGAGCGGCAGCGGCGCGGGCGAGCGCCTCCGCCTTCTCCTCCGGGGTGCGGTAGTCCGTGATCAGGATGATGAAGAACGCGGTGAAGAAGGCCACCGCGATGGCGAGCATGTAGACCCACTTCGGGTCGAACACGAACATGGTCGGCAGCGAAGTGAACACGAACGCGTTCGTCTTCACGCCACCGAACGGGGTACCCAGGATCGCGATGGTCAGGCCGCCGGCGAAGCAGCCCACAAGCATGCGCGGGTAGATCTTCTTGTAACGCAGGTGGATGCCGTAGAGCGACGGCTCGGAGATTCCGCCGAGCAGGCCCGCGGCGAGCGCGGAACCGGACGTCTGGCGCATGAGCGGGTCGTGGTCGCGGATGGACAGCGCGAGCACCGCGGCGGTGGCGCCGAAGCAGGCGAAGTTCCACGCGCCCATCGGACCCTGGATGAAGTCGTAGCCGAGCGTGTCAATGTTGACCAGCATCAGCGCGTTGAGCGGCCAGTGCAGCCCCAGCGGCACGAGGAACGGGTACAGCATCGGAATCAGCAGGGCGAATACGAACGGCGCGTTGCCGTTCATCCAGGCAAGGCCGGTGCCGATCCAGGCGCCGAGCAGGTAACCGAACGGGCCGATGAGGAACGCGGTGACCGGGATCATCACTAGCAGCGTCAAAAACGGCACGAAGACCATGTGCACCGCGGAGGGGATGATTTTCTGCAGCCCCTTATAAAGCAACGCAGCGACCGCGGCCATGATCAGCGGCACGAAGACGTTGCCGTCGTAGCCGTTATGGATCATGGGCATGCCGAAAACGTCGACAACATCGGTCGGCTCGCCGAAGAGCTCCACCACGCGCGCTTCGGGGTGGTCGGCCAGTTCCATGAAGTTCGGGGTGAACAGCGCCAGCATGATCGCGGCCGGCACCCACGGGTCGATGTCCAGCTTCTTGCCCGCGTTGTAGGCCACCGCCACCGGCAGGAAGAAGAACACGGAGTTCCACATGGCGTCCACGAACTGCCAGCCCGGGCTCTTCACTTCCGCGTGGAAGTTCACCAGTTCGAACGCGTCCAGCACCGCGGCGAACGCGATGATCAGCGACGCACCGAGCAGCACACCCAGAATAGGGCGGAAGGAGTCGGAGAGGTACTCGAAGAACGCGTCCAGCCAAGGGACCTTGCCCTTGGCCTTGTCGCGCTGCTGGGCTTTGAGGTCCTCGTTGGACAGGTCGCGCCCGGCCAGCTCGGGCAGCTTGTTCATGGCGTTGTACACGGTGGCCACGTCGCCGCCGACGATCACCTGGTAGTGGTTGCCGCCCTGCGGGACGGCACCCATGACCTTGGGGTTTGCTTCCAGTCGGTCCTTGTCGGCCAGGGAAGCGTCGTAAAGCTCGAAGCGCAAACGTGTCGCGCAGTGCGTCATGGACGCGATGTTTTCCGCCCCGCCGATGCCGGCGAGGATGTCGGCGGCCTGATCCTGCAGGCTCGCCTTGGTGGTTGCCATGCTGATGCTCCTTTCAACCACAAAGATTGATCGCATCAAACGTTAGTTGGTTATAACCACCACGCACAACTGCGGATAGTTGTTACTTCAGCGGGATACCCCGGCTGTCTCTGTCATAGCCGTCCACGCCGACAAGCACGAAAATAAATTCCACTAGCACCCACGTGCTTGAGACAAACAAAATGAGTTGCCCGACAAACATCCACGCCAGCGGCAAAGCAAGCAGAAGTAGGAACACCTTGCACGCGCCGCGCGCGTACTGGTTGAGGTAGAAATTGCCCGCCCCAAAGATTCCGAGGAAGAAAAACAGCAGCGCCGCGGTGGTCTTGCTCTTGTGCGGCTCGATGAGCGGTTTCCCACCCTGGTCTCCCGGGTAGTTGGGGTACGGGGTCACACTCACGGCGTATCCGCTTCTATGCTTCCGGCTTCACCATCGGGAAGAGGACCGTCTCGCGGATACCCAGGCCGGTCAGGGCCATCAGCAGGCGGTCCACGCCCATGCCGCAGCCGGCTGTCGGCGGCATGCCCTGCTCCATCGCGGCGAGGAAGTCCTCGTCAAGCTGCATCGCTTCGTCGTCGCCGGCGCTGGCCAGGCGCGCCTGGTCCTCGAAGCGCTCGCGCTGGATCACCGGGTCCACCAGCTCGGAGTAGCCGGTGGCCAGCTCGAAGCCGCGCACGTACAGGTCGAACTTCTCGGTCACACCCTTTTGGCTTCGGTGGTCGCGAGTCAGCGGCGAGGTCTCCACCGGGAAGTTGACCACGAAGGTCGGCTCGTAGAGCTGGTCGGAGCACAGCTCCTCCCAGATCTCCTCCACCAGCTTGCCGTGCAGCCAGCCGGCGTTCTCCGGCACCTTCAGGCCGATGGTTTCCGCAATGCCCTTGAGCGTGTCCACGTCGGTGTCGATGGTCACTTCCGGCTGGCCCGGGAACTTACGCTGCAGCGCCTCGTTCAGGCTCGGGTACATCTCCAGAACCTTCCACTCGCCGCCGAAGTCGTACTCCGTGCCGTCCGCGAGCGTGACCTTCTGAGAGCCGAAAACTTCCTCGGCGCAGAACTGCACAAGGCCCTTCATGGTGGCCGCGCCGTCCTTGTAGGTGCCCCACGCCTGGTAGGTCTCCAGCATGGTGAACTCCGGGGAGTGGGAGGAATCCACGCCCTCGTTGCGGAAGTTCCTGTTGATCTCGAAGACGCGCTCGATGCCGCCGACCACAGCCCTCTTGAGGTAGAGCTCCGGCGCGATGCGCAGGTACAGGTCGATGTCCAGCGCGTTGGAGCGGGTGACAAACGGACGTGCCGCGGCGCCGCCGTGCAGCGTCTGCAGCATCGGCGTCTCAATCTCCACGAAGTCCAGGCCCGTGAGGTACTTGCGCACCGCCGCGATGACCTTGATGCGGGTCATGGCGTTGGTGCGCGCGTCCTCGCGCATGATCAGGTCGGTGTAGCGGCGGCGCACCCGCTGCTCCTCGTTCATGTCCGCGAACGCCACCGGCAGCGGGTTGAGCGCCTTCGACGCCATATGCCAGGACTTCGCCATCACGGACAGCTCGCCGCGCTTGGAGGCGATGACGCGGCCGCGCACGGAGACGATGTCGCCCAGGTCGGTGTCGGCCTTCCACTGCGCCAGCGCTTCTTCGCCGACCTCAGCCAGGGAGAGCATGACCTGCAGCTGGGTGCCGTCGCCTTCCTGCAGGGTGGCAAAGCACAGCTTGCCGGTGTTGCGCTGGAACATGATGCGGCCAGCGACGGCGACCTCGTCCTGGGTTTCCTCGCCGGGCTCCAGCGTGCCGTCGTACTTAGCGCGCAAGTCTTTCAGAGACGTCGTGCGATCGACTTCGACGGGGTAGGCGTCCCGCCCTTCGTCGATAAGCCTCTGCCTCTTCTCCCGGCGGATTTGCTGCTGCTCTGAAAAGTCCTGCGTAGTCACGGCGAATAATCGTAGCTTATTCGCACACCGGGAGGTCCAGTCGCTGGTTCTCCGCGTCGAAACCGTTGACGATGAACAGGTACTCCGGCTTGTCCTGCGGCGTCATCACATACGCCGGCGGGTTCGCGTCCGGCAGCTCGTAGGAGTAAATCGTGCACTCGCCGGAGCCGAGCACCACGGCCTCGCTCGGGTCCGGCACCGCATCGTCGCGGTCGGACTCGGAGGCGTACTGGGCGACGGAAACGCCGAGCTCATCGTTGGCGCAGCGGATCTTGCCCACCTGGTCGATGTCCAGCGAACCCGGCTCGCAGACCAGCTCCTTCCAACCCTTCTGGCCCGAACGCTCGGAGACGACCTTCGGGTAGTCCTGCGCGATCTGCGCCTCCGCGCCGGCCCAGTCCTCGCCGCGGTGGGTGCTCCAGTACCACAGCGCAGCCAGCGCGATGAGCAGCAGCGCGAGGATGGCGATGATCCACGGCCACGGCGCAGTCTTCTTCTGCTTCGTCGGGACCGTGCGCACGTAGTTGCCGTCGGTGCCGTAGGCGTAGGGCTCCGGCGGCTTGCGGTAGCCGTCCTGCGGGCGCGGCGCCACGGACTGGTCGGGGGATTCAATAGCCACATGCTCGGCAGGGGCGGTCTCCAGCACGCCAGCGCAGGTCCGCGCGCCGGAGCGCGGTTCGTCGCCAGTCATCAGCGCGACCACGTTGGCGAACTCTTCCACGTTGCCCTTCGCCGCCGCCTCGTCGCTTTGCGCCGGGTCGGTGCTCGGCCCTACCAGGGTGAGCTTGACCGGGGTGGTGGACCACTGCGGCTGCACCAAGAGGCGCTCCGGAGTGATGGAGCGCGAGACGAAGCCGGCCAGGCCCTTCAGGTCGTAGTCGTCGATCGCCTCCGCCACCGGCGCGAGCAGGTCGCGCACCTCCTGCGGGGTGAACGTCGCGCCCTTCTCCGCGATCAGGTCCGACAGCGGGGTGCCGGTGGGTGCCTCGCGCAGGACGAACAGCTTGCCGTCCTCGGTGGTGCCCACGCTGCGCGGCTGGAACGCGCCCGGGTGCGCCGCCAGCGCAAGGCGCGAGTTGAGGGTGTTGACTTCATCGCCGATCGCGGAATCCACGGCGGTGTCGAAGACTTCTACTTCCACACCGTGGCCTGTGTCGTCGGTGGCGGTGTAGAGCGTGGACGTCTCGGTGCTCCCGGTCTGTTCAACCTGCTCCGGGGTGAAGGTGAACCCGAAGCGTTCTGCGAGCATTCCGGCGATGGTGGCGTTGGACATGCGCGTGAGTCTACCGGGTGTCATGCTTCGACGTGTTTGAAGCCGACCCCCAGCGGCAGACCCACATTGTCCGTCAGGTGCACCCCGCCCAAATCCACAGCGCCCAAAAGCCGCGCGTCACCCTCCTCGGGCGCCTCGCGCATGGCCAGGTCGCGCAGCTCAAGGTACGTCGGGGCCACACCGGCGGCCTCGAGGACACCGCGCGCGGTCTCCAGGACTTTGGCCTTTCCGTGCTCCGCGGCGTGCGCCCCGGCTGTGAGCGCGGCCGAGAGCGCGAGAGCAGCATCCCGCTTATCGACGGCAACAAGCGCGTTCCTGTTCGACAGCGCCAGCCCATCGGGGGTTCGCACCGTGGGTACGCTGTGGAGCTTGCACTCCATGCGCAGCCCGGACACCGCGTACTGGGTTGCCACCAGCACCTCGAAGTCCTTCTCCCCCAGCACCACGTCCGTGGCGTGGGTGGCGTTGATCGCGGCGAGGATCCGCGCGACTGCTGCTTGCGTGAGCTGTGGATCCTCCAGCGGCTCCACGCCGGAATCCACGCGCACCGACGTTGCCAGCTCGCCGTGGAAGACCACGTCCACCTTCTCCCGGGCGAAGACCCCAGGGACTTCTTTGCCCGAGAACGTGACCACCACGTAGGAGCCGAGCAGCGACTTCGCCGCGCGGATGAGCTCCACGTGCCCGCCGTGGATGTCCGTGCCCAGCGGCACCACAACCACAGACTTGCCGATCTTGCGGAACGCGCGGCCGTAGGTGGCCAGCATCCGCTCGTCGGTGACCACCACTGCCTGGCCTGGTTCGAAAGCCATTTATCCTCCCTCGTATTTCTGAATCACCCACAACTCGGTGTCGGTGTCCTGGTCCACCTCGCCGCGCCTGCGCACCAGATCCACAAACAGGCGGCGAACGCCAGGATCCGGCAACGCGGCGACGAGCTTCTCCAGGTGCTGCGTGTCGTGGGCGCTTCGCGTCGCCGGCGGGGCGAGAAGGAACTGCTGCGCCACGGCGTCGAACCCCGGCACCGCATCGGCGAGGATCGCCTGCGCGTCGTCGCGGATGACGGCCTCCATCGCCCGCAGCTCCTGGGCGGCGGCGATCGCGGGGCGCGCGTCGTCGTCAATGCGCAAGCTCACTCCGCCGATCTCCGCGATAAGCAGACCCACCACCGTCTCGCCGAGTTCGTCGGCCGCCGAGGTCACCCACACGTTGTCGAAGATGTTGTGGGCGCACATGGTGATCGCCTGGGCGACCTCCACGTCGTCGAGCAGCTGCTGGCCTTCGTCCAGCGCGGTGTGCAGGAACATCTGCCGCGGGCGGGCGTGGTCGGCCAGTATTTCGCAGGCGGTGCGGATGTCGGCCGACGGGCCGTCGAGAAGCACAAGATCCACGTGCGTGACCGCGCCGGGGTCTTGCTCGATGTCCAGCGCGCGCACCGTGTGGCCGGCGCGCTCGAAGCGCTCCGCGAGCGGCGAGACGCCGAACACCGCCCCCACCAGCAGGCGAGGCGGCATTTACTTCCCCTGGCGGGCGAGCAGCTCAGCCACGGAAACCGCGCCGTCTCCACGCTCATCGGCGCGGCGGCGGCCAGAACGGCGCTCAGGCTGCGGCTCGGGGGTTGGTTCCGGGGTTGGCTCTGGCTTCGCCTTTTCCGCCTCCCGTTCGCTGATCAGGTCGGACAGCGGGTTGCGCGCCGGGCGGGCCGACGGCTGGGTGCCGATGCGGCCCGCGATCGCGTCCGAGCTCGGCGCACCGGTCGGGCGGGAGGGGCGCACGCGGCTGATCACGACGGTGTCGTCCGTGGACGGGCTTTGCGCCGGCTGCGGCTTCGGCTCCGGGGCGGGTTCCGGGGTTGGCTCTGGTTCTGGCTCCTTCTTCGACTCCAACTCGCTGATGCGGCGGGCGCGGGCCTGCACAGCGGCGGGCTCGTACTCGAAGACTCGGCCGTTGAGCTCCTCCAGCTGAGCGCGCAGCGCCTGGATCTGCTCCTGCAGCTCGCGCAGCGTCTTCACGTCCACGGACGGCGCGGTCTTGGCCTCCAGCTCTTCCTGGTGGCGCCGCTCCTGTTCCTGGATGCGCTGCTCGGCGGCCGCAGCCTCGGAGGTGGCGGCGTCGCGGTCCCGGCGCACCTTGGAGTTGATCAGGATCCCGGCGGCGCCAGCCCACAGCGCGAAGATCAGCGCGATCTTCAGCGCGTTAGCGGAGTTGGTGAACAGCATGACCACGGTGCCGATGACAGCGACCACAAAAGGCACGATGACCCACAGGCTCGCGCGGTCTGGGGACGCATTCTGGGCACTCATGCCCAACACTCTAGCTAACGCCTTGGCCCTCGTTGGGCGGCGACACCTCGCAGTTTTTCTCCAGCCAAATTCCGGCCGCGCACAGGGCTAGTCCGCCCAGGGTGCCGGCGACCAGCGGCGGGACGTCGCCAGGCGCTGCCTCAAGCACGCCGAGTTTGGTCACCACGTAGCTCAGCGTGCCGCCGTAGAGCCCGCCGAACACCGCACCGGCCCAGGCGCTCGCCTTGCCGAAGACCATGAAGTTCGCCGCCTGCATGGGGTTGAGCTGGCTGCGGTCGAGCCCGACCTTGCCCTCCTTGCGTCGCTTGCGCACCACGAGCGCGAGCCACGCGGCGATCACGGCCATCACCCACAGCGACAGCGGCACCACCATGCTCAAGGACTCCAGCAGGTTGTAGAACCTGCGCACCAAGATCACCGCAGCAGCAGCGCAGAACCCGGCGACCGCGATCAACCCCTCGTACGGCGTGCGCTTCATAGCTTTCGCACCCCCTGGTCTTCGAGGTTTTCGAGCAGCTCGCTTATCGACGCTCCGTTAAGCTCCGCACCCGGATCCACCTCGAGCCAGGGCTCGAGCACGAACTGGCGCAGGTGCGCGCGCGGGTGCGGCACGGTCAGCTCAGGGTCGTCCGAGGTGTAACCCTCGATCCAGATGATGTCCACGTCCAACGTGCGCGGACCCCACCGCTCCTCGCGGACCCGGTGCGCGCGCTGCTCCAGCTCCTGGCAGCGGGCCAGAAGTTCGTGCGGGGTGTCGTCCACGTCCACCAGGAGGGACTGGTTGAGAAAGTCCGGCTGGTCGGTTTTGCCCCACGGCGCGGTGGCGTAGATGGAGCTCGCGGCGAGGGTGTCGCCGGCGAACTCGTCGGCCACCGTTTGCAGGTGGGCGCGCGCGTCGCCCATGTTGGACCCGGAGGACAGCACGGCACGCATTGGCTACATCCGCTTTCGGGAGCGGCGGGCGACCACCGCGACGTCGTCGAACACGGCCGGGATCGGCGCGTGCGGCTTGTGCAGGGTGACCTCCACGGCGTGCAGTGCGTCGTAGTTGCGCATGGCGGTTTCGGCGATCTCCACCACCACCGTTTCAATCAGCTGGCGCGGGGTGCCGGTGGCGATCTTTAAAGCCGCGTCCGCCAGCTCGGCGTAGTTGACGGTTTGCGTGAGGTCGTCGTCGCGCGCCGCGCCCGCGAAATCTAGCCAGCAGGTGATGTCCAGCGAAAACGCCTGCCCGAACTCGGTTTCGTGCTCGAGGACGCCGTGGTTGGCGTGGAACTGCAGGCCTTTCAACTCAATCCGGTCAGCCATTTTTCCACCTTTCCGCCACGTCAACGGCGTCGCGCGAGACCGCCACCTCGTGCACCCGCACGCACCAGGCTCCGGCCTGGGCTGCAAGTGCGGTGACTGCTGCGGTGGCGGGATCGGCGTCGATAGGCGAATGCTCCAGGCCGCGCTGTTGGCGGATTTCCATGAGGAAGCGCTTGCGCGACGCGCCGACGAGGATGGGGAACCCGCTGGCGATGAACTCCGGCAGCGAGTTCAGCAGCGCCCAGTTGTCCGCGGCCGTCTTGGCAAAGCCCAGGCCCGGGTCCAGGGTGATCTGGCTTTCGTCCACGCCGGCGGCGGTTGCCTTCTCGACGAGCTCCGCCAGCACCTCGTGCACATCCCCCACCACGTCCCCGCCGTGGTCCGCCGCGCCGGAGGCGTTGACGAAGGCGTCCGCGCGCCAGTGCATCAGGCACACCGGGAGTTTCGTTTCCGCCATCACGCGGTACATGTTTTCGTCCGCGAGGCCGCCGGAGACGTCGTTGATCAAATCCACGCCCTCCTCGGCCGCGGCCAGCGCGGTCGCGGCGCGCATGGTGTCGACGGAGGTGCGGATCCCGTCCGCGTGCAGCGCGCGGATCACGGGCCGGACGCGCTCCGCTTCCACCTCGGCGGGGACGCGGGTGGCGCCAGGGCGGGTGGATTCCGCGCCGACGTCGATAATGTCAGCGCCCAGGCGCACCAGCTCGTGGGCGTGCGCGATGGCGTCGTCGGCGGCGAGCCACTTGCCGCCGTCGGAAAACGAATCCTCCGTGACGTTGACAATGCCCATCACGCTCGTGCGCCCCGGCACGGTCAGATCGGCAACGGTAGTCATCTTCTATCCCCTAATCAGGCTCAGCACTTCCGCGCGCGAGGCCGCGTTGTTCTGGAAGCCGCCGCGCACCGCCGAGGTGGTGGTGGTCGCGCCCGGCTTGCGGATCCCGCGCATGGCCATGCACAGGTGCTCGCACTCGATGACCACGATAACCGCAGAAGCATGAAGCTTTTCGACGATCGCGTCCGCGATCTGCTGCGTCAACCGCTCCTGCACCTGCGGTCGCTTCGCGTACATGTCCGCCACCCGCGCCAGCTTGGACAGGCCGGTGACCTTGCCCTCCGCGCCCGGGATGTAGCCGATGTGCGCCACGCCGTAGAACGGCACTAGGTGGTGCTCACAGGTGGAGTAGATCGGGATGTCGCGCACCAGCACCAGCTCGCGGTGGTTCTCGGAGAACGACTTCTCCAGGTGCACCTTCGGGTCCTCGCGCAGGCCCGCGAAGACCTCCTCGTAGGCGCGCGCGACGCGGGCCGGGGTTTCCACCAGACCCTCGCGCTCCGGGTCCTCCCCGACCGCGATGAGCAGCTCGCGCACCGCAGCCTCAGCGCGCTCGCGGTCGAACTTCGGGTTAGTCATCGTCCCTCCTGTGCTTCGGCGCGCGCTCCTCGCGCGGCAGCTGGGTGGTCTCCGCATCCGGCGTCGTCTCCGGCTCCGGGCCGCGGGAAGCGTGGTCCGGCCGCTCGTTTTCCGGCAGGCGGAAGCCGATCTGTTCTGTGTTTTCCGCAGGGTAGTTGCGGGTGCCCGGGTGCTGTTCCTTCGGCGCTCCCTTGTAGGTCCAGCCTTCCGGCGGCTTCGGGCCGCCGTACTGCGGCTCCTTGTGTTTTGGCTGCTGCCAGCGGGTCGAGCCCTTCTTCGGCGCGGGGTTCTGCTCCGCCTCGCGTTCCTTGCGGCGACGCTCGCGGGTGGCCTTGGACGCCTCCAGGATGGAGAAGCGCTTCGGCGGCTCCTCGCCGCGCTCCTTGGCAAGCTCCACCGGGGTCTTCACCGGCTCGCGGTCAGACTGGCGCCCGAAGCGCGCGTCGTGGGCGGGCAGGGCCGGGCGGGTCGGCTCGACGGTGTCGAAGATGGCCTCCAAATCGCCGCGGCGCAGCGTCTCCTTCTCTAGGAGCTTCGAGGCCAGGGTGTCCAGCTCGTCGCGGTAGCGCTCGAGGGTGGCGTAGGCGACCTTGTGCGCTTCGTCGAGAAGCAACTGCATCTCCTCGTCGATCTTCGCGGCAACCGCCGGCGAGTACTCGAGCGAGCCTCCGGAGCCGCGGCCGGAGAAGGGATCGCCCTGCTCCTGGCCGTACTTCACCGCGCCGAGCGCGGAGGTCATGCCGTACTCGGTGACCATCGCACGCGCGATCTTGGTCGCCTGCTCGATGTCGTTCGACGCGCCAGTGGTCGGCGCGCCGAAGACCAGCTCCTCGGCGGAGCGGCCGCCCATGGCAAAGACCATGCGGGCGAACAGCTCGTCGCGGGTGTACATGCCCTTGTCGTCCTCGTCGGCGGTCATGGCGAAGCCGCCGGTGCGGCCGCGGGCGAGGATAGTCACCTTGTACACGCGCTCAATGTCTTTCAGCGCCCAGGCGGCGAGCGTGTGGCCGCCTTCGTGGTAGGCGGTGACCTTCTTCTCGTGCTCGGAGATGACCTTGCTGGAGCGGCGCGGGCCGCCGATGACGCGGTCCGTGGCCTCCTCCAGAGCGTCCGCGGTAATGACGTTGCCGCCGATGCGGGCGGTCAGCAGCGCGGCCTCGTTGAGCACGTTGGCCAAATCCGCGCCTGACATGCCGGCGGTGCGCTTGGCCAAAGCGTCGAGCGAGACGTCGTCTGCAAGCGGCTTGTTCTTGGCGTGCACCTTGAGAATCTGCGCGCGGCCGGCCAGGTCCGGGTTGGTCACCGGGATCTGGCGGTCGAAGCGGCCGGGGCGCAGCAGTGCCGGGTCCAGGATGTCCGGGCGGTTCGTCGCCGCGATGAGGATCACGCCCTCGCGGCCGGAGAAACCGTCCATCTCCACCAGCAGCTGGTTCAGGGTCTGCTCGCGCTCGTCGTGACCTCCGCCCATGCCGGAGCCACGTTGGCGGCCCACCGCGTCGATCTCGTCGACGAAGATGATGCACGGGCTGTTCTCGCGCGCCTGCTTGAACAGGTCGCGTACGCGGGAGGCGCCCACGCCGACGAACATTTCCACGAAGTCGGAGCCGGAGATGGTGTAGAACGGCACGCCAGCCTCGCCGGCGACGGCGCGGGCGAGCAGCGTCTTACCGGTGCCGGGCGGGCCGTAGAGCAGCACGCCGCGCGGGATCTTCGCGCCGAGTTCCTCGTACACGGTCGGGTCGGTGAGGAAGTCCACCACCTCGTGCAGCTCGTCCACCGCCTCGTCGGCGCCGGCGACGTCCGCGAAGGTGTTGGTCGGGTTGTCCTTGGTCAGCTGCTTCGCCTTCGAGCCGCCGATGCCGAATGGCCCGCCGCCGCCCGCCTGCATGCGGTACATGAAGTAGAAGATCAGCCCGAACACCAGGACCATCGGCAGCATGAAGCCGAGCATGGACATCAGGAAGGATTCCTGCGTCACGTTCGTCTCGTACTTGTCCGCGCCGGATTCGCGCACCGCCCCGAAAATCTCCGGGGTGGTGCGAGCCGGGTACTGCGCGGAGATTGCCTCGACGCCCTCGCGTTCGTCCACGGTGATCGGCTCGCGAAGGTCGATGCGCACGCGCTGCTCGCGGTCGTCGATCTGCACTTCTTCAGCGTTGTGGTTCTGCAGCTGCTCGATGGCAACAGACGTGTCCACGCGCTGGTAGGCGCGGGAATCGTCCCCGATCAGCGTGAGCAGGTAGAGGACGATCAGCGCGATGGCGCCGATGATGCCCCACCGCAAAACCTTGTTATTTTTGCTCATAAACCTTTGTTCTAGTCAGCGTCTGAGTACACGCGCGGGTGCAGCGTGCCCACATACGGCAGGTCCCTGTAACGCTCGGCGTAATCCAGGCCGTAGCCGATGACGAACTCGTTGGGAATGTCGAAGCCGATGTCCAGCAGATCAATCTTCGCCGTCTGCACATCGGGCTTGCGCAGAAGAGTAACGACTTCGAGGCTCTTCGGGTTCCGGTTACGCAGATTGCGCAGTAGCCAGGACAGGGTCAGGCCGGAGTCGATGATGTCTTCCACCACGAGCACGTCGCGGCCGGCGATCTCCTTGTCCAGGTCCTTCAAGATGCGCACCACGCCGGAGCTGGTGGTGGAGTTGCCGTACGAGGACACGGCCATGAATTCCATCTCCGCCGGGATGGACAGCTTGCGCGCGAAGTCGGTGAGGAAGAACACCGCGCCCTTGAGCACGCAGACCAAAATCAGGTCTTCTTCCGAGTCGCGGTACTTCTCCGAGACCATGTCCGCCAGCTCCTGGATGCGCTCCTGGAGCACGTCTTCCGGGATCAGGATCGCCTCGACGTCATCGCCGTAGCGGTTCGCTGGGACGTTGAAGTCCTTCTTGTCGTGCAACTCGGTCATGGGCTGGCCCTTCCCTCTCGCGGTTTTCGCGCTTCAGTTTGCGTTTACGTGCGCGTAACTTCCACATCTTGCCACCTGCCAGGCGGTAGGTACAACCATCTGCGGGGTTCGGGTCAGCCGAGACTTTCCAATCAGTTCAGCTCGGCCTCGTCGCGGCTTAGCACCGCGTCATCGAAGAGCCCATCGCAGTCTTCAAGGATGCCGCCTTCGATGCCACGCGCAGCTTGAAATTCCCGGAGACGGCGAACCGCATCGCTATTTCCCGAATCAAAGACCTGCGTTGCCACCTTGTTCATGCAGCACCTCCTGTATGCAAGCAGACCATATACACGGCGGGGTTAATCCACAATGATCAATTTTCACTTTGCCCCGGGAGCCGACCAGCTATTGCAAACTTCGTAATAACATGCGATGATCGCGAGCAGGAATTCCGAGAGAGACTCCGTTGGTTCACGACCAAGATTTCCACGAAAGAGGGAGACTCGGGTTCGATTCCCGGCCCACCTTGGTGGTGTAGCTCAGTGGCAGAGCCCCTCTTTACTTATCTCCACTGTGGATTTCCCCCAAAATATCCAGCTGTCCACCCTCGCGCACCACCGCGCGCCCGCCCGCGACAGCCACGGGCCCTTGCCCATGCCAATCGACGACCAAGGCTTCCACCGCGTCGAGCTGGTCCCCTTGCAACGGCACGCCTTCCCCCAGAAGCCATGCTGCTAATCGACGCCTCCGGACCGGCCCCGCATCCGCCTTCAACTCCGCACACGAGGTCGTCGGCGCGAGGTCGGTCAGCGACGCGATCAGGGCCTGGTCCGCCGCGATCCGGTCGGCGGTTGCCGCGAGCGCGGGGACGGCGTCACCGCCGAGAAGCTCGCTGAGCTGGGGCAACACCTGGTTGCGCATGGCCACGCGGCGGAAGGCCGGGTCGGCGTTCATCGGGTCGTGCCAGGGATCGAGGCCCAGCTCCTCGCAGGCCCCGACGGTATCCGCGCGGCGGATACCCAGAAACGGCCGGACGATGCGCCCAACGCGCGGCGCCATCCCGGACGGGTTGCCGCGCAGCGCGCCGAGTAGGAGCGTTTCCGCCTGGTCATCGACTGTGTGGCCGACCCAGACATCACTCCCGTACGCCAGCAGCGCCTCGTACCTGGCGCTGCGCGCGGCCGCCTCTAGGTTGCCCTCGCCAACCTCGACGCGGACAACTTCGGCGGCGAGGCCGAAACCCCGAGCAACGACCGCTGCCCGCCTAGCCACCTCCGCCGAACCGTCCTGGAGCCCGTGGTCCACCACCACGCAGCGCACGTCCTTCTTCTCTGCCGCTGCCGCGGCGGCCAAGGCGAGCGAGTCGGGCCCGCCGGACAGGCCGATGATGGCGGGGGCGTCGAAGGGGCGGAGTGCTCGTCGGCAGGCAAGGAAGTGCGGCGAGCGGCGCGGCCAGAATGGGTCCATCAGAACTCGCGCAGTGCAGAGGTGAACTCGTCCATGGCGCGGCGCGCGGCGAGGACGTCGGCGTCGTTGCAGATCAGCGCGAACGTGTAGACGTTGCCGTTCACACTGGTCACGGTGCCGGCCAGCGACGCGGTGCCGTCGAGTGTGCCCGTTTTCGCGCGCACCCAGCCGCGGCCAGCGAGGTCGCTGTAGCGGTCCAGGAGTGTGCCCTCGCCTGCGGCCACGGGCAGCGCGGACAGCAGGGGGCGCAGCGCGGGTTGGGCGGTGGCGTCGTACAGCAGGGCGTCCAGAAGCTTCGGTGCGATGAGGTCGTCCGCGGACAGCCCGGAGTTGTCGTGCAGGACGAGCCCGGCGGTGTTGAAGCCGCGCTCCTCCAGCACGCTCTGGGTCGCGCCCGGCGCGTCGGTGGTGCCGCGCGCCAGCGCCACCTCGCGCCCGATGGCCTCGGCGTAGACGTTGTCGGAGTTTTTCATCATCAGCTCGAGCCGCTCCACAAGCGTCGGCGACTCCACCGCGGCGACGACCTCGCCGTCGCCGTGACCTTCGCCGACGTTCTGCGCGCCGACGCGGTTCGCCAGCGCCTGCGCCACCTCGAGCGCCGGGGTGTGGGAGCGGGGCACGTCGCCGGAGGTCTCGCCGTTTAACCGCCCGCCGGACAGCATCGCGGGCTGCAGTGGTGCGACGAACCCGCCGTCGATGTCCAGCGGGTCCCAGCCCGGCATGAGCTCCGGCATGCCATCCCAGACAGAGGTGTCGATGAGCACCGTGTCGGCCTCACCCACCTGCGCCGCGAGCTCATCCAGGGCTTCACTGTTCAGCCACACGTCGCCTGCCGCCTTGATCACCACTTCCCCCGGGTTCGCGCCGCGCACCACCTCGGTGGTGATGCGGTCCTGTGCGCCCAGGCTCAGCAGCGCCGCCGACGCGGTGAGCACCTTCGTCACACTCGCCGGCTTCAGTGCCTCGTCGGAGGCGCGGTCGAACACCGTATCCCCGCTGCCTGCCTGCGTGACGTGGCCGTGGAACACGCCCAGGTCAGGGTTGTCGGCGAGTGTTGCCAGGTTCGTTCGCAGCGAAGCGTCGTCGATAGGCGAGGGCAGCGCGGGCTCCAACGCGGACGGGGCCGACTGCAGCTGGTACGGGGGCGCGTGCGTGATCTCGGAGAGCTGCTCGTGCGCCGCGATGCCGAAGCCTGCGACACCGCCGACCGCAGCGAGCGCGACGGCGCCTGCGACCCAAGTCCATACCTTCATCGGCCAAAATGGTAGCCGAAGTATGATGGCGGGCGGACATTCACCAAGCAAAGGAGAAGTAATGGCTATCGAGGTCATCATCGAGATCCCCAAGGGTTCCCGCAACAAGTACGAGGTCGACCACGAGACCGGTCGCGTCTTCCTCGACCGCTACCTGTTCACCCCGATGGCGTACCCGGCGGACTACGGCTTCATCGACAACACCCTGGCCGACGACGGCGACCCGCTCGACGCCCTTGTGATCACCCCGGAGCCCGTCTTCCCGGGTGTCACCGTGATCGCGCGCCCGATCGGCGTGTTCAAGATGACCGACGAGGCCGGCGGCGACGACAAGCTGCTCTGCGTCATCGACGACGTGCGCTACGAGTCCTACCAGGACATCTCCGACGTCTCCGACTTTGTCAAGGACGAGATCGAGCACTTCTTCGTGCACTACAAGGACCTCGAGCCGAACAAGGAAGTCTCCGGTTCCGGCTGGGGCGACAAGGCTGAGGCGGAGAAGATCCTGCAGGCCGCGCTCTACGAGTTCAAGCGCGTCGGCGACAACTCCCGCGAGGGCCTCGAGGCGGACAAGGACGCCAAGACCGTCAACTAACTTGCTTATCGACGGCTAAAGCCGGGCCCGCATTCTCGCGTCGGCCCGGCTTTTGTTTTGCGCTGCTAGAACCAGCTGCGCATGAACGCGAGACCGAGGCCGATCGCGGAGATCGCGGCCGCGGCCACCGGCAGGATGATCGCAAGCGGCGAGACACGCTTCGGCTGCTCGGGGGTGGGCTCCGGCGCGACCGTGGTTTCGATGACGGTCGTGCGTCGCTCGGTGGGCGTTTCGCTAGTCGTGGGCTGCGTCTTCGGCTCCCACGCCACCGTTGTCCGGATCGGGGTCGGTGCGACCTCGACGACCGTGGAGTTGCGTTCGCCGACCCACTCGTAGACGTTGCCGTTGTTCGGCGGGGTGGGTTCTGGGGTGGGGGTAGCGGTAGTCGTCGATAGGCGAGCTGCCCGCAAGTTGTTCGCCTGGATGAGCACCTGCGTATCCAGCGGCTGCGGTGTCTTGGCCACCTTGCCGCGGTTGGTGCCGTCCTTCATCAGCGCGCCGTCGCAGGAGTGCGCCAGGCCCATGGCGTGGCCGAGCTCGTGCGCGATGGTCATGACCAGGCTCTCGTAGTAGCCGTTGCGCAAAATGTCCGGGTTGAGCAAAAGCTCCATGTTGTTCACGTTGCCCTGCACGCGGCCGACGACGTAGCCGCCCAGGTTGGCCTCGCGCACGGTGACCACCTTGTAGCCGGGCTGGTCCACGTACTCGAAGCGCATCAGGCCGTCGGTAGCGCTGACCCACTGGTCCGTGGCCTGGGTGATGTACGGCTTGTACTTCGCCGGCGCGAAGATGCGAAGCACGCCGTTGTCGATGGCATTTTCGCTGCTGTTGAGCAGGTAGTTGCCGATGTTCGGGATCGGCTGGCCCATGTTCGCCGCTGCGGTGGCGGCGCGGCACTCACGGCCGACCGGGTCGACGGCGGCGTGGGCCGGGGTGGCAATGGTGCCTGCCGCGACGGCGGCGGCACAGCAGGATGCGAGCAGATGTCTATAATTCACCAACTTAGAGAACACCATTCTCCAAGCTGGCGCAAATCTGCACGGCTAGATCAGGCGGCGGCGGGCGAACGCGAAGAAGCCTGCGCCCAGGGCGCTTGCCAGCGCCAGCGCAAACAGCGCGCGGGCGACGGTGTTGGAGCCGGTCTCTGCCTCCAGGCCGCGGGCGGGTGCGGCGTACGGGGATGCGATCTGATTTTGCGTGGCAGCCTCGACGGCCTCGACAGCCTCGCCCGCAGCACGCGCCGCCTCAAGCCCCTGGCGACCGATCTCGCCAGCGTTGGCCTGGATCATCGCCTCGGAGTCCGCAGCCTCCTCCGGGGTGACGTCCGCGTTGACGCGGGCGACATCGGCGACGAAGGTGTGGCCGTCCTTGTTCAGGAAGAACGTCTTGCCGTCCAGCGTGAGCACCGGCGGGAACTTCACCAGGCCGTGGGCGACGGGATTGTCGTCGGCGGGGTCCACATCCTCGGCGCCGAGCGGCTCCTCCGGCGCGTTTTCCGGGGACGGTGCCGGTGCTTCGGCGGACGTTTCAGCGGGCGTTTCGGCGGTTTCCGGATCCGTCGGCACCGGCTCGCCCGTCGGCTGGTCGGCGGGCTGGTCCCGAATCACGCCGGAGCCGATCAGGCCTGCGACCGCGGCATCCGCGACCGCGACCGCGCGTTCCTGCTGGCCGCTGTCCAGCTGCGCGTACGGCTGCGCCGCCTCCTGGAGCGTGCGCACGTAGTGGGAGCCCTCCTCGTTGAGGAAGTACTGCTCGCCGCGTGCGTCGGCGGTCTCGGCCGGCAGATCCTGCGCGGTTGCGGCGACCGGCACAGCGAGCAGAGCTGCGGCGGCAGCAGTTGCGACAGCGGCGGCGCGGGTGGTGCGGTTCATGACGGACTCCTAGGAAGTTCGGGGAAGCTCGAGGGGTCAAACCTCAAGCGTTGGTTGAGAGTTTACACACTTTGCCCCCATTTTTCACTCCAGTAACAACTGTTTGCTTCCCGCTTGGGACAAACCAGACCTCAGCAAGAAACCAGACCTCAGCGGCGGGCGCGACCAGGGGTTTTAGGTACGCAAAACGCTTGAGGTCTGGTTACGCGAAAGTAACCAGACCTCAAGCGAAGAGGGTGTCGGCCTAGACCAGGAAGCGGCGGCCAGCCACGAACGCGGCTGCACCAAGCACGGAAGCGATCACCAGCGCGAACAGGGTGCGCACGAGCGTGTTGGAGCCAGTCTCAGCCTCGACGCCACGGTTCGCGGCGGCAGCGACCTGCTGCGCGGCGATCTCGTCGGCGTGCTCAGCGCGGAGCTGATCGGACTTCTCCTTCTCCTCCGGGGTCGGCTGCTGGTTCACGCGCTCTGAGGAGCCGACCAGGGTCTCGCCGTCCTGGTTGAGGAAGTAGGTCACGCCAGCGATGACGATCGGGATGCCGATCGCAGCAGCAGCGATGCCCGCGATCGCACCCGGGGACAGCTCGGCGTTGGCCTCGCCAGCTGCACCGTTGGAGCTGCCCGCGCCAGCGCCGGCGCCGCCCAGGTTTGCATCCACAGTTGCGGAGACGGTGGTGTCCGTACCCGCCGGCACCGTAAGGGTGGTCGCGGTGGAGGTGGAGGTTGCAGTAGCGGCAGCCTCGCCGGTCGCCTTCGGCGCCGGGGCCTGGGGAGTGGTGGTGGTGGACTCAGCGGCCGGCTTGGCCTTCCCCAGCACGATCGTCTCACCGGAGCCGTCCGCAAGGGTGGCGACGATGTCACCGTTGTCAGCCAGGGAAACCTCCGCGGCGTTCTCAGCGCCGGCCGGGGTGGTTGCGGCCTCCTTGTATTCGCCGTTGACCAGCTCATAGTAGGTGCCGTTCGGAGCAACAATGACGGCCGGGAAACGACCCTCGATGATCTTGGTGGCAACCTCGGTCGGGTCGATGGTGGTCTGGGCGTCGGCGGCGGGGGTCACGGAAATTGCGATCGCGCCGGCCATTGCGGCTGCGGCCAGCGTGCGGATGGTGCGCTTCATTGGGGGCTCCTATCGGGAAAGTCTAAACCTCAGGTCGAAGGTTACGCCACAACAGTAAACACGTTTCACACAAGTCTCAACTAAACCTTCAGACTTTTTGGACAACACCTGTAAAACCGCAGGTCAAACCTCGCAAAAGAGACGCAAAAATCTTGACTACCGCGGCTCGAAGGCCGTCTCAACCTCGTCATCGGTCGTCGTTCCGGCCAGCTGCCACCCCACCACGGCGTTGCGCACGCTGTCCGCCAGCAGGTTCGCCGGCTGGATGCAGGAAATGGTCAGCAGCCGCCCCGGCATCGGCCCCGTCCCCCAGATCTCCGCGTTGCCCGCCAGCGCGCCCTTGTCCGGGTCGTGCAGGTCGGTCGCGGTGTACTTCAGCCAGTCGTCGCCCGAGGTTTCCGTGCGCAGGAACAGCGTGTCGCCCGTGGCTACGGTGTGGCGTTCGGCTTTGCCGTCGTAAAGCTTGTTAAACACCGCGTCCACGCCCGCGCCGGTATGCCCCGCCACGACCACAATGTCGCCGGCGTCCGTGCCCGGCAGCTCGTACGGGTAGCTCTCCCCCGTCAGCGCGCACGCCTTATCCATGCTTTTCGGGTCGATCTTGCCGCCCACCACGCGGCAATCCGCCTGCTCGAACCCGGCGCGCAGCCCCAGCACCGGCACCACCATCTCCACCGGGCGCCCCTGCGGAATCGAGGCAGCAGCTTGCCGACGAGGCTCCGCCGACACCGACGTCTCCTGCGTTGGCTCTGCCGCTGGGGGGTCCGAAGGTTCGTCGTGAAGCAGTGCCTTGAAACCTGCGCGCACCAGAAGGAACAGAATCAGCAGTGCGACGATGCGGCGGACGTGGTACTTCACGGCAGTTATCATACGAGCCATGAAGGAAGTTTCCGTAGATAAAGTCCCCGCAGGCGCGCAGCTTATCGACGTGCGCGAGCCCGACGAGTACGCCGCCGTCCGCGCGGAGGGCGCCGTGAACATCCCACTGTCCGAGTTCGTCGCACGCACCGACGAGATCGACCCGGAGCGCGACATTTACCTGATCTGCAAGTCTGGCGGCCGCAGCGCGCAAGCCGGCGAATACTTGGAGCAGGCCCGCGGCTGGGACAACGTCATCAACGTCGCCGGCGGCACCACTGCCTGGGTGGAGCAGGGCCTGCCACACCAGAATTAGGCAGTCTTAGGCGTTCCCAATTGTTGGGCGCCTAAACATAGTTATGATGAAGGCCATGCCCACGCTCCCCGAACTGCCGTCCGCACTGGCCAAGTCCCCCCACTTCCAGGTTGAACGCGTGCGCAGGCACACCAAAGACGAGGTCGAGCGCACCCTGGCCAAGCACGACTCCACCATGCGCGAGTACTGGATCCTCATGTGCGTGGACGGGGAGCCGATGAGCCAGCGCCAGCTGTCGGAGCTGCTCACCATCGACGCGTCCGACATGGTCCGCCTCATCGACAACCTGGAGAACAACAACTGGGTCACCCGCGAGCGCGACCCGAAGGACCGACGCCGCCAGATCGTCGCCGCCACCAAGAAAGGCACCAAGGTGCTGGCGAAACTTGCCGCGGACGTGGCTGAGGCGGAGGACCGCGCGCTGGAGGCGTCTTCCAACAAGCAGCTGAAGAGCCTGCGCAAGCTCTCCCAGGCACTGGACGGCGACGACTAGAACGTGGGCGGGCGCAAATAGTTGGCGTTTCCCATAATTTGCGGTTTTTCGTTGCGCTATTAGCCTTATCCGCATGTCTCAGCCCGACAACCCCCTCCTTCGCAGCCACCTGGCCCCGCCGGAGCGGACGCTCATCGACGTCCTCACGGCCACCGCCGCCGAGCACCCCGATGCCGCCGCCATCGACGACGGCGGCGCGAACTCCGCCGACGACGGCGTGCTCACCTACGCCGAACTGGTGGAGGAAATCGAGCGCCGCGCCGCCGACATGCGCAAGATGGGCGTGCGTGATGGGGGCCGCGTGGGGGTCCGGATGACGTCGGGAAGCAGGGAGCTCTACCTTGCGATCCTGTCCACGATGCGCGCGGGCTGCGCGTACGTGCCGGTGGACGCGGACGACCCGGACGAGCGCGCGGAGACCGTCTTCGGCGAGGCGGACGTGGACGCGATCTGGACCGATGACGGGCTGCGCGTGCTCAAGCCTGCGCAGCCGACCCCGCTCGGCGAGGTCACCCCGGACCACGACTGCTGGATCATCTTCACCTCCGGCTCCACAGGAAAACCGAAGGGTGTGGCGGTGACGCACCGCTCGGCGGCCGCGTTCGTGGACGCGGAGGCGCGCTTGTTCTGCCAGGACAACCCGCTCGGCCCGGACGACCGTGTGCTGGCCGGGCTGTCCGTGGCCTTCGACGCGTCCTGCGAGGAGATGTGGCTCGCGTGGGGCCACGGCGCCTGCCTGGTGCCGGCCCCGCGCGCGCTGGTGCGCTCCGGCCAGGACTTAGGCCCGTGGCTGATCCGCCGCGACATCACCGTCGTGTCCACGGTGCCGACCCTGGCCGGCCTGTGGCCGAAGGAGGCGCTGGACAACATCCGCCTGCTCATCGTGGGCGGCGAGGCCTGCTCGCAGGAGCTGACCGACCGCCTGGCGGACGGCCGCGAGATGTGGAACACCTACGGCCCCACCGAGGCGACCGTGGTGGCTAGCGCGAAGCAGCTGTTTCCGGGTGAGGCAGTGACCATCGGTTGGCCGCTGGACGGCTGGGACCTCGCAGTCGCCGAAGACGGGGAGCTCATCATCGGCGGCGTGGGCCTGGCCCGCTACCTGGATCCGGAGAAGGACGCGGAGAAGTACGCCCCGATGGGCGACTGGGAGCGCGCGTACCGCACCGGCGACCACGTCAAGCTCACCGATAACGGCCTGGCGTTCATCGGCCGCGCCGACGACCAGGTGAAGATCGGCGGCCGCCGTATCGAGCTGGGCGAGGTGGAGGCCAACGTCGCGGCGCTCGAGGGCGTGTACAACTCGGCCGTCGCGGTGCAGACCCTGCCGTCGGGCGACAAGGTGCTGGTGGGCTACGTCTCCCCCAACGACGGCACCGAGCTGGACGTTCCGCAAATGCGCGAGCGTCTCGCCGAGGTCATGCCGGCAGCACTGGTGCCGCGCCTGCACGTGATGGACGAGCTGCCGATCCGCACCTCTGGCAAGGTGGACAAGAAGGCCCTGCCGTGGCCGCTGCCCGCCAGCGTCGACGCGGTTGGGCTGACCGAGACGGAGACGTGGGTGGCCGAGCAGTGGGTCGAGGTCCTCGGCCTGGACGTGCCGGGACGCGACGCGGACTTCTTCGAGCTCGGCGGCTCGTCGCTCGCGGCCGCCGCGCTGATCACCCGCCTGCGCGAGCGTGTACCCACCATCGCGGTGCGCGACCTCTACGACCACCCCAGGCTAGAAACGCTTGCTTCGCTTATCGACGAGCTCACGCTTTCCAACCGCACCGCCAAGCGCGAACGCGAAGTAGAGCCCGTCGGCGCCGGCACCCGCGTGGCGCAGAGTTTGGCCCTGGTGCCGGTGATGACGTTGAAGGCAGCCACGGCGGTGACCTGGGTGGCCATCGCGGCGAACCTGCTGGGCCTGACCGAGCTGAGCTGGCCCTGGCTCGCCGCCGCCTTCGTGGTGCTGTGCACCCCGTTCGGGCGCATCCCCATCGGCGCGCTGGGCACCCGACTGATCCGCGGGCGGGTGAAGCCCGGCGTGTACACACGCGGCGGCGCGCAGCACGTGCGCCTGTGGGCGGCGGAGCGGTGGCTTGCGGCCTCCGGCGCGCTGAACATCTCCAGCGCCAACGCCGCGAAAATCACCGCCCGCATGTTGGGTGCCAAGATCGGCAAGGGCGTGGACATGCACGCCTTCGCACCGGTGACGGGCCTGCTCACCATTGGTGAAGGCTCCGCCATCGAGCCGGAAGTGGACCTGTCGGGTGTGTGGCTCGACGGCGACGAATTCCACGTCGGCGAGGTGTCCATCGGCGCGGAGGCGCGCGTCGGCGCGCGCTCCACGCTCATGCCCGGCACCGAGATTCGCAACGGCGCGCACGTGGAGCCGGGCTCCACCGTCACCGGCCGCAAGCCCGTGAAGAAGCGCTCGCGCTGGGCGGGCTCGCCCGCGCGCAAGGTGGGCCGCTCCAAGCACCGCTTCCCCGACGAGCGCCCGCCGCGCCGACCACTGTGGGCGCTGGGATACGGCCTGACGTCGCTGTTCCTCGCGCTGCTGCCGGCTACTGCCGGTGTTGCCGGCGCCGCCGCGACGGTGGGGCTGGCTCGCGTGGCGCATACCTCGTCGGTGTGGGGTCTGCTCGTGTTCGCCCCGGTCGGCGGCCTGGTCTACATCGGGGCTGGTTTGCTGTTGACGTGGCTGGCCGTGAGGGTGGCGTCGATAGGCGTGAAGCCCGGCGTCTTCCCTGTGCGCAGCGTGCATGGCTGGGCGCTGTGGACTGTGACCAGGCTTATGGACGACGCCCGCACCCGCTACTTCCCCATCTACGCAGGCCTGGCCACCCCGGTGTGGCTGCGGTCGCTGGGCGCGCAGATCGGCGAGCGCGCCGAGGTGTCCACCGCCGTGATGGTGCCGAAGCTGACCGAGGTGCGCGACGGGGCATTCCTTGCCGACGACACGATGGTCGGCACCTACGAACTCGGCGACGGCTGGATCCGCACCGACCACACCGTGGTGGGCAAGCGCTCCTTCGTGGGCAACTCCGGCATGGTCGCGCCCGGCCGCAAGCTGGCGAAACAGTCGCTGGTGGCGGTGCTGTCAGCGTCGCCGAAGAAGTCGAAGGCGGGCTCGAACTGGTGGGGCTCGCCGCCGGAGCGCATGCGCCGCGTCGAGGTGGAGGCCGCCGGCGAGGCGACCTACAAGCCGTCCGCGTCGCTCATGCGCAAGCGCGGGTTTGTGGAGACGCTGCGCCTGCTCGCGCCCATGACGCAAGCCGTGCTGGCGGCGGTGTTCGCCGCTGTTGTGGTGACGCTTCTGGAGCGCTTCGGCTTCTGGACGTACCTCCTCGGCGGCCTGGTGTGGATGGCCGTGGGCGTTCTGGCCGTGCTCTCCGCCGTGGTGGCGAAGTGGGTGCTGGTCGGGCGGCACAAGGCTGGCGAGCACCCGCTGTACTCCTGGTTCGTGTGGCTCAACGAGCTGCAGGACCAGTTCGTCGAGGTCGTCGCCGCGCCGTGGTTCTTCAACTGGGCCTCCAGCGCCGGCGAGATGAACCTGGCACTGCGCGCGCTGGGCGTGCGCGTCGGCCGCGGCGCGTGGATCGAGTCCTACTGGTTCCCGGAGACGGACTTGTGCGTGGTGGGCCGCGGCGCGTCGGTCGGCCCGGGCACGGTGGTGCAGACGCACCTGTTCCAGGACCGCGTGATGTCCCTGGACACGGTCTCGATCCTGGACTCGGCGACGCTGGCCGCCCACTCGGTTTCCCTGCCAGGCTCCGTCATCGGCGCCGGCGCGACGGTGGGCCCGGGCTCGCTGGTCATGCGCGGCGACGAGGTGCCGGCAATGACCGTGTGGCAGGGCAACCCCGTGGAGCCGCAGTAGGGGTTTACGGCGCGGTTTCGTCCGCGCTCAGCTCCCGAAACTCATCGGTTTGCCGAACGGGCTTTCTGCATCGAACAACTTCTCAAGTTTCGTTGTCTCAGCTGGCTCGTCCAGAATCCGCTGTACTTGGCTAAAGTCCTCTTCGGAGAGGAAAATCTGTTTCTCTTCCATCGTTGCCTCCTGTGTATGGCTGTTTCTTCGTCAGTTCCATGGCCGGTCATGGTCCTTGGCGGTGCGGAGGTTGCCTTCCCCCAATCGAACCCAATCGGTGTCTCCAGTCGATTGTGGAGCAGAGTGCGCGAGCAAGAACTCTTCGTCTTCGGGTATATCTCGGATGTCAGAGACCACCCGTTTGAGAACCCGAACAGCGAAAGACGGGTCGTTCTCGGTCTGAATTTCGTTGCGCAACCAGTCCGCGAATTTGGGGTACGAATAGTGCCGTTCCACAACCACACCTCCTTCCACCGAGGTCAATCAACCTAATGAGCAACAGATTACTTGGTTGGGCAAGCGAAGGCCCCGCCTTGCGACGAATCGCAAAGCGGGGCCAACGATCTCAGAGCGCTTCGGTGCTATAGAGCCCTAGACCGTCTCGCGGCGGCTGAAGGCGTAGCCCGCAGCGCCCACGATCGACAGAATCAGCAGCGCGACCAGGCCAGCGGGCAGCTCTGCGACACCGGTGGAGGCGTTCATGCCGCGCTCGCCGTTCGCCGCGGCGGCGTTGCCGGCACTGTTCGCTGCGGCGCCAGCACCCGCGCCAGCGTTACCTGCGTTACCTGTGGCCGGGGCACCACCGTTGGCCTCGACCTGCTTGGCGATCTCATCGCCGTGGTCCTTCTTCACCTGGTCGGACTCGGCCTTCTCCTCTGGGGAGGCCGGCTGGTCAACGCGGTTCGGGTCCTTGACCAGGTCACCGTCCTTGTTCACGAAGTACTGCACACCGGCGATGATCAGGCCCAGGCCGGCGAGAGCACCCAGGGAGCCGAGCACGATCGCCGCGGTGTTGTCCTTGGTGGTCGGCGTGGCGGTGGCCGTGGCGGTACCGGTTGCGGTCTCCGTCGCAGTTGCCGTCGCGGTGCCGGTGGCGGTGCCCTCAGTGCCCGCGGCAGCGCCCGAGTCACCCGCCGTTGCCGTTTCCGTGGCCGTCGCGGTAGCAGTGGCGGTTTCGGTCTCAGTCGCAGCCTGCTCATTCGTGCCCAGGGAGTTCGACGAGGTCGGCTCCGAGCCCTCCGGGGCGCCCGGAAGCAGCTGGTCGTTCGGGTTTTCCGGGGCGTTGCCGGTCGCCTGCGCGGCACCGTCGCCAGTGCCGTTGCCGAAGATGCTCATATCGGCATCGTTCGGGCTGTCAGTGGCCTGCTGCACGCCGTCGTCGAGCTTCGGCGCGTTGCTCTCCTGAGCACCCGCAGTCGGGATTACGCCAGCACCAAGTGCAGCGGCGGTCGTCAGTGCGATTGCAGTCTTGTTCAAACGCATTGTCTGCTCCTTCACTTTCGGTTGTTTATCCCACCCACCTAATGCATCGGCCAGGTGGCGCGGTTACGTTACAACCGGACCCTCCACACACCCTGTCAGTTCGATACGAAATCCGCGCACAATAGGTGCCGCGAGCTATCCCCGAGGGATAGAGGGGGCAGGTTCAGCGGAGCCGTCGATAGGCCCGGCGACTCCTGCAAACTGCCAGCCCACGACCGCATTTCGTACCGACTGCTGGTAGAACGGCGGCTGGATACAACTGATTGTCAGCAACCTGCCAGGGGTGGGTCCTTCACCCCAGATGGAGGTATCGCTACTTAGTGACGCTTTCACCGGATCGTGGAAGTCCGTCGCCGTGTACTTTAGCCACGCCTCGCCGGAGGCCTCGGTGCGCAGGTACAGCACGTCGCCGGCGCGGACGGTGTGGTGGTCGGCGGAGCCGTCGTAAAGCTTGTCAAAGACTGCTTCCACCCCGGAACCTGTGTGACCCGCGATGACCACAATGTCCTCGGCCTGCGAGCCCGGCAGCGCGTACGGGCGGTCGGGTGAGGTGTACGCGCAGGCGAGGTCGAGCGTGGCCGGGTCGATGGTGCCGTCGTGCGCGCGGCAATCGTTCGGTTCGAAGTCCGCGACCAGGCCAATTGCGGGAATGTACATCTCCAGCGGGCGGCTGTCCGCGATGTACGGCGCCTCCTGCTGCGGTGCCGGGGCTTCGGCAGCGGGAGGCTCGGGCGCGGGCTCGTCGGTGGGCTGGTCGTTGCCGGTCCACCACAGGTATACGAGGGCAAGCAGCGTAACGACGACCAAAGGTCCGACCACGGACCGCCCAGAATGTGATGCCACGGCGTACTCCTTCCCAGTTCAATGACGCGATAGTAGTCCTGCTGGGCATCAAGACAATTTTCGGCGTTCTAGAGCTTCGGCGGCGGGAGCATCGGCTTCAAAGGATCAGGAACTCCGATTTCGCCTTGAGGGCGTAGTCTCCGGATTTCGGTTAATACCGCTTGCCAGTGGCGGTCAGAAAGCGGTCCCCAATTCTCCATGTGACTGAGGTAGTCGCTGGAGAGCACGAAATTGATCGCCTTGCGCTCCGACTTGGTGAGATTGCGCTTCGGCTCAGTGACTGATGCGCAAGCGAGAAGCGCTAGGGAGTCTTGCACGTGCCGCTCACGGTTGGCGTCCGGCTGGCGTAGTGCCCACCCTTTGATTGCTAGAGCGGACCAGACATTGGGGATACGGACGCTCCGGCCCTCGCCCACATCTACCTCAAGAATCTCTTTTTGCTTGCCGTCCGAATATCGCCCCAGAGCGGACTTTGACCCCGGGCACTTTACGACGCGAAACCCCAACCAGCGATCAGGCGTGAGGTTACTGTCTTTCCCCATAACATCGATGGCGAAACCGTTCTCCCGTTCGAAGCGATGGAGAGCCCCACTGCTATGCAATTGGTCGACTCTTTCGAAACCGTTCTTTTCAAGGCATGCCGCAACTCCGATTAGCGTCGAATCTCGAACAGGATCCACGACAATATCCACGTCGGATGTGGGGCGCTCGTAGGTGACCTCCCCTAAAACGCAGTGTACCTGGGTCATCGCCCCTCCGACTAACAACCAATCTTGTCCGTCGAGGATTTCAGCAGCTTCGGCCACGTGCTGGAAAATATTCGCTGCCATTGTTAAGCAGCAGTATTGGAGGCTGAAGCGAGGTGAGTCCGAATCGCGGTCTGAACGCGTGTATCTCCAAGCATGTACGCATCCGCAAAAGCCTGCATTTCGCTGGTGTCTTCCTCCCGGATGAGGAAACCGTGAGAGCTAACTTGATCGGACAATTCGGTAACTCCAGCGGAATAAAGCGCCCCGAAATCAGATACCTGGTAAAACTGCCGTCCCCCAGGCACGATTCCGAATCTCTCGATACCCAACAGCCCCGTTCCAGCTTGCACAAATCGCGCGCAGGGCACGTTGGTCATTCCGGTGAACACGAGGTCGAGGCCGGGCAGAGTCGCCGAAGCGCCGAACAAAGCCTCGAACTCGTCCGATACATAACGCGACATCGCTTGGGCTAACAGGTGGTTGACCGTCCCGTTCGCATCCAGAGCAACCAACCCTTTATCGACGATGCCTTGCAGCAACGACGCATCCACGCGATATCCAGATGCGGCTTGTTCGATGGTAAGTCTCACGGAACTCCTCCTCCCTGTAGCCCAGTTCAACTAAGTGTGAGCATATGCCGTTGATTAGGGCATTGCTACCCCGGGCAGTTCCGTCGAAACGCGCGCTGCAACCCCTCAGCGCTACCGAAGCCCCGCGATCGGGTCCGGGAGCAACCCGCGCAACTGGTCGCCAAACTGCGAGGCGATGAACGCGAAGGCCCCACCAAGCGCCGCGACGATGCCGATGACCAGGGCGGCCTTCGCTCCGGCAGAGGAGCCCTCCGCCGAATCAGAATCAGCATCAGCGTCCGGGGTGGGCTCTGCCGGGGGCTGTACCGGAGGCGTCGATAGGCGGTGCTGCTTTGAAAAGTCCTGGTACTTGAGCATCTTTGCCTCGCCGTCGGGGTTGGTCAGGCTGTGGCCGTCCTTGAAGTCCCAGGCCTCGACGCGGATGCGATCGTCGTAGACCTTCACGCGCAGGCCGGTGGCGGCCTTGTCGTCCACGATCTCCTCGTCGTGGTCGCCGTCCGGCAGGTACTCGTTGAGGATCGCGCCCGTGTTCACCACGGGGAAGCCGATGGCGCCTTGCGGGGTGCCGTCGTAACGCCTGGTGCCCCACCAGTTGTTCTGCTTCAGCGAGGAGTGCGAGTGGCTGGTGAACGCCACGATGTCGTTGTACTTGGACAGCACATCCGAGATGGCCTGCTCGTCCTCAAAATCGTTCTGGTACCAGGCGGAATGGCTCATGGACACCGTCCCAGGCAGCAGCGGGTGCGTGAACACCAGCGCGGTCACGCCCTGCTTATCCCAGTGCGCGAGGCGCTCGTCCAACCACTGCAGCTGCTCGGCGGAGATGCGCTGGAACGGCTCCTTGCCGTCGCGGTCGACGTCCGAGTAGTACTCCGTGTTGATGGAGATCAGCGGCGTGCCGTCCACCACCACCTCGTTCCACGGCTTGTCCTGCCCGGAGTATTTGAGGAAGCGCTGCATGTGCACCTCCGAGGTTTCCTTGCCGTACATCTCGTGGTTGCCGATGGTCCACAGCTCCACACCCGAATCGTGCGGGACCTCCTTGCGCGCGGCGAGGAACTTGTCCCACTGCTCCTGACTGCCGTTGTCCACCAGATCACCGTTGATCACCAGCGCGCTGGCCTTCCCCGGCATGGCGTTGAGGCGCCGCACGGCCAGCTTGAAATCCTCGGGGTCGTCCTGCGTATCGGAGATGACGTCGATGACGGTGTTCGGCTTCTCTGCGGCCTGGGTGAACGGCGCGCGCACCGCGACGTTGTCCACGGCCCACCAGTAGTCGTCATTGCCCCCGAGGTAGCTAAACGTCACCTGCATCGTCTTCGCACCTTCCGGCACGTCGAGCTCGAAGTACTCGTGGGAGGAGTAGCGGTTGCTAGTTAGCCTATCGACGACCTCCGGTTCCCCACCATCGAAACCCACCGCAACCAATGCGGTTTGCCCCTTCTTGCCCTGCCGGTAATGCTGGTCGAACTCGAGGGCGACCGTGCTCTGGCCGGCGATGTCGATCGGCTCGGTGGTCATGCGCGCGTCCATGGAGTCGCGCTCGGTAAGGCGCTGCTGCTTCGAGTCAATGATGGCGAACTGGTCGTGGCCTTGCGTGAAAAAGTGGCGCTCATCGGTGCCAGCGGCCCAGGTCCAGTGGCGCACATCCGAGATGGTCCAGCCGTTCCAGCGGGCCTCGCCCGAGGTCACACCCTCAACGTCTTGCGACCAGCCCTCAGGCAGGTCGTGCGTGAAGTGGGCGGGGTTGTCCACCCCGTCGAAGCTCTGGAAGTACAGGTACGGACGAGTGGATTCGGGGAACGCCTCCGGCTGGGCGGCGTTCGCGGGAACGGCGGTGGTGGCGGTGGCGAGGAGGGCAGCGGTGGTGGCGGCGAGTACGCGTCGGGACATCATGCGTCAAAAATTAGCGCAACCTGAGAGTTCCCGCAGCGCGAACTCGGTTCGGGCTGCTCGGAAGAGTTCTGGCACGGCTAAAGGCCCGGCCCAATCGGTGACGATTGAGACGGGCCTTTCTGGCGCGCGGTTAGAGCGTGGTCCAGCGCTTAAGCCGCAACCTTGCGCCTGCCCATCAGCGCACCCGCGGCGATGAGCGCACCACCGAGCAGGATCGGGAGCTGAACACCCACGCCACCGGTCTTCGGCAGGTTGCCCTGGCGGACGTTGGCAACCGCAATGACGGCATCTGATGAGCTCAAATTCCACTGCCCAGGTGAATCTTCAGTCGGAATCTGGCGAGCCATTATCTCTCCGCTATCAAAATCGACCTGAACTTTGGATTGACCGTTTTCCTTTACAATCCTTATCTCGAACTCAATCGGTGCAACAAGAAGGCTGTATGACCGGCCGTCTACATCTTTCGGCGCCTTCGTTTCGACCAGACGATACCGCCCTGGTGTCAGCTCTTCCGTAGAGAATTTGTTTAATTCTGGGTCAAACTGCAGAACCGTTGACTCACCGGTTTGCTCAGATACATCCGAGACTTCCTGAAGCTCAAACTCTGCGCCTTCAATCAGAGCGCCAGCAATGTCTCCGTGATCAAACGTATCCTTCGACACCTTTACGAGATGGAGCTTTACGGTTTCAGACGTATTTTCTGGAGGAGGCACGCACGCGGTAGCAGTCTTCGAGCCGACGGTTGCAGCGTTAAAGATAAATCCTGAATTTGCGCTACATTCCTCCCCCTCTGGGACGGGGGCCGGATCTTCAATAGCAATGATCATTTCCAGTTCAAATGAGTGAACACCGCTGCTAGAGCGACCAGCTTCTGTCGCTCCTCGAGGACGAATAGTGTCTTGCTCGGAAAGTACAAATGGCCCACTTCCGCTTTGATGGGTCCTTCGACTTTTAGAACCAAACTCGTCAGTTTTCACCCACGATGCCTTCAAAACCGAAACACCAGATGGGACTGCAGGAGTGTCAGTTACTCGCCGGTAGGTAGCGTCACGAGAAGTGTCTGGGTTTTGAACCTCCACCAAATATTTGATCCGGTACGTGCCTTCATCGAGCTTCTCCGCTGCTCCAATTGCCTGTTTTACAATGTCTGGTTCAACCGGCGGCCGCGGGTTGTCGATAGCTGGGGCCGACGTGCCATCTGTGTTGTACGAAACTGGCCCCCAGGAGGATCCACTAATCTTAACCGCAATCTTCCTACGGTCAGAATAGGATGCCGAAGGGTTTTCAACTTTTAGCTTCACAACTTGCGCCTCATGCTGATCAGCGCCAACTGCGCCTCCGCCTAGGCCAAAAGCCATTGACCCGTCCTTCTCCAACCACGCCTGCCCAAACACATGAAACCTATCAGGAGCAGCGCGCACGAACTGGCCTACGGTCTGCTGCGTGCCCGGTACTAGCATATTGGTTATTTCTGTCCTGACAGCCGATTCACCGTTAGTGCTGACCCGCTCGAGGAATACTCGGCCCGGATCGTTCGGGTTTGCCCAACTACTCTGCAACCCCCAGAGGTACCCCGGAGCACCTGGCAAGCTGACTAGATCCTCAGAAACGGTGCGATACGGGGTCTTTTCCGCAAATGGCTGGCTTGAAACTGCATTCTGGAGCTTCGCATTTGTGAAAGCTGTTTTCCTGTCAAGATCAACTCGGTACAGCATACCGGTGCCCCAATTCGACGAGGCAGAAACCCAATAGTTCCCATCTTCATCGAAGGACCCAGAGTTAACACCGCTACCGAGATCATTCGCGGTTGTAACGCGTTTATTTTCTGGGAGTTGTCCTTGAAACCCAGTGACTTTACCCAAGTCATAGACTTCACCAGTGTACGGATCAATCTGCAGCAAGTGACCAGCCTGGAAACAAGGATCATCTACATAACCACCGTTGAGGTGATAACGCGGCTCACTGATCGCGTAGAGATAGTTGTCGTTTTTATTGAAAGCTAGGGCGTTGTACACCCAGCCCGACTTCGGACCGACCTCATGCGTTTCCATTCGTCCGTTTTCACCATCGACCAATAGATAGAGCTGAGATGAGATTCGCGACTCCGTACTCACCGGGCTAGCAACGATATAGCGTCTAAACCCGTAATCCTCCTCGGCCTGAGTAAGTTCTCGACGACGCTTCCGCTGCACTGGGCTAGTGTCGCGGTGAACACAACGATCCCCCGGGCTAGTGGTAGGCGGCACGTCGTTTTCCTCAATTGGAGCAATTGGCAAACGCGACCCAGCTTCAGCTGGATCCGCGGCAGTGCCTTTCAGCACTAGGCGTTCTTCCCTCGTGGGATTGGACCTGTACGAGGTACGAAGTGTCGCAGTCGATCCAGCCGGCACGACAACCGAACCGACACGGGCCCCGTTCTTAGTGGGATACCACGTGATCTCCACTCGATCCGAAAACGTTTTGACTTCGTGCTCGAGTCGAACGCCTTCTGCTGCTTCGATCGGTACAGAGAGGAACACGTCTTCGAGACGAACCGAGGGACTCAACGTGACCTTCGCGCTCGAGAAGTTGGATCGCGACCCGATGATGAATGTTGTCTCGTACGGATTGGAACCAACCGTCTTCGGATCAGAGACCGGAATGCCCTCTCCGATCACAGTTACATCATGGTCTTGTGGCTCATTGTCCAAGTCCTGCCCCCACATTTGGACCTGGTATGTGCCGTTTGGCGGGCCAACGGGGTTAAGAATGACAGTGTCACCTCCCTGAACGAACAGATCCATCGTGTCGGGGATCAACTGAAACTCTGTGTCGTATGACTTCCCTTTCGCGTTGGTTCCCCAGAAGATCTTTTCCGGATCGATTGTGCGGTCGGAGACAACAGCTCCATCACGGATCACCTGAATGCGAACAGGCCCCGTAATATCCTTCGAGTTCGAGTCGTTCTTGTCTTTCTTGATGGCAAACCTGGTCATCCGCCAAGATCCGCTCTCGTTCACCTTGAACTGAAGCTGTGGATTGCTATTGACCCACTCCGCTTTCGGAGACGACAGGTTCAGCTCCTGATCTTGTTCACCCGGGACCCCTGGAATGTTGCCCGGAGCAGCAGCACGCGCCATGCCCACGCCCTCCGGATTCACGGTGGCGGCGGCCTGGTCGGTGCAGCCGTACCCGGTCTCCGAAAGTTCGCGTGCCGTCGGCACCTCGTCTGGTTCTGCAATCGCGTATTCGCCGGCCTCGGTGGTTTCGACCTCAATCTCGAGCTCCATCGGCGGGATCGTCCAGAAGGCGTCTTCGTCGATGCCGATGACGTCAAAGTCCTCGCCGTTGACGTAGCCGAAGTACTGCGGGTCCAGCTCTTCGCCGTCAGCGACAACCTTCACAATGCGGGTGATGTCACCGTCACCGGTGCGCTTCACGCCCCAGATGTACTCGTCGGAAGCCTTGCGGCCGGAGTCCCAGGGGTTGTCGTCGGTGTCGCGGATGGTGATGTGGTCGACATCGTCTTCACGCTCAACCGTCACAGAGTTCGGCTCAACCACGACCGGCTTAGGCGCCGCGGAAAATGTCTGAGACGAAGTAGGTGTCTCTGCCGCAGTCGTGGTGGAAGCTGCGGTCTCGGCCGTCGCACTCGTCGTGGTTTCGGCGCTGGTCTCCTGCGCGTCCACCGGGTACGAGCCCAGACCGGCGGCGAGTGCCACGGAGGCAACCACGGCAGCGACGCCACGGACTGAGCGACGTGCGCGCGAGCTAGCAGTTCGCGCTGCAGGCTTCAAAATGTTTCGCATAATCGTTTTCCTAAATCCGCTTACTTACCGTGATTGGTCTTCGTTCTTGCTGCGACGGGCCAGGAAGAACCCGACCAGGATCAGCAGGCCGCCCAGGCCTGCCGCCCACAGGACATTCGCGCCGGTGTAGGCCAGGTCGCCGCTGCGTTGTTTATCTGCCGGTGGCTGCGTCACCGTGGTGACGGAACCGTTCGGCTGGGTGGTCACGTACGTCGAGGGCCGCGTGGTGATCACCGTGGTCGAGCCGTTCGGCATGGTGGAGGTGATCGTGGACTCGACCGGGGTGAACTCCGTGGTGCGCTCTGTGGAGGTCTCGGTGGTTTTCTCCGTGGTGTTTTCGGTCGTGCGCTCCGTCGTCGTCGACGTCGATGGCGACGGCGTCGGGGTGGAGGTTGGCGGCTCGCCACCGTCGCTGCCGTCCCACTTGGTCACCACCACGTTCTCATACTTGAACTGGGTGCCACGCACGTCACCGAGCGGGAGGATGATTAGCTGTGGGCTGGACACGTGGTACTCGTGCCCGTCGTCCGGGGCGTCTTCCTCCAGCAGGTAAAGCCCGGGCTTCAGGTTGTCGAAGCCGGCTGCGCCCTTCTCGCTCGTCTGGGCGGTGGCGATTGGGGTGAGGCCTTTGGCTTTAGCGTCGTCAAGCGAAAGCTTCTTGGCACCCGCGCGCCCTTCATCCGTGGTGACATCCACGCCCTTGACCAACGACAACTTGAACGTCGCACCGGCGATGGCCGGCGGCTTCTCCCCTGCCGGCACATCGTCGTACGGGTTCGTCGCCGCTTTCTTCACCATCAACGAGATCGGCTGGGTGGTGTCCACGCTCGCCGCCGGGATGTCGCGGTCATTGCCGCTGATCACTTTCGCATCGGCAGCGGGACCGAAGAACCCGCACGCAAGGACTGACGCCGCGCCGAGCGCCGCCACAAACTTCGAAGTGCGCATTAGGACAGAACCTCTCTAGTCATGGCGTCCTTGCGGTCGCTTTTCTTCTTCTCGCGGATGATCCACCAAATCAGCGCCAGCAGGACAGTGAGCGCCACGGCGCCGAGCACCCACATCCACCACTGGACGGTGGAGGTGGACTCGTCGAGCACCTTGGCTTCGTCCGGATCCAGCGGCACGCGCTCGGCGTGCACCAGCAGACGGTGGGTGTTGATGCCGTACGGGGTGCAGGTCACCAGCGTGAGCAGGTCCCGACCGGCCTCCGCGCGCAGGCTGTCGGTCTCGTCCGGCAACACGACCTCGGTCTTGTACACCTGGTACTTCAGGCGCTTGCCGAAGGTGGAGATGTAAATGGCGTCGCCTTCCTTGACGTCCACGAGGTCGTCAAAAAGCGTCGCGGTGGTCAGGCCGGTGTGGCCGGTGATCACGGAGTGGAACCCTTCGCCGCCGGTCGGCAGCGCGGAACCGTACAGGTGGCCGAGGCCCTTCTGCAGCGTGTTGTCGCTGGTGCCGTGGTAGACGGGCAGGCGAACGTCGATGGACGGGATCGCCAGCTGCGACATCGCGGATACACCTGCGAGGTGGCTTTCGTACTCCTTGTACTCCGCGTTGTCCTCGCTGATGCGCGCCAGCCATGGATCCAGGATCGGGCCGTCAGTGTGCGTGCGGTTGTACTCCACCGCCGCCTCATACGCGCGGTTGACCTGCTCCGGCGGCACGACCTGCAGTTTCTCCTCGTACTGCTTGGCCACTTGCTCTTGCACGTGGTTGTTCCACTGCGTGGAAATCACCGGGTAGATCAGCACTAGCAGTCCAACGAGAATGATGAGGACCGGCAGGCCGACGCGCTGGAAAAAGGACTTCTGCGCCGGCTGCTGCCGATGCTTCGCCTTCACTGCGGTAGTCACCTGTCGTGTCCTCTCTTTGGGGCCGTCGCCTATCGACGACCTCCGGTTTCAAACTGGAGCAGGAATTTTTCGCCCTCCTGCCGGCGGGCGTGCGCGCCGGCGTGTGTGCCGGGGCGCCTCCCGGCCTAGCGCCTGTTTGCAGCCACTAGACCTAGGTCCGCGCTTGTGCTTATGCGGACTGGGAGTTGCGACGTGCCGCGTAGACACCGCCGCCGATGATCGCGAGGCCAGCCAGTGCGATGATCAGCACACCCATGCCACCGGTGGCGGGGAGGGTCGGCGTGGTCTTCTTCACGTTGTCGATCACCGCGCCGTTGGCGATTACGTTCTTGGATGCAGCTGCATCGAAGGCCGTCTTTTCGGAGTTAAGTGCTTTTGCTGTCTCGCGGGTCAAAGTAATCTCGTGAACAGCCTTCTTCCCGGACGGCGTTGCATAGCCAGACGGAGCCTTCGTCTCCTTGACGCAGTAGTTCGCGACCGCGTTCGTAACCTCTGCGTCGTTGACGTAATCGGTGACGTGCAGGCCCGGGAAGGTCAGGTTGCCCTCTGCGTCGGTCACACCGGTCTGGATTGCATTGCCAGCGATGTCGTTCTTGTCAGCGTTGCATTTACCGATCTGGAACTCTGCTCCAGCCAGAGCTTTGTTGCCTTCTCCACGCTTGTAGACGCTGATGTCGCCAACGTAGGTGACGACCTTGTCATCCGGGGTTTCCTTAGGCTGGTCCTTATCGCCGGTAGTCGGATTGCGGAACACGAAAGACTCGCGGACAGAGTTCTCGATGCCCTTAGAAGTTGCATCGTCCTTCAGCATGGTGGCTTTGACTTTGACGCGAACAGTCTCGCCCGGCTTCAAACCTGCTTTCTGCGCATCCACTGCCACGGTGAATGCCTGGTTGGCGCCCGCGGCAAGGCCCTCAACATTGGTGGCAGGAACATCGGCTTTCTCGTTCACGGTGTAGTTCTCGGCAGCGATCGCAACCTCCTTACCATCACGAACGACGAACACGCCCTCAATGAAACCCTCGTCCCACTGCAACTCTTCCTTCTTAGAAGCATCGGTCAGGGTCAAGGTCTTCAACTCGCGACCTTCCGGAGCAGCGGGAACCACACCGTCGAGGGTGTAGCTCACCACCGCGTTCTCCGCAGGGCGTGGCCCAAGGTATCCAGGCTTGCCCTCTTCGCCAGAGGCCTTGTCGATCTTGGTGTTCTTGTCCTTATCGACAACAGCCTTGCTGACCTTGGCCATCGAGTTCTTCGGGTAGACGTGAACATCACGGTTCCACTTCGCGCCGTCCGAATCCGTCATCGGCAGGAACACGATGAACGACTCGCCAGGCACGTAGGTCTCGGTATTCGGAGACTTCACCTCAGGAGCGCTTACTTCCTTAACGAGGTAAGCGCCTACGGGCATATTCTCCCAGGTAATTTCACCGTCACTATTAGTAGTGCCCTCGTAAAGGTTCCCTTCGAGCCCACGGGCTTCGGCACCGGACACATCGCGCTTGTTCGCCAACTCAGCAATTTCATTAAAGGTTGCCTGATCGGTGATCTCACCCTTGATCTTCTGAGCGGTGAACTTCACGCCTGGAAGTGGCTTACCGGAAGCATCCTTGTCGGTTTGACCAGTTGCATTACGAAGCTCGGTCGGGTTCACCCGCTTGTGGACGGTGAGTTTTGCCGGATCTTTTCCAATGCTGGCCGCATCCGGGACACCGGAGGCTACCGCAGGAGCAGTGGTGTTCATCGTCTGCGCCAGCGCGTCCTGCGCGGCGATGCCAGCCGAGCCGGCGAAAGTCAGGCCCGCGGCGATCGCGATCGCAGCGGTCTTCTTGACGGCAATTGCCATGGGGAATCCTTTCGGAAGTTCGGAGTTCGCTGGGCCCGTTTGTGGTCAGCGAGAAGAGGATTTTCAGTGGCCGGGAGGGGTTTACCCCCCCCCGTTGAAATGGCCTCTGGGCCCAGCTTGGGCGCCACTGAAAAATATATCGACAATCACAAGCCTTGTAAAGTGGTTTTATCCGCGATTTTCCAGGTTCTCAGCAGGTTATTAGCGTTTTTCATCCATTCGAACCCAGTTTATTCACCGAAGTTCCGTGAAAAATGTCCATAACCAGCGGTCACGCGGTTTTGATTAGTCGCCATTTATACGGCATGTGTTTCTGGCCACTTTTTCTGCCCCCACCCCTCTGGCGGTTTTCTCAGCAATGCGACTCCCCAGGTAGTTTTCGGTATCGAACCTGGTCAGCGCAGAAACCGGCCGGGTGCCCCCCGAGGGGCGGCGTGGGTGGCCGGGGGTGACGTCGCAAAGCGATGGCTCCTAGTCGGAGACCATCAGTTCCGCCTGACGCCGCCGCTTCTTCCGCCGGTCCCGCCAGCGTTTCCACAGGATCAGCAGCAGCACCAGCAGGATGAGCACGAGCACGGCGATCATCCACCAGGACCACACGAAGGCGTCCACGGTCGGCTCCGGCGTGTCCGGGTCCAGGGGTGCGCGCTCGGCGTGGACCAGCAGACGATCGGTGTTGAGCCCGTACGGGGTGCAGGTGATCAGCGTGATCTTGTCTTTGCCGGGTTCGTAGGTCACGGCGTCGTAATCGTCGGGTTTGACCACGTCGCGCGAGGTCATGCGGTAGCGCAGGCGCTCGCCCAGCACGTCGATGAAGATGTCGTCGCCGGGCTTGAGCATGGGCAGCTGGTCGAACATCGCCGCATTCACCATGCCGGTGTGCGCAGAGATCACCGCGTTGGTGCCATCGCCGCCGACAGGGAGGGTGGAGCCATACATGTGGCCGGCGCCGTCGTAAAGCACGTCCGCCCTGGTGGTGTGGTACACGGGCAGGTCCACGTTGATGCGTGGGATGCGCACGCGCGCCATCACGTGGTAGCTCTCCGGCAGGGTCAGCTGGGACATGTAGTCGTCGAAGCCGGGGTCCTCGTCACGCGGGGCGCGCGCGTGGGGGCCGGCTGCCAGCAACCGGTCGTTGTACTCGTGGGCGCGGGCGAGCTCGCGGGCCTTGGTGTCGTCGCTGAGCTCCTGCACCGCGCCCGCGTACTCTTCGTTCTGCTTGATCTGCCGGTACTGCGCGGACAGCGTAGACGCGATCGGGTACAGCAACAGCAGCGCCCCCAAGATCAGCACGATCCAGGAGACGACGTTGCTGCCGCGCTTACTCTTCTTCTTCGCCATTACGCCTGCGCAGAATCAGTCCGAGGATGATCAGCAGCACCGCCACGCCCGTGATGCCGATGACGCCCGCGCCGGTGTACGCGAGGTTGCCTACGCGCTCGCCTATCGACGGCGTCCCGTCCCCCTCGCCCCTCCTCACCACGGTTTCAGTCACAGTGGCCATGGAACCGTCCGCACGCGTGGTCTCCCGAGTGACCACCTCGGTGACCGTGGCGTCGGAGGGGGCGGCGCTGGTCTGAGTTTGGGTTTCGGTCTCGGTCTCGGTGCTGGGCTGGTCGTCGTCGGTGACGGTGGTGGTTGCGGCGGCAGCGTCGAAGCACTTGCCGCGCTGCACCACGTTGATGTGGTTGACGTGCTCGACGGTGACGGGCGCGCGGGTGGCGTCCATGCCGTCTGCCGTCAGCGTCGCGGTGGCTGCGAGGTCCCCGAGCGTGGCGTTGCGTACCGGGCCGCTGCCCCACGGCTTCTTCTCGTTCGCCTTCGCCGGCACCCAGGTCTCAACCGTGGTGGCCGGATCCAGCGACTTCGCGCGGGCGAGCTTGGCCAGGCCCGCGCTGGTGAGCGTGAAGGTCGCCTCGTCGTTGCCCTGCTGCTGCTCGTCGTAGTCCTCGCCGCGTTTCAGCTCGGTGCTCTTGCCCGCGCCGTGGATGGTCAGCCGCGGCGCTTGTAGCTTGGTCACCGGCTGGTCCTTGCGCGCCGTGCCCGGCACCTGCTTCGAGGTGGTCGCCGCCGCTGCGTCGAAGCGAAGCACCTGCTCGCCTCGCGCCACCACGCTGCGGGGCCCGTCATTGACCCACTTCACAGTGTGGCCACGCGAGAACTCCAAGGTCAGCGCGTACTGGCTCAGCGTGCCGTCGGTGGAGAGGTTTGGCACGGTGGAGACGAAGTCGTACTCCACGTACGTGCCGGGGGCTGCAGCGTCGCGCCACTCCGGGGTATTGCACGCCGTCAACGGGTCCACGCTAATCCCCAGCTCCTGCGCCTTCGGCGCGACCACCTGCGCCGGCTTGTCCGGGGTCACCGCCACCACGAACGGGGCGTAGGACACGCGGGCGTCCTGCGTATCCGGGTTGTCCGCCACCCGCACCAGGTACACACCGGTGTCAAGGCCCGTGAAGGTGGCGGTGCCTTCCTTCGACGCCATAGTGCCCACCTTCCGCAGGCGTTCCGGATGGTCGTGGGTGATCGCCGGAATGTCCAAGGATTGGAGGTTGTCGGGGGTGGGCCGGAGGTCGTCGATAAGCAACAGCTCAACATCGCGGTCACCAATGCGCGCGAACCACTCCGCGCCGACGCTCTCGCTCAGGTCGACCCGGAGGTCGGCGGCGGATGCGGCGGGCGCGCAGGCAAGGAAGGCAGCGGCGAGCGCGGCGGCGAGCCTGGGTGCCGTGCGTGAGTGCATTATGTCCTTCCTTGTCATGGTGAGAGCGTTTATGGATGGTGAATTACAGATGGTGAACATGCGCCACTTTGGGGCATCTTCACCATCGGTGTTTCACCATCTGCGCGGTTTAAGCGTTGCGGCGGCTGAGCTGGTACGCAGCGCCGCCGCCGAACAGCACGAGGCCGACCGCCAGGATGTAGAGCATGGTGCGCTCACCGGTCGCGGGCAGGCGACCCCAGATGTTGTCCTTCACGTCGTTGACCGCGACGGTGTAGACGGGGCGGGTGGTGTCGGTGCCCTCCGTGGTGCGGGTGAGCAGCTGCGGGTCCGGGTTGACCAGGTAGCCCTGCGGCGCCTTGGTCTCAACTGCGCAGTACTGCACGGTCGGGTTGAGCTGCATGCCGAAGCCGGAGGCCACAGCGGCCTTCGCGGAGGCGACGTCGCCGCCCTGGGCGGTGAAGGAGGTCGCGAGCTCGGTGGAGTTGGCAGTTGCGGTGCCCTTGATCGCCTCGGCGTCCTTGGCTACTGCGTAGCCTTTGTCGCCGTCCGGTGCGCAGGGGTAGATCTCGAACTCGGCGCCGTTGCCGGTCTTTTCGTCCTCCACCGCATTGCCGTTGAGGTTCTTGGTCACCTCGACGTTGACGTACTGCGTGGTGGTGTTGTTGGTGTCCTGGTCGCCGTCCTTTGTGGTCTCCGGCTTGGTCGGAATCGGATTTTCGCGGTTGGGCACGTAGACGTTGGCGGTGTTGTTGATCTGGCCGTTTGCCGGGATGGCGTTGACCTTCGCCTTGAACACCACCTGGGCGGTCAGGCCCGGGTTCTCGCCGCGCAGCTTCTCCAAGCGCTGCAGGCCGGCCTCGGTGAACTCGACGGTGAGGTTCTGGCCGTTGTTGGTGATGGTGTAGTCGCCGGACTGCAGGGAAGCGTCCACGCCGTCCTTGGCGCCGATGAGGGTGACGGCCGCCGAGTCAGCGACGTAGGTCAGTTCCTTCTGCAGGTCGTCGGTGATACGGAACTGGCTGATGGTGCGGGTGCCGTCCTGCAGCACGTCACCTGCCGGCACCGGTGCCTTGACGGTGTAGGTGATCTCGTCGCCGATGTTGGCGTTCGCGTCGTCTGCAGCCTTGGTCGGGTCCAGCTTCTGGTTCTTCGGGGAGACGGTCGGGTTGTAGTTCAATTCGCCGTCCTGCGTCAGCGGCAGCGTGACCAGGAACGGGGCGGCGACGGTGTAGTTGCCGTTGGTCTTCTCGGTGACCTTGTAGATGCCGACCTTGAGGTTGTCGAACTTGGCGATGCCGTCAGCACCGGTCTTGACGTTCTGGGCGGTGAAGGTGGTGTCGATAGTCGCTGCATCGGCGCCAGAGTTGACGATGTCGCCGGCTTCCTTCCAGCCCGCGGCGGTGTTCAGCCCGTTTTGCATCTGCACGCGCTCGACGATGAACTCGGTGCCCGCGACGTTGCCGGTGGCGTCGCCCGGGTCGCCTTCCTGCTTGTGGATGGTCAGGCTCGCCGTTTTGTTCACGTCAACCGCCTGGTTGTTCTGCGCGATGGCGACAGGCGCGAGGTCCGGGGCGACGGCGAGCGGGGTGGCGGTTGCGAACGCGGCCGCGGCTGCGAGCGCGAAGGTCTTCTTCGAAAGGTTCGACATGGTTGCAAGTCCTTTTCTGGGAGTGGGTGGGTGTGTGGAGTTGGTTTTCGGAATTACGTGTGCCGGATTAGGAAAGCCCGTACACCGTCCGCTTGTAGCGGGCGAACTTTCTACACCTCAACGAGCTCACCGCCTTCCGCATGCTCGTCGCGGCGGCTCACCCGCCATGCGCCCCAGCCGAACAGCACCAGGCCGAGCAGCAGGAACAGCACCAGGGTCTGCTCACCGGTTTCGGGGAGCAGCATGCTTAGCGACGCCGAAGGTTTCAACGCACCCTGCGCATCCGTCGCCTTGACCGTCTGGGCCGCCCCGCCAGCGTTCGCCGTGGCGGCAACGGTCACGGCGGCGTCGCCCTCGGCCGGGTAGCGCCAGGTCTCGTTTGCGCTTGCTGGAATGGAGACGTTGAAGGTGCAGGAGAACTCCTCGCCAGCGGCCAGCTCGGTGGTCGGGCAGATGCTGTCCGGCACGGCGCCGTCGTCGCCGATGCGCGTAACCACCCCGCCGCGGGTGACGTCGAGGCCGGCGAGCGACGGGTCCGTCACCGTGAAATCCTTCAGCGGGAATTCGCCGGTGTTGGTCACGGTGTAGGTCATCCGCATGGACGTGGCGTCGTGGCGCAGCAGCGTGGTGCCGAAGGCGTCGCCGGTGAGCTGGCCCAGCGGAGTGCCGTCGATAGTCTTTTGCACCTTCAGCCCGGGGAAGGTGTTCTTCGCCGTGAGCGACCACCGGTCGCCGGAGCGCGCCACGTCCTTGGGGTCGGAGACCGGCTGCGCGGTGAACATGACCGAGTCCGCGTCGCCCTTGAGCGGGGTGACCAATTCGCCGTTGGACACCACCTGGAACACGGACGCGGCGTCGGGGTTGCCGTCGTCGACCTCGTCAACGGCGCAGTCGCTGTCCACCGGCACGTCCGAGATGGTGTGCGTCTCGCCGGCGTGCAGCTGGAACTCCTCGCTCCGCGACGAACACGACTGGTGGAACGTGAACGTGCCGGAGTTCGGGCCGGCGGCAGTCTTGGTGAACGCGACGTCGTAGTGGGCGCGCGGGTGGTAGATGTCCGCGCCGACGGTCAGCGCGGTCTCCGCCGACGGCAGGTTCGCCGCGGTGGCGAAGGTGTACGAGTACGCCTTGTCGGAGCCGTTCACCTCGTCCGGGGCGAGGTTGGACAGCGAGCCGGTGGGCAGCGCGGGCGAACCGCTCCCCCACGTGGCGTACTGCGCCAGCGGGGTGCGTGCGCCGTCGGTCACCTCGAGCTGGCCGCGAGCGGCGAGCGCCGCGCTGCCGGCGAAGTCGAGAGTGCAGTTCGCCCCCACCGGCAGGTCCACGACCTGCCCGCCCGCCGGGGCTTCGAAACTGCGGGGCATCTCCGATCCGGACAGGGCGGTCAGCGGGAACTGCCTGGTCACGGCGGTCTGCGCGGGGTCGTCGCAACGCAGCTGCGCGGTGTAGCCCGCCTCATCCGCGCCGACGAGGTAGCCGGAGTTGAACACCGCCAGACGCACCGGGGTGGTGCGCCGCTCCACCTTGTTCACGAAGTGGAGGTCCGCAGGCGCGGTTTCACCCGGGTTGGGGGCGTAGCCGCGCACGACCTTCTGCTCCGGGGCGATGGTCAGCGCCTCCGGCACGTTCGTCGCATCCTGCTCGTTGAACGTGCACAGCGACCCGGCTGGAACCTTCGCCTCGCCGGAGACAAACGTGCCGTCGGTGAAGTCGCCCTTGCGGATACTTGCAGGAATGACGTAACCGTCCGCCGGGCGCAGCTTCTCCGGGATGAAGGAGGTCTCGCCCACCGAGCTGGTCTGATAGCCGATCGCCTTGCACTGCAGCGTGAAGTTGAACGTGTAGTCGTCCGGGATCTCGCTGAGGTTGCCCGCCGCGCCGGCGAGGTCCTTGCGCAGACGCACCGCGGAGGTCTCGTACTCGTAGTGGTTGTCCAGGCGGACGTGGTTCTTCGCCGGGTCGTCCACGGTGAGGAACACCGGCGACGTGGTCGTGTCGTTGTCCAGCTTCTGGTCCGGGTAGGCGTTGCCGCCTTCGCGGTCCACAACCCAATCCACAAAGGCCGGGCGCAAGAACGCTTTCAGGTCGTCCTGCCCGTCGTTCATCGCCAAGGCGAGGGAGCCGAACTTGTCGCCGGTGAGTTGGCAGTCGGCGCCGACCGGGACGCCGTCGAAAAGCGCAGTGCCCTCACCCTTGATGGACTTCTGCTGCTCCTGCAGTACCGCGGTGTCACCCGTCTCCGGGTCGCGGCACACGAGGGTGAACGAGTGGTTGTACAGCGCGTCCTGCAGGTCCTTTCCGGCATTCGCGTACTGGGTGCGGATGCTGTCGGTGGGCAGGATCGCTTTCTTGTCCAGCTGAATCTGGGTGACTCGGCGGGAGTAGGTGTTGATGAACAGCAGCGTCGTGCCGCCGTCGCTGACGACGAAGTCGGCGGAGCCGCCGTTTACCTGCGCACCGTTGACCGCCATGGACTTGTCCAACGTGATGCCCACCGCGGTGGAGGTCTCCCCCTCGGTGGCAGTACAGCTGGAGCCGACCGCCGCTGTCGTGCCGCCGGGCGCCTGGCCCTGCTGCACCGTGGTGGACAGGCGCGGGCCTTCCGTGCCGTCTGGGTTGGTGCACGTCAAGGTCACCGGGAACACGCGGTTGGTCTTGATGTCCCGGCGCGGCTGCGAGATCAGGTTGTTCGGGTCGTTGAACCGCACTTCCTTGGTTCCCTGCACCGGCGCCTGGATCAGGTCGTACTCGTGGTGCACGTCCATGGTGGACTGCTTGCCGATGGTGAACTGCCCATTCGCCCCCACATCCTTGCTGCCACCAGCGTCAGCGGCGTAGAGATACTCGGACGTGCTGCTGATCGGGTACTGCCGCCCGTCCTTCGTTGTCCGGGTCGCGCTGTCGCCGCTTTCCGCGAGCGTGCATTGCGTGCCCTGCGGCACCTGCCCGGCAGTGAACTCGGCGCTTCCGCCGGGTGCGAGGTCAAAGCGGTCGGTGAAGCCATTGTCGCAGGTGAGCTCATAGCTTAACGACGATGGCGCCAGCGTCGTCCGACCACCAGTGCGCAAATTGACCGTCAACCCATTGCCCGCCGGAGCGAACGTGTTGGTCACCGTGGCAGTGGTGGTGTCCTGGGAGATCGTCGGGGTGATGCTCTGCACGTCCGTGCTGAACAGGATCCCGCCCGCGACCTGCGGGGTCTCCTCCGTGAAGGTGCACGTGTTGCCGTAAGGCACTCCCATACTGCCGCCGAGGTCGTTTGCCGCGGCGTCGTCCGCCTTCAGCGTGACGGTGCCGTTCGCCGCGACGGTGGCGCGGCCGGTGAGCTCCACGGAACGGGACTGCCCCGCCACGCCCGTGGCAACATTGCGCGTCCCGCAGCGGAACGAGAACGCGTACGTGCTGGGGAGCTTGCCCGTGACGGTGGAGTTGACCACCTTGTTCAGCTGTACCGTGCCCAGCTTCGGGTCGAAGGTGTTGATCACAGTGACCAGGTTGCGGTCCGTGCCGGAAACCGGCCGGATGGTGTAAATGGCCCGGTTCTTCGCCTCCGCGTTGGTCAACGTGGTCACTTGGTCGCCAGCGTTGGACGCGCTGACCTGCGCACCGACGAACTTCGTGTTCGCGGTTTCGCCGGGTTCGTCCTCCCACACCTTGCACGCGGCGCTGGCTGGCACGCCCTCGACAACCGCTTCACCGTCGGAGCCGGTTAGTGTGACGGTCCCTTCCTTCGCCGGGTGGCCGGCGACCTCGCACCGGTAGTGCACCGTGTAGGTCAGCTTGGCCACATCGGGGTCGCCAGCGGCGAGACCGTTGACCTGGTTCCGGATGTGCAGGGGGAACGTGAGGTAGGCGTAGCTCGTGGTGAAGTGGAGCTCCGGCGTCGTGCCTTCGTGGAGCGTGAAGTGGTATTCCGCGCCCGACGGGTTCAGCGGCGCGCCGGCGAGCTGGGAATCGCGGCCGGTGAACTCGATGGTCTTTCGCTGCTCCTCGGTGAGGTCCGTCAGCGGCGTGATCGAGCAGTCCCGCTCCACCGGGATGTTGTCCAGGGTGACGGCGTTGGACGGCTTCGCCTGGGTCAGATCCAGCGTGAATTCTCGGCTGATGTTGGTCCCGGCGCACGTCAGGTTGAAGCGGTAGGTCCCGCCAACCTTGCCGTCTGTGACCGGGTCGCCGACGATCGTCTTGCTGAAGACGAGCTTGCCCGGCGTGTACGTGTAGGAGTTGTTGGCGTTTGCCGAGCCGATAGCTGTGGGAGCAGCCGCCGTGGTTGGCAGCTGGACCGTCACCGGTGCCGAAGCGGACGGCGCAGCCGTGCCGTTCCACGACAGGGTGAGTTTCGTTCCGGCAGGCGGCGCCGGGACCTTCTCCGTGATGGTGCAGGTGCTGCCCTGGGGCAGGTTGTCCACGCTGGCGGAGCGCCCCTTTTCCACAACAACGTCGTCTTCGAGCTTGACGCTTGGATATGCAGTTTCGAACCCCGTGGGCACAGTGCACTTGTAGTGCAGCGTGTACTTCTGCAGGCTGTTTTCCGCGAAGTTTGCGGCATTGCCGTCAACCGTTTTGGCGAGGTTGAGCTTGGCTGGTTTGAACCGGGATTCCCAGGTGACCGAGCAGTTTGGCACTCGAGTTTCGGCCGCGGGGATCAACAGCGTGGACGTTCCGGTCTTCGGGTTTTCTGAGAGCGTGAAACCAGCGGGGACGGTTCCCTTTCGGATCAGATACGTGTCGCTTGTAGTTCCGCCCGAGGTGAGGGTGCACTTCCACACTGGGTCGTAGCGGTCGAACGCGCGGTCTGCCGGGTCGAGCGTGGAGGTGTAGCCCAGCTGGTCAAGTGGGACGCCGTCGGATCCGACGCGGCGAAGCGCCGTGGTCGAACCACCCGCCGGGGTGGATAACGTGGTGCGGTTGGAGCCGTCCTGCAAAAACGCCGAGTAGCTGGCAGTTCGCGCGGTGGGGTCCGCCACCTTTTCAAAGGCGTTCTGCACCGTGGCGGAGCCTTCTTTGTCGAAGGCGATGCGGCTCAGCGCGATGCCGATGGCAATGCCCTGTGTGCCTGAGCTGTTGGAACCCATGCTGACCTGCAGCGTCTTCGGGTTGTCAACGCCAACCACCCACGTGCCGTACGTGCCGCTTGAGCGGGAGAAGCACACGAACCCGCGGGAGCGGCCGTCGGACATGCTGCCCCAGTTTTTCGGCTCGTTCCCGGGACCGAACTGCGGGTCCCTGCCGCCGGTGCAGGCATCTTTCGCGTTCGGCGGGGTGAGACGGACCGCCTGCCCCACTGTTCCGCCGTCGACGCTGATCATCTCGCCGTTTCCGCCGGCACCGGTGGACTCGCCGTCCACCACGGCGAAGCGGTACGACGCGAGCGGATCGGCCACCCCGTTTCGCTTCACCACAATGTCCGACAGTGTGAAACGGGCGAACGGGTCACCCGCACCTTCCATCTGCAGAATGTCCTGCGACGTCGAGCTTGGGTACCGCTCGAAGAACCCGGTGTTCGTTTTAGCGAATGCCGTGCCGGACCAGCTGGGGTTGGAATTGGCGGTGAACCGGGTGCTGGTGTTTTTCGTTTCAATCCCGAGGTTGAAGGTGATGGTGTAATCGCCCACCCTCTTCGTCTTTGCGCCCGGTGTGGTCAAATCCGAAACATCCAGCCAGCACATCTGGTTGGCCCATGTCTCGGCAACTCCCGTACCTCTGCGGAACGAGCAGTCCCCAAAGTTCACGCCGTCATTTGAGGTAGTTTGGGCCTCCGCCTGCTGCACTCCCGGGGACACGACACCCGCGACAAGCGTCAGCGCGGCAAGAATCAGCGCTGCCCAAACCGCCACTGCGCCATGCTGGCGGCGGCTGGATGTGGGGTGGACAGTCTGGGACATGCATCCTCGGATCATTGTGAACCTATTTATTGCGTCATGGATGCTACGCGGTAAACGTCAGGATGAAAACACAGCGAAACCAGCGTTTAAAAGTTGGACACACTGCCTGCCCACAGCCTTTCCCCAGCCTTCGCGTTGTCCAACCCGTTTCCGCACGTTAAAAGATTATGCAACTCATGTCAGAGCCTTGGTGCGAAAGCGAAAAGCTCTCCGCACGCACCCTCGCCGCCAACGTGTTTTCCGTCACTACCCGCTGACCACACTGAAGATTTCGAGTTCCACCTTTCGAGGATCAGCCCAATTTCCATGGTTTTCGAAATCCGCTCTTCGAAACCTTTGGGCAGCCGCCCCCACGGATAGACAGCAAAACGCCCGGCTGACGGAATCAGCCGGGCGTCGAAAAGCGATAAGCCCCTAGTCGCCGATCTGGTCGCGGCCGCGCTTCACAATGAGCGGATCCGGCTCGCCGACAACCTCGTGGTCCTTGTTCGTGTACTCGAACTTGCTCAAGATGTAGCGCATCGCGTTGAGGCGGGCGCGCTTCTTGTCGTTGGACTTAATGGTGATCCACGGCGACTCGTCCGTGTCGGTGTAGCGGAACTGCTCCTCCTTGGCGCGGGTGTAGTCCTCCCACTTATCCAGGGACGCCAGGTCCATCGGCGAGAGCTTCCACTGACGCACCGGGTCCACCTGGCGGATGGCGAAGCGGGTGCGCTGCTCCTTCTGGGTCACGGAGAACCAGAACTTGGTCAGGGAGATGCCGGAGCCGAGGATCATATTCTCCAGCATCGGCACCTCGCGGAGGAACTCGGCGTGCTGGGACTCGGTGCAGAAGCCCATGACGCGCTCGACGCCGGAGCGGTTGTACCAGGAGCGGTCGAAGAAGACGATCTCTCCGGCGGCCGGGAAGTGCTCGATGTAGCGCTGGAAGTACCAGGAGGTGGACTCGCGCGGCGACGGCTTCTCCAGCGCCACGGTGCGTGCACCGCGTGGGTTGAGGTGCTCGTTGAAGCGCTTGATGGTGCCGCCTTTGCCGGCCGCGTCACGGCCCTCGAAGAGGATGATGTGGCGCTGGCCGGTGTCCTTGGTCCAGTTCTGCCACTTCAGCAGCTCAATCTGCAGGGCGCGCTTTTCCTTCTCGTAGTCGTCGCGAGAAAGACGCTCGTCGTAGGGGTAATTCTCGCGCCATGTCTGAATGGCGGTGCCGTCCGGCATGAGCAGGACGGGATCGTCCTCGTCGGTGTCGTCGACGACCCAGCCCTCGGTCTCGGCGAGGTCGATCATCGGCAGTTCGTCGTCTTTATTGTCAGCCATGACTCTCAGTGTATTCGGCGCGGGCGAGGTCTGCTCAGGTATGCAGGAATACAAAAAGGCCCCGCCGCTTTGCGACGGGACCTTCGGCTATGCGCGTTACAGTTACGCGACCAGGCCGATCAGCTTGGAGACAGCCTCAGCCAGCTCGCCGAGGTTGCCCAGCAGCTCAACGAGAGCGCCCGGAACCTTGGTGATGCCGTTGGCGCCGGTGCCGGAGGACAGTGCAACCCAGTTGGTCAATGCTTCCATGATGATTCTCCTTTAGAAAAGTTTGTGTCGAGTGAGGTGAAGGCTTACTTAGCCGGCGCGACCTTGGTAGCGAAGTCCAGGAGGGTCTTCGGGGTCTTGGTGAAGAGCTTGGAGAGGTTCTTCGCGAAGGTTGCGAACTGGTCCAGAGCCTTCTTAGCGGACTTGAGATCGAAAGGCATTGATTTCCCCTTTTCGATAGGTGCCAGTGATTGTCTGGCAAAACTTGACAGGTACTGACACCCGGTGGGCGTCACAGGAGGAATTTTGCCACATCGACCAGCTACGTCAAGCGCATTCTCAAAATAGGATTTGCACCACACAGGCAGCTTTAAGCTGGTATGCGTTCACCGAAACGTAACCTTTTCGCGACCGGGCCGATAACCTGCCCCGACTGACGGTCGAAAGTTAACACCAATTGAATTGGTCGCGGAACGTGTAACTCATTCGGTTGCGAGGACGATCTGTACACGCCCAAAACCACCGTCCCCCTGTGACTTTTTACACCAATACGGGGGTGGGGCGGAGCTGACGTCGATAAGCATGAAAAAAGCGCGCCCCGAAGGACGCGCTTCAAGCCTTAGGGCTGATTTACATCATGCCCATAGCTTCCGGGTCCATGCCCGGGTTTGCGCCAGCCGGCTCCGGCTTGTCGGCCACGACAGCCTCGGTGGTGAGGAACAGCGCGGCGATGGACGCGGCGTTCTGGAGCGCAGAACGGGTCACCTTGGCCGGGTCGGCGATGCCGCTGGCCAGCATGTCCACGTACTCTCCGGTGGCGGCGTTGAGGCCCTCGCCGTCCGGGAGGTTGGCAACCTTGTCGGCCACCACACCCGGCTCCAGGCCAGCGTTCAGCGCGATCTGCTTCAGCGGAGCGGACAGGGCCTCGCGGACGATCTTCACGCCGGTGGCCTCGTCGCCCTCCAGGCCGAGGTCGTCGGTGAGCTCGTTGGCGGCCTGCAGCAGAGCCACGCCGCCGCCGGCGACGATGCCCTCCTCAACGGCAGCCTTCGCGTTGCGCACAGCATCCTCGATGCGCAGCTTCTGCTCCTTCAGCTCCACCTCGGTGGCGGCGCCGACCTTGATCACCGCAACGCCGCCGGCCAGCTTGGCCAGGCGCTCCTGCAGCTTCTCACGGTCGTACTCGGAGTCGGAGTTGTCGATCTCGGCGCGGATCTGCTTCACACGGCCGTCGATCTGCGCCTGGTCGCCGGCGCCCTGGACGATGGTGGTCTCGTCCTTGGTCACCACAACCTTACGGGCCTGGCCGAGCAGCTCGATGCCGGCGGTCTCCAGCGAGAGGCCGACCTCCTCGGAGATGACCTGGCCGCCGGTGAGGATAGCCAGGTCCTGCAGCATGGCCTTGCGGCGATCACCGAAGCCCGGAGCCTTCACTGCCACGGACTTGAAGGTGCCGCGGATCTTGTTCACCACGAGGGTGGACAGAGCCTCGCCCTCGACGTCCTCGGCGATGATCAGCAGCGGCTTGCCGGACTGCATGACCTGCTCCAGCACCGGCACGAGCTCCTTGACGTTGGAGATCTTGCCGGATACCAGCAGGATGTACGGGTCCTCGAGCACTGCCTCGCCGCGCTCCATGTCGGTGGCGAAGTATGCGGAGATGAAGCCCTTGTCAAAGCGCATACCCTCGGTGACTTCGAGGTCCACGCCGAAGGTGTTGGACTCCTCGACCGTGATCACGGATTCCTTGTTCACGGCGCCGTTGCCCACGGCGTACATCGCCTCGGCGATCTTCTTGCCAATCTCCGGGTCGGACGCGGAGATACCCGCGGTGGAGGCGATCTCCTCCTGGGTCTCAACTTCCTTGGCCTGGTCCAGCAGGTACTTGGACACCTTGTCGGTGGCGGCCTGGATGCCGCGCTTGATGCCCATCGGGTTGGAACCAGCCGCGACGTTGCGCAGGCCCTCGCGCACCAGGGCCTGAGCGAGCACGGTGGCGGTGGTGGTGCCGTCGCCAGCGACGTCGTCGGTCTTCTTGGCAACTTCCTTGACCAGCTCAGCGCCGATCTTCTCGTACGGGTCCTCGAGGTCGATCTCCTTGGCGATGGTCACGCCGTCGTTAGTGATCGTCGGTGCGCCCCACGACTTCTCCAGCACCACGTTGCGGCCCTTCGGGCCGAGCGTGACCTTCACGGCGTCAGCCAGGGTGTTCAGGCCGTTTTCGAGGCTGCGGCGTGCTTCCTCGTCGAATGCAATCATCTTTGCCATGTGAGTGTGTCACTCCTTGTAAATAGGCGTACGTGGACGGTCACTCAGTTCGTCGGTGCAAGCAGGCGCCCGCGACGGCACGGCTGACGAGTGGTCTCAGCCTCACCCGCTTTTGTTCGTTTATTGGCACTCGGTTTACGTGAGTGCCAGCCACATTTTTAGCACTCGACGGGGTTGAGTGCAAGGAACGCAAGGGGGCGTGGTTGTGCCTGCTGGATGCTTACCGGTTCGAGGATGCTTACTGCAGGATGCTTACTTCTCGAGTAACGCGGGCGAGAACGCCGGGGGTTACTCGAACAATAAGCATCCTGGGGTAAGCATCTAGCCGGGTAAGCATCCTGGGGTAAGCATTTGCGGCCCAACACCGCCCAACACCGCCCCCAATTCCGCCGAACCGGCCCCGCCAACGCTGCTAGCGTGGTGCCATGACTGCACAGAACGGAACACAAAACTTCACCCCGCAACGCGACCGCATCTTCAGCGACCTGTCCACGCTGGTCTCCTTCAACTCGGTGCACTCCACGCCCGAGCTGGCGGACCAGCACGAGGATGCCTGCGCCTGGACGGTCAACGCCCTGGAGGATCTGGGTCTGGACGTGACTCGCTACCCGACGGTGGATGACGCTGACACGATCGTCGCTAAGCGTGAGCCCAAAAACGGCGCACCGACGGTGCTTTTGTACTCCCACTACGACGTGGTCCCCGCGAACAACCCGGACGCCTGGACGAACAGCCCGTTCGAGCTGACGGAGCGAAACGGCCGCTGGTACGGCCGCGGCGCCGCGGACTGCAAGGGCAACCTGGCCATGCACCTGGAGGCGCTGCGTCTGCTGGAGGAAAACGGCGGCACTGACCTGGGGCTGAAGGTCGTGGTCGAGGGCTCTGAGGAGCTCGGCGGCAAGGACGGGCTGGGCAAGCTCATCGAGGAAAAGCCGGAGGTGTTCGAGGCGGACGCGATCCTCATCGCGGACTCCGGCAACGTCGCCGCAGGCGTGCCCACGCTGACCACCTCGCTGCGCGGCGGCGCGCAGGTGAAGGTCACCGTGGAGACGCTGGCGAACCAGGTCCACTCCGGCAGCTTCGGCGGCGGCGCCCCGGACGCCGCGCACGCGCTCGTGGTCATTGCGAACTCGCTTTTCGACGAGCACGGCCGCACCACCATCGACGGCGTCGACACCACATCGAAGTGGGACGGCGACCCTTACGACCGCGGGTCCTTCCGCACGGATGCCACCGTGCTCGAGGGCGTGCAGCTGCTCGGCACCGCGGACGACGAGCCGGCCGACTTGGTGTGGGCGCGCCCGGCGGTGACCATGATCGGGTTCACCTCCACCCCTGTGGCCGAGGCGATGAACGCGGTGAACTCGCGCGCGGAGGCCCAGTTCAACCTGCGCGTGCCGGCCGGCCAGAGTGCAGCCGAGATCGCGCAGAAGATGGAGGAGCACATCAAGTCGCACACCCCGTGGGGCGCGAAGGTCGAGGTTGAGGTCAGCGGGGTCAACGAGCCCTTTGCGACGGATCCGTCGGCCGGCGCGGTGGCCGCACTCGGCGAGTGCCTCAAGGAGGCCTACGGCGCCGACAAGCTGTCCGTGGTCGGCTCCGGCGGCTCCATCCCGCTGACCATTACGCTGCAGAACACCTTCCCGGACGCGGAGATCGCACTCTACGGCGTGGAGGAGCCCATGTGCGGCATCCACGGCGTCGACGAATCGGTCGATCCGACAGAGATCGAGCGCATCGCGGTGGCGGAGGCGACTTTCCTTCAGCGCTACGGCAAGTAGCATCAAAAATCGCTACAGTGAATTTCTAACGGCCGCGCCACCCGTGTTGACGCGTAGATACCCAGCAGCTGCTGGAGTGAGTATTTTTGTGTGAACTCAATGAGCTGCCCCGCTTGAGGCGCGGCGTGCCTTGCACGCACACGACCAGAGGAGGGCTGCGCACCCCGTGCTGAAACTGCTCATCGCGCTCACCGCCGCCACGCTGGCCGCCCCTGTGCTCCTCCGCACGGTGGGCCGCGCCGCGTTCGGCTTACTCGCGCTGGTGCCGCTGGGCGGGTTTATTTGGGTGGCTCGCCTGTTCGCCACCGGGGTATTCCGCGACGGCGGCGAGGTCAAGGCGGCGTTCACGTGGATGCCGTCCACAAACCTCAACTTGGAATTCCGCCTGGATGCGCTCGCGGGGCTGTTCAGTCTGATCATCCTGGGTATCGGCGCACTAGTGCTGTTTTATTGTTGGGGCTATTTCGACTCCAACCCGCGCCGCCTGGCCAAGTTCGGCTTCGAGCTGACGTTTTTCGCCACGGTCATGTACGGCCTGGTCATCGCCGACAACTTCCTGCTCATGTACGTGTTCTGGGAGTTGACGTCGGTGCTGTCCTACATGCTCGTGTCCTATTACGGCGAGCGCGCATCTTCTCGACGGGCCGCCATGCAGGCGCTGATGGTGACCACCCTCGGCGGGTTGGCCATGCTCGTGGGCATCAACCTGCTGGGCTTCAAGGCGCAGATTTGGAAGCTGTCGGACATCCCCCAGATCACCGACATTGAAAACACGCCGGCGATCTCCGCCGCCATCGTGCTAATCATGCTGGGCGCGCTGACCAAGTCCGCCCAGTCTCCCTGGCACTTCTGGCTGCCCGGCGCGATGGCCGCACCCACCCCGGTGTCGGCCTACCTGCACTCCGCGGCCATGGTGAAGGCCGGCATTTACCTGGTGGCGCGTCTGGCGCCGGACCTGTCCGCGGTGAACACCTGGCACCTGGTGGTGCTGTCCACCGGCGGGTTCACCATGCTGCTGGGCGGCTGGATGGCGCTGAAGCAGCGGGACCTGAAACTGATCTTGGCGTACGGCACCGTCAGCCAGCTGGGCTTTATCACCACCGTCATCGGCGTGGGCTCACGCGAGGCCACCATGGCGGGGTTGGCCATCACGTTCGCACACTCGCTGTTCAAGGCCACGCTGTTCATGGTCGTCGGCGCGATCGACCACACCACCGGCACCCGCGACATCCACGAGCTGTCCGGGCTGGGCCGAAAGCAGCCGCTTTTGGCCACGCTGGCGATCATCTCCGCCGCCTCCATGGCGGGCATCCCGCCGCTGTTCGGGTTCGTGGCGAAGGAGACGGCGCTGGACGCCATCCTGCACGAGGAACTGCTCACCGGCATGCCCGGCAAGATCACCCTCGTGGCGCTTGTGGCCGGCTCGATCCTCACCATGGCGTACTCCCTGTACTTCGTCTACGGCGCATTCGCCACCAAGAGCCAGCCGTGGGAGGACGGGCAATCCGAGGCGGTGCGCGAGATGCACGCCATCAGCCCAAAGCTGTGGCTCTCCCCCGCCGTGCTCACCGCCTGCACCGTGGCCTTCGGCGTGGCGCCGGCGGTGCTGTCGGCGCCGATCAACGAGTACCTCAACGTGCGCTTCCCGGATGTTGCAGGCGCGGACCTTGCGCTGTGGCACGGGTTCACGGTGCCGCTGGTGCTCTCCGGCGTGATCATCTTCGCCGGCGCCATCATGTTCTGGCAGCGCGACGTAGTGGCCAAGGCGCAGTTCGAGCGCCCCGCGCTCGGCGACGCCAACGCGGTGTGGGACACCATCATGAACACGCTGCGCCGCTGGTCGCTGAAGCTGACGGCGTCCACGCAGCGCGGCTCGCTGACCATCAACCTGGCCGTCATCTTCACCTTCCTGGCCGTGGTGCCGCTGGCCGCGCTGATCCTGGGCGATTCCAACAACATCCGGATGCAGGTGTGGGACAACGTCTGGCAGGGCCTGGCCGTCACCGTCATGGCGGGGCTGGCGTTTTTCGCCGCCGTGCAGCGCAACCGCCTCTCCGGCGTGATCCTGGTGGGCCTGACCGGCTACTTCATGGCGCTGATCTTCGTGCTGCACGGCGCGCCGGACCTGGCGCTGACGCAGGCGCTGGTGGAGACCATCGTGATGGTGGTGTTCATGCTGGTGCTGCGCAAGATGCCCACGGAAACGGAGCAGCGCAACGAGGACAACCGCCTGCGCGCCTGGCTGGCCATCGGCACCGGTGTTTCCGTGGTCACGGTGTCGATGACGGCCATGTCCGCGCGCGTCGCCGAGCCGATTTCCAAGTACATGCCGGAGCTGGCCTACGAGATCGGCCACGGCCGCAACACCGTCAACGTGCTGCTGGTGGACCTGCGCGCGGCCGACACGTTCGGTGAGACGCTGGTGCTGGTGGTTGCCGCCACCGGCATCGCCAGCCTGATCTTCGGCACCTTCCGTTTCGACCCGGAGTCGCGCCGGCCCACCCTGTCCACCACCAAGGCGCGCTGGCTCGCCTCCGGCGTGGAGACGGAGACCGCGCAGAACCGCTCCATCCTGGTGGATGTGGTCACGCGCCTGCTCTTCCCGTCGATGATGCTGCTGTCGGCCTACTTCTTCTTCTCCGGCCACAACGCCCCGGGCGGCGGGTTCGCCGGCGGGCTCGTCGCGGCGCTTGCGCTGACGTTGCGGTACCTAGCGGGAGGACGTCGAGAAGCAGAAGAAACGCTCCCGGTGCACCCGGGCAAGGTCATGGGCATCGGCATCATGTTCACCACCGCGGCCGCGGTCGCCCCGATGTTCTTCGGGATGCCGCCGCTGACCTCCTCGTACGCGGAGTTCGACGTCCCGCTCATCGGCGAGGTGACGGTGCCGTCGGCGCTGGTCTTCGACGCGGGCGTCTACATCATCGTCGTCGGGCTGATCATGCACGTGCTGGCCTCCATGGGCGCCTACCTGGACCGCGAGGAGGACACTCGAAAGCAGCGCGCCCGCGACCGCGCGCGCAAGCTGCAGGCCAAAAACGAGCAACGCCGCAGGCTCATGTCCAGGAACCGCAGAGCCCGTTACAACGAGCGCAGGGCGGCGGCGGCCAGCGGATCGTCCATAAGCAAACGCGAAAGGAGAGGCGAGTAAATGGAAGCGAACCTGTTCCTGCTCATCGGCTCCGGCGTGCTGATCGCGTGCGGCGTGTACCTGATGCTGGACAAGTCCATGACCCGCATGATCATGGGCGTGACCCTGATCGGCAACGGTGCCAACCTGCTGCTTCTGCAGTCCGGCGGGCCCGCCGGCTCCCCGCCGATCATCGGGCGCGACTCCAAAGCGGCCGCCGACAGCGCGGACCCGCTGGCGCAGGCGATGATCCTGACCGCGATTGTGATCTCCATGGCCATGGTCGGGTTCATGCTCGCCCTGGCCTACCGCCAGTACCGCTACCGCACCGACGACATCGTGGAGCGGGACGAGGAGGATCGCGCAATCGCCGCGCGGCCGAAGTCCGCCTCCCCGGACCGCGACAAGTCCGACGACGCGCAGACCGGCAAGGCCAGCCCCTCCGGCGACGAGTTCGGCCCCAAGCCGTTCGAGGACCCGGTGAAGGAAGTCAAGGGAGGCCACGATGCGAAATAGTTTCATGGCCTTCGCCGACTGGGTGCTACCCGCGATGCCGTACATGATCGTTATGCCGATCATCCTGCCCGCGTTCGCCGCCGGGCTGATCGTGCTGTTCCGCGGCGTGAACCTGCAGCGCTTCATCGCCCTGGGGACCCTGGCGGCGCTGACCGTGATCGCCGCGGTGATGATCATCGTCGCCGACACCCACGGCATCCAGACCGTGCAGATGGGCGGCTGGGACGCGCCGGTGGGCATCACGATGGTGGCGGACCGGCTGAGCTCGATCATGCTGTTCGTCTCCTCCATCGTGCTGTTCGCGGTGATGTGGTACGGCATCTCGCAGGGGCTTCGCGACGGCGACGACGACGACCCAGTCGCCGTCTTCCTGCCCACCTACATGCTGCTCAGCATGGGCGTGAACCTGTCCTTCCTCGCCGGCGACCTGTTCAACCTCTACGTCGGCTTCGAGGTGTTCCTGGTGGCCTCCTACGTGCTGCTCACCCTGGGCGCGTCCCCGCAGCGCGTGCGCGCCGGCATCGGCTACGTCATGGTCTCCATGGCGTCGTCCATGGTCTTCCTGTTCGCCCTCGCGCTGGTGTACGCGTCGGTGGGCACCGTGAACATGGCGCAGGCCGGCATCCGCATGGAGGAGCTGCCCAACGGCACCCGCGCCGCCATCTTCGCCACCTTCATCGTGGCCTTCGGCATCAAAGCGGCGATCTTCCCGCTGGACGCGTGGCTGCCGGACTCCTACCCCACCGCTGCCTCCATCGTCACCGCCGTGTTCGCCGGGCTGTTGACCAAGGTGGGCGTCTACGCGTTTATCCGCGTGCGCTCCACCGTGTTCACCGACGGCGCCCTGGATTCCACGCTGATGGTCATTGCGCTTTTGACCATGATCGTGGGTGTGATGGGCGCGATCGCCCAAAACGACATCAAACGTCTGATGTCGTTTACCCTGGTCAGCCACATCGGCTACATGATCTTTGGCGTCGCCCTCGGCTCCGTTGCGGGCCTGTCCGGCGCCATCTTCTACGCCGTGCACCACATTCTGGTGCAGACCTCCCTGTTCCTGGTGGTGGGCCTGGTGGAGCGCCAGGCGGGCTCCGCGCAGCTGCGCCGCTTGGGCTCGCTGCTCTACACCGCGCCCGTGATTGCGCTGCTCTACTTAATCCCCGCGCTCAACCTGGGCGGCATCCCGCCGTTTTCCGGCTTTTTGGGCAAGGTCATGCTCATCCAGGCCGGCGCCGAAGACGGCTCATGGCTGGCATGGGTGCTCATCGGCGGCGCGGTGATCACCTCGCTGCTCACCCTTTACGCCATGATGAACGTCTGGTCCAAGGGCTTCCTCCGCGACCGCGCCGACGCCCCCGAAGGCGACGTCGTCCTGGCGCGCCCCGCCAATCTGGCCGCGCGCGACGAAACCGTCTCCTCCGGCGACCGCGACGACGTCGGCCGCGTGCCCACCGGCATGCTTTTGTCGACCGCGTTCTTGGTGCTTGCGTCGACAAGCATCACGTTCCTCGCTGGCCCGATCTCCAGCATCACGGACCGCGCCGCGCAAACCGCCCAGGACCTGTCCATCTACAGAAGCGCCGTGCTTATCGACGACCCTTCGGCCCCCACACGCAACCTCGATGCTTTCCGCGAACAGACCAGCGCCGGCGGCGGCCGGGACTCCCTGGAACACAGGGACTCGTCCCGCCCCGCCGGGCCCACCAGCACCGGCGTGACCACCGAGGTCGTGCCGGAGCCCGCGGACGCTGAATCGAACGAGGTGAGCCGCTGATGTTTGCCGGAATCGCCCACCGCTTCCGCCCGCTGACCGTGGCGTGGCTGACGTTCATGTGGATCCTGCTGATGGGCCAGCTCAGCTGGGGCAACCTCGTCGCCGGGCTGGGATTGGGGTTGCTCATCGTGCTTGCGCTGCCCCTGCCGCCGGTGCCGCGCAGCGGCAACCGGGTCAACTGGCTCAAGCTCATCGCGTTTGTGGCCGAGTGGTTCTTCGACCTGCTCGTGGCGTCCGCGAAGGTGGCGTGGCTGTCCCTGCGCCGCGCGCCGCAGCCGCGCAACGCCGTGCTGCGCGTGCCGATGCGCCTGAGCAACGAGCTGGTGTTGTACCTGGCCACCTGCGCCTACAACCTGCAGCCCGGCGGCACCGTCACCGACATCGACCTGGCCAACCGCGAATGGACCATCCACGTCCTCGACGCCGAAGGCGACGCCGCCATCGCCCGCGAAATCGCCAACGTGCAGAAACTGGAGCGCCAAATGATCGCCATCTTCGAAGGAGGCCGCTGACATGCACAGCACCGCCTACACCGTCTGCCTCACCGTGGCCGCCGTGTTCCTGGTGGCCGGATTTTTCATCTTCGCCTGGCGGGCCATCGTCGGCCCCGACTCCATGGATCGCATGCTGGCCAACGACGGCATCACCGCCTCCCTCCAGTGCGCACTCGCCCTGTACATCTGCTGGACGCTGGACACCACGGTGGTCAACGTCATGATCGTCATCGCCCTGCTCGGCTTCATCGCCACCCTGTCCGTGGCCCGCTTCCGCAAGAGGGACGGTTCCCTATGATTTCCGACATCATCTCGCTGGTGTTCATCCTCCCCGGCGCGTTCATGGTCTTCTCCGCCGCCGTGGGCACCGCCCGGTTCAACTCCACCCTGGCGCGCGTGCACGCCATCGCCAAACCCCAAACCACCGGCCTGGTGCTGATGATCACCGGCACCATCATCCGCGTGGTCACTGCCGAGGAATTCAGCGTGCACGAACGCGGCGACATCGGCATGATGGTGCTGCTCGTGATATTCGCCCTGATGACCAGCCCCGTCACCGCGCAGCGTCTCGGCCGCATCGCGCGACGCGAAGGCCTCTACGGCGACGACGAGCAGCTCACCCGCAACGACCGCCCCGCCAGCTACCACCCGCGGCGCGTCAACCCTAAAGGCTGAGCTCCCACATCTCCGCGCAGGTTGCGTCCACGACGTCCTTCCAATCCCCGGTGCGCTGGTAGATCGCGCGCTGGCGCTCATAGCCGGCGCCGCGCTCGATGATCTCGCGGACCAAGTTCAGCTCGTCGACGCAATCGAGGTCGGCGGCGACGGGCGTGAGCTCGTCGATAAGCAATTGCAACTCGTTTTTGATCCAGTCCTCGTCGGTGTCGCGACTCGTGATCACTAGGGCGTCCATGCCGTAGCGGGCGCCGCGCCACTTGTTCTCCGCGACATGCCACTGCTGCAGCGTGGGCAACTTCTCGCCGCGCTCGAGCATGCGGTCGTAGTGGACCACCAGGCAATGCGTCAGCGCCACGACGGCCGCGAGCTCGCGCAGATTACTCGTGGCGTCCGAAATGCGCACCTCGACGGTGCCCCACTTCGCGGCCGGACGGACGTCGAAATGCATCGAGCCCGTGTGGTTGATCACGCCCGACGTCTGCTGGTCGCGCATGAAACCGACCCACTCGTCCCAGCTCTGGAATTGATACGGCATGCCCGCGGTGGGCAGCTGCTGGTACAGCATCGTGCGGTTCGACGCATAAGAAGTGTCGATGCCGTCCCAACCCGGGCTCGACGCGGAAATGGCCAGCAGGTGCGGGTACTTGGTCATCACCGCGTTGATGATCGGCCACACCTTGTCCTCGTGACTGATGCCGACGTGGCAGTGGATGCCCCACAGCAGCATGTGCTGGCCCCAGTACTGCGTGCGGTTGACGATCTCCTCGTACGTGTGCTTCGGACTCAGCGGGTTCGTGCGGAAATCCGAGAACGGGTGGCCGCCACTTGCCCAGAGCTTGAGGCCCATCTCGTCGGCGACCTCCTTGACGGCGTTGAGGTCGCGCTGGAGCGCCTGGATGGCCTCTTTGGTGTTCGCGCAGATCGGGGTGACCAACTCGATGGTGTTCTGCAGGAACTCCGGCTCGAGGTGGACGTCCGAGTGGCGGGCCTGCACCTCTTCGATCACCTCGGCGGCGCGGGGCACCAAGTCGCGCGTGACCGGGTCGACGAGGCAAATCTCCCACTCGACGCCGAGGGTGGGGCCGTCGGACCTGGCAAAATCGCGGAATGGATCCATAATGGACGAGCCTATCCTCTGCGGCGGCTGGGGCGGGTGCCGGAGGCGGGTTTATATGCGCGGGGTGGTCTCTGTTCACGCACCGCCGTGCCACCAACGCCGGCTCGCTCCCGTCCATGCGCCGAAACCGGCTACCTAGAACCGGTTACCAGCTTGATTTTCGCTTGGTAGCCGGTTCTAGGTAGCCGGTTTTTGGGAGGGGGCGCTCTGGGCGCGCGGGGCTATCCCGCCAGGACCACCGCCACGGCGGCGCTGTTGTTTGCCGCCTGTTCAGGGATGCTCGTCGCGCCCTCGGGGAGGTCGCCCTTCGCGCGGGCGGCGCCGCCGACGCGACGGGCGATGTCTGCCGCCACCTGCTCGGCGCCCGGGACGGCCGGGTCGAAGAAGACGTAGGTCTCCGGGAAGACGCCGTAGACCTGCTCCGGCATGTTCATCACCGCGGCGTCGTTGGAGCTGTTGGCGACGTTGTACTGGCCCTTCAGCTGGTCCGCGGTGCGGCTGGCCAGGTCCGGGGTGCCGGAGTTGTTGTAGACGTACACCTGGGCCGACGCGTTGTCGAGGCCCGCGCCCGCCGGTGCCGGCGCCGGTGCAGGCTGGCCGTTCTCGCCCTGGCCCTCGGCGCCCTCCGGACGCTGGGCGTTCGGGTCCTGGGCGTTCGGATCCTGGGCCGGCTGGCCGTCGGTGGTCTGGGTGTTTTGATCGGCGCCCGTTGCTGCGCCGCCCTGGCCCTCGGCACCCTGACCAGCGCCGTCAGCGCCCTGGCCGTTCTGACCAGCCCCGTCGCCGGCGGGGACGGCTGCGGAGGAGCCCACCACGGTCGACGAGGTCGGCGCGGCACCCTCGCCGTCGCCGCCCTTGTCGTCCTGGGTCATCTTCCAAATCCCCCACAGCGCCAGCAGCGCCGCCACGGCGATCAGGATCATCGCCAGGCCGCGCTTCGGCAGGCCGCCCGACGCAGCGCCGTCGGCAGCAGCTGCCTTACGACGCTCCTTCGGCTCTGCCTCGTAATCGTCCCCGTAGGCGTCGTCGTAGGGCTCCTCGTAGATAGCGTCGTCGGCGTTGCGCGAGCGGTCGCGCGCCCCGGCAGCACCGGCGGCACCGTAATCGACGTCCTCGATGTACTCGGAGTCGTCGTCGCGGCGGTGGGCGCCGCGGTACTCGGTGTCGTCGACGATTTCGGCGTCGATCGGCTCGGCAGCGTACGAGCCGTCGTAAGCCTCGTCGTACGCGCCGCCAAACGAGTCGGAGTTGCCGGTGTAGCGCGTGGAGCCGGAGCCCGGCTCGAACTCGGAGTCGGAGTCGGGACGGTTGTTGCCATAGTTGTCGTTAGTCACATCGGCAACTCTAACCACACCGCCCCGGAATCCAGGCGCAACACACCGTAAACCTGAACTAGAGGTTGGGGGACCTTTGGTCGTCGCGAAGCCTTTGCAAACGCCGCACCAGCTGGGGCTCGGCTGCGAGCGCATCGGGCGAGTCGAGCAACCGGTTGAGATGCTGGTAGTAGCGGATGGGCTGCATGCCCAGCTCAGCGCGCACCGCATCCTCGCGCGCGCCGATCGACCTGGGGGCGCGCGCGGCGAAGCGGAGCACGGAAAGGTCGGTCTCTGAAAGCATGCCTAATATATTGGCATGACCATCCGACCCATCGTTATCCACGGCGACCCGGTGCTGCACGAGCCGACCAAGGAAGTCACGCAGCCCGTCGAGGAGCTGCAGGAGCTCATCGCCGACATGCACGAAACCATGGACGCCGCCCACGGCGTGGGCCTGGCCGCCAACCAGATCGGCGTGCCGCTGCGCATCTTCGTCTATCACTGCCCGGACGGCGATCAGATGCGCCGCGGCACCGTGATCAACCCGGTGCTGGAGACCTCCGAGATCCCCAAGACCATGCCCGCCGACACCGGCGAGGACGACGAAGGCTGCCTGTCCGTGCCGGGCTACGGCTGGCCCACCGGCCGCGCGGACTGGGCGAAAGTGACCGGCCTGGACGAAAACGGCAACGAGATTGAGGTCGAGGGCACCGGCTTTTTCGCCCGCTGCCTGCAGCACGAAACGGGCCACCTGGACGGCTTTTTGTACACCGACGTGCTCACGGGCCGCTACAAGAAGGAGGCCAAGCGCGTGATCCGCGACAACGGCTGGAAGGAAGCCGGCCACACCTGGCTTCCGGGCACGGACGAAGATCCGTTCGGCCACGACGATTAACGCGCTAAGATATCCGCCATGCGTATCCCCGCCGCCATCACCGCCGCGTCGCTCACCCTCGCTCCGGCGACGCCCGCGGAGCCAGTTGAGCAATTGCTTGACGACGTCTCCGCCACCCACGAGACCTCCATCACCGCGATCAACAGCGCGGAGACGGACGACGAGGTGCGAGACGTGCTCATCGCCTGGCGCAAGGAGCTCATCGCGGCCTCCGACGAGCTGGCCGAGCTGCGCGAGGAAGCCGCCGAAGACGGCCTGACCAAGGAGGAGAAGGCCACCTTCGACGAGGCGGCTGCGGCGCTGAAGCGCGAGCGCGCGGGTGTGCGCCAGTTGCGCTCGGAGCTTTTGCCTGACGACGAACCCGTGGTCGTGCCCGCCCCCATCGAGGGCCTCGGCGGGATCCTGGGCACCACCGCCATTGACGCGTTCGAGCGCTCCGAAACCGGCGACGCCCCGATCGTGTTCGGCATCCCCGGCGCGGAGCGCACGCGCGATGCGGAGGAGGCGACCACACCGACGGTGGTCGAGGAGCCGACCACCCCGTCGACGTCCCCAGCCGTCATCACCACCCCGGCCACCACTACTGAGACCACACCGACCAGCACTGCCGAGGCCAGCACCTCCCCCGCGTTCGGCCCCGAGGTGACCCACAGCGTGGAGCGTTTCCAGGACACCGAGACCTCCACCGACGAAACCACCACTTCGGAGACCACGACGACGGAGACCACCACCACCGACTCGTCGACCACCTCTTCCTCGTCCACCACCACCGACACATCCACGACCACCACCGCAGAAACGACTACCTCGTCCTCCACGACGTCGTCGAGCAGCTCCGCACGCTCGGTGATGGAAAACCGCACCACGTCGGCGACCTCTAGCTCGACCACCTCCTCGTCGTCCACCACGTCGAAGACCTCCTCGACCACCACGACCGAGGACGATGACGAACGCGACGACGACCTCGCCGACACCGGCACCCCGATGCGCGCCCTGATCGCCATCGGCATGCTCTCGCTGATGATCGGCGCGGCCCTGGTGCTCACCGGCGCGATCCGCCCGCGCGGCGCCCGCAAGTAGACGTGTCGCGCATTTTCCGCTCCGACGAGGTGGCGGTGGGCGATCGCGTCGTGGTGCGCCAGCGCCGCGGCGAGCACGCCAGCGACATCATCGGACACGTGCTCAGCCTCGACCCGCTGGTGATCCGCCCGCAGGAGGTCGGCGGCTTCCCCTCCTCCAAGGAAGCGATCGAGGTCACGGACCTGCACATCATCAAGAAGCTCTCCCCGCGCACCGTGCGCAACTCGGAAATCCGCGGGCTGGAAAAACGCCTCGCAGACCGCCTCGACGTGCGCGAATCCGAATGGGCCGGCGGCTGGCTCATGCGCGTGGGCGACACCGACCAGGCCAACTCCGCAGTCCCACTCGGCCCCTCGGCGGGCTTCGAGCCCTTGCCTCTCGACACCATCCGGTCCTTCTACGACCAGCGGAGCCTGCCGGTGCGGCTGGTCATCCCGGAGCGGATCGGCAAACCGGCGCTGAAGGTGCTCGATCGCGCGTGGGAGCTCCAGGACGAGCAGATTGTCTGGGTTGCGGGGGAGGCCTTTGGTGTGGCGTCGATAGGCAATGTGCCCGAAGGGGCGCTGGAGCACCACCGTAGGCGGCTGGCGCTAGGCTAGGCCGCATGCGAATCGCCACATGGAACGTCAACTCGGTGCGCACCCGCGCCGAGCGGATCGCCGCCTTCCTCGAACGCGAGGACGTGGACGTGCTGGCGATGCAGGAAACCAAAACCGCGGACGACAAGTTCCCCTACGCCACCTTCGAAGCCGAAGGCTACGAGGTTGCGCACGTCGGGGTCAGCCAGTGGAACGGCGTGGCGATCGCCTCGCGCGTGGGGCTGGACAACGTCCGCGACAGCTTCGAGCGCCAGCCCGCGTTTGCCAAGAAGGGCGACCCGTCGGTGGAGGCGCGCGCCGTTGGTGCTGTGTGCGGCGGGGTGGACGTGTGGAGCCTGTACGTGCCCAACGGCCGCGAAATCGGCGACCCGCACTACGACTACAAGCTGCAGTTCCTCTGGTCCCTGGCCGACCAGGTGCAGCCCGGCGAGCTGCAGGTGTACATGGGCGACTTCAACGTCGCGCCTCGCGACGAGGACGTGTGGGACGTTGCCTGGTTCGAGGGCAAAACCCACGTGACCGAGCCGGAGCGAGCCGCGTTCCAGATGCTGATCGAGGCCGGGCTGCACGAGGTCACGCACGAGCAGCAGTACACGTTCTGGGACTACAAAGCCATGCGCTTTCAGAAGAACGAGGGCATGCTCATCGACTTCCAGCTGGCCACCAAGCCCATGTTCGACCGGGTCCAACGCGCGTTCGTTGACGTGGAGGAGCGCAAGGGCAAGGGCGCGTCCGACCACGCGCCCGTGATCGTGGACTACGACACCCGCGGCCTGGCCTACGACGAGGTGCGATGAGCCTGGATCTTTCCTGGTGGCAGTTCGCGGCCATGGTCGTGGACTACGCCATCAAATTCGTGATGATCGGCGTGGTGCCCGGCGGGCGCAAGCCGTCCTCAGCCAACGCGTGGCTGCTTCTGATCCTGCTCCTGCCGGTTGTGGGCCTGCCGTTGTACCTGCTGTTCGGCTCCACGTTCGTCTCGCGGCGCCGCCACCGCATCCAAGTCCAGGCGCGCCGCATGCTCGACGGGGCGTGGGCGGGCCCAGACGGCACCATCGCGCGCCTGCCGCCCGAAACCGCCTCGCTGGTGCGCCTCAACCGCGAACTCACCGGCTACCCCGCCGTCCGCGGCGAGGTGCGCGCGCTGTGGGCGGACTACCGCAAAACGATGCTGCGGATAGCCAAGCTTATCGACGAAGCATCCGCCACCATCTCCATCGAAATCTATGCCGTCGCCTGGGACGACACCACGGACGTGGTGTTCCGGGCGCTGCAGCGCGCCGTGGCGCGGGGCGTGCACGTGCGGCTGCTTTTCGACCACATCGGCTCCGCCAAATACCCCGGCTTCCGGGCTTTGAAGAAGCGGCTTACCGACATCGGCGTGGACTGGCACATGATGCTGCCCCTAGCTCCCTTGCGCGGCCGCTGGCGCCGCCCCGACCTGCGCAACCACCGCAAAGTGGTGGTCATCGACTCTGAGGTGGCGTTCGTCGGCTCGTTCAACCTCATCGACCGCGGCTACCTCATGCCCGGCCATGTGAAGGCCGGGCGCCAGTGGGTCGACGCTTTCGTGGAGCTGGAGGGGCCGATCGTGGAGTCCGTCGAGTCCATGTTCGCCGTGGACTGGTACACCGAATCCGGCGAGACGCTCGACGTGGTGGCTGGTTCCGGTGCTGGGGCTGGTGAGGGGGTGGCGGAGCCGTCGACAGGCGATGTGCTCCAGCTTGTCCCCTCCGGGCCCGGATACCTCACCGAGCCGAACCTGCGCATGTTCAACTCCATCGTCCACAACGCGAAAGAGCAGCTCACGCTGTGCTCGCCGTACTTCGTGCCCGAGGAATCGCTGCTGGAGGCCATCACCTCCGCGTGCTACCGCGGCGTGCGCGTGGACCTCTTCGTCGGCGAAAAGGCCGACCAGTTCATGGTGCAGCACGCGCAGTCCGCGTACTACGAGGCGCTGCTGGAAGCCGGGGTGCGCATCTGGGAATTCCCCGCCCCGTACGTGCTGCACACCAAGTTCGTGCTTGCCGATCCCGGGCGCGAGGGCGCCGTCGGCGTGCTCGGGTCCTCCAACATGGACATCCGCTCGTTCTCGCTGAACTACGAATCCTCCCTGCTCGTCGCGTCCGGCGCTTTGCTGCCGGCGCTGGAGCAGCTGGGCGCGAACTACCAGGCCGTCTCGCGAGAGCTGACGCTGGAGCGGTGGGCGCGCAGGCCCTGGTACCGGCGGTACGTGGACAACGTGATGAAGCTGACGTCGGCGCTGCAGTAGGGGTTTGGGCGCGCGGCGGTGCGCCTTGGTGCGCCCGCCGGTCCACGTTCCGATCCTCGCCGCCGGCCCTGCCTCGCCGCCCCCTGCTCACCCCCACCGCTAAACCGGCTACCTACAACCGGCTACCACGCTATAAAGGGAGCGCGGACAAAAAGTTGGAGTGTTGGGGGCTGGAAGGTATTCCGATGCCCGCAGGTTTTCCATCTGATATCCGCGTTGGTGCGGTTGAGAGGTTTTTGGCCGGTTTGTCTGCCCGTGAGGTCTGCGACTGGGCTGAACACGCGTGTGGTCGCCGACCGTCGGTGGCGACGGTCGGCAACTGGGTTGCGGCCAAGCGCCGCGGCCAGTCCTTTGACGGTGCGCGACGCGCTTACGACGCTGAGACCATCGCAAAAGTTGTCGCACGCAGATTGACCTCGCAGGCGACAGTGCGTGACATCGCTGTAGAGTTCGATGTCCACGACACCGCGGCACTGACCTGGACGAAGCGGTATTGGCCCGACGATGACGAACGCGATTCGGCAGCGTCGATGACATTCGACGAGGCCTATGCGGCGACAATGGAACGCGTGAGCAAACACCGCAAAGTCCAACGCAACCATCAGCAGCAGCGAGTCGATGAGGCAGCCGATGCGAAACGGCCACCCCGGCCAGTCAACGAGTGGCTGCCAGGGCCTGGGCCGATAGACGATATCGCTGATTTACCCAGTGACATGGACGAGCTGAAAAAGCTCGTTGTTGAGATGCGCGACCGGGAAACGGTCAAAGACGCCATTATTCAAGTGCTCATGAGCGATGGTGAGTCGCGGGGAAAAGACGACGTCCGTGACGGTGAGCTGTCCACCGCGGCGAAAGCCGCTGTGGTGGTTGCCCTCACGGACGCTCACGAGTTTTCCATCGCTCGAGCATGCGCGGTTGTC